>CAYTKR010000023.1:0-53506 GCA_964438295.1 uncultured Anaerolineales bacterium
CCGATCATTTGGACAGCCTCGAAAGTGTGTGGCTCCAAGAGAATGATGCCATTATGGTATGATTTGGGTAATATTCGTATGCCAAAGGAGAAAGTCATCACGATGAAACCCCAAGATGTATGGAAGAAGATGGAAGCTGTACGCGCCAAAACATTGAGCTACATGGAAAACCTCACACAAGCGCAACTTGACTGGCGTCCAACTCAAGGTGAGGCTGAGGGTGCCTGGTCTTTAGGGGAGGTATTCATGCACTTGGCCATCGATGAGATCTATTTGCGCGAGATGATCGCTCGCCCGCTGCTGGAGGGGGTCAAACCGCCAGATGGCATCACTTTCCTGCCGCCCCCACCCCCGTATGGTACACCCAAAGATGTGATCGAGTTCTGGTTCCAGCGCGCTCGATTGGGCACAAAACACTATTTCGAGAATTGGCCTAAGGATGTCAATATGGGACTAGTCCACGAGGGGGGATTGCAAGAAATGAACGGCCTGGAGTGGTTCGAGGGCTATGCCGGGCATGAGGTTTTCCACCACCAACAGATCGAGGCCCTCCTCTCCCAGATTGAACAAAAATGAAGCCCATCGCAACATTCTCGATTGTTGCTTTTGACCCCCAACGCTCCGAATGGGGAGTTGCCGTACAATCCAAGTTCCTGGCCGTAGCGGCGGTTGTTTCGTGGGCGCAAGCTGGGGCAGGGGCGATTGCAACACAGGCGCGCGCTAATCTCACCTACGGCCCCCGGGGATTGGATTTAATGGCCACGGGCACCTCAGCCAAGGATACGATCTTAGCCCTTACTACTGGGGACACAGGGGAAGCAGTGCGCCAGGTCGGCGCGGTCGATAGAGAAGGGCGGGCATTTGCATTTACTGGCTCCGAATGTAAAGCCTGGGCCGGGCATATCATCGGCGAGGGGTATGCCTGCCAGGGCAATATCCTGATCCCCGGCACTATCGAAGCCATGGCCGAGCGCTTCGAACATATACGCGGCAAGGACGGGGAATTAGCGGACTGGCTGGTGGAGGCCTTAAGAGCCGGACAGGATGCCGGTGGAGATAGCCGCGGTCGACAGTCAGCGGGGGTTCTAGTAGTACGAAAGAAAGGTGGCTATGGAGGCAATAACGACCGCTACCTGGACCTGCGCGTGGACGATGATCCCAAGCCGATCACTCAATTACAGAAATTGGTAAAGAAGCACCATCTATTTTATGGGGAAGTCAATCCTGATGATCTAATCCCCCTAGCTGAGGTGGCATCTGAGATGCAGAAGATTCTCCTGGCAACGGAGCACTATTCCGGTCCAATCACAGGCACCTTCGACGAAAGCACTCGTCAGGCGCTGTTTCTTTTGGTAGGTATGGAAAACTTAGAAGAGCGCTGGAATGGCGAGGGCGATTATATCGACCAGTTGGTCGTCGAGTATCTGCGGGAGAAGTACGGCTAGAGAAAGGGTTACCTCCCAGATTTGGTCAAATCTACCAACATTCATCGCGATTCCTAGAAAACTGTCAAGCAGACTCTCCAGGAATTGCCAGGGTGATCCCCTTAAATTTGGAAAGTCCCACGGCGTTTCAAATAGACCCGTCAGGAATTCTTAAACAGAATATCCTTTTCCTGATATCATAGGTTTTGACATCATTTTCTGTGGAGCTTGGCTATGTCTGAAGGATCCTGGATTTTTCTCTCCCATTCCCATAAAGATTTCGATAAAGTCCGCGATGTTCGAAACATCCTCGAGGTGGAGGGACACAACCCGTTGATGTTCTTCCTCAAGTGTTTGGATGATGATGATGATGAGATCGACGATCTCATAACGCGCGAGATCGAGGCCCGTTCCTGGTTCATCCTCTGCGACAGTGAAAACGCTAAAAATTCACGCTGGGTACAAGAAGAAGTTGAGATCATCAAAGGGTATCCAGAAAAGACGTACCATGAGATCGATCTGGATGACACTGAGACCAATCTAGAAGAGGAACTCTCTTACCTGACCAAGAAGGCCAGCGTCTTCTTATCCTACGCCCCGGCAGATGTGGAATTCGCTGAACGGATCAAGAGCGACCTGCGCGAGATGGATTTTGGTGTCTTTTCTAACCTCGAACTGCCGCCCGAAGAAGATTGGGGGGTACATATCGAGGAGGGGTTCTTCGATGTTTCGTCGCGAGGAGCGGTGCTGGTATTGTTGAGCGTAGACTCGGTGCAGACTCCACGACAGCAAGAAGAGCTCAAGCTGGTGGAGAAGATCATTCGATCTGAGGGTCAAATCAGCAATATCATTCCAATATTCATTGATGACCCCAGGGCAATTTATGAGGCGTTGCCCCCCGATATTCGCCAGCTTGTCGATGATGTCGAAAAAAGCAGAGACTTTTCGTTCGAATCTTTTGAGTACAATATGGAGAAATTAATGCAAGGACTGAGAGAATTCGACTGGCAGGTCCAGCACTAGAGTAAGGCAAAATTCCGATATAGAAGGAGCAAACCGATGAAGCACAAAACTGCCCTATTGATAAGTTTGTTTCTTCCAATGGTTTGCACATTCTACGGGTGCAATTTCCCCAATGTAGCATCTCCCTCCCTCATCCAGGCTAGCGTTCATCCAAACAACCAACAACCAAACCTCACCCAACCTGGGGAAATCATCTATACCCACATCCAATCTCCTGAAAACGGTAAAATCGCCGTACGCGTCGACTTGCCTGCTCAACCCCGCTATGGCGAGAGTGCGCCAATTGTCGTCGTGGCTTCGACCTGGTTCGTGGAGAAATACAACCAGAAGATGGTGCCCTTCCATCTGGAGTACAACCCTGCCGATGTGGGGGGCATCAGCATTAGCCACATGTGGCCCGGGAAGACCGACCAGCGAACCAAGATCAGCAGCGAAGGAGAATATGATTGGGGCGGGCCTGACAGCCTGGCGGCGCTACGGGATACGATCCGGTTCGCATTGGGGGTGATACCCAATGTCGATGGAGCATATCTGCATGAGTTGATTTCAGTAGAGCCGCTTTACGATAACGTAGGCTTGTTCGCCTCCTCCCACGCGGGGGTCGTGGCAACGAATGTCCTGGCCTATTATGGGGAAGACCTTCAAGGGTTGCAATATTTCGTCGGGCGCGAGAATCCCACCATGGCTGAAATGTATCATCTGGAGATCGGTCACTTTGGCGAGCGTCGCAAACCCATCTATAATCCCTATTTCGAACACCTTGGGTACACGCCTACCAGCGTTACTGTGGATTACAGCCACCTGGGCTGGGTTCAAAATGCAACCTACCCAGAGGGGCGGCCAGTCTTCGAAGTGCCTGGTGGGGACGATTACGTGCTGGACGACAAAGGTCCGCAAGTGATGGGAAAGCGCTGGTACTCCCACGCGCTGACTCAAGCCCTGTTGGATAACGGCACCTTCACCCTGGAAACTTGGCCCACAGATGTCGCCACTCCCCAACAAACCGCTGATTTCTGGCCATACCGCATCACAGTGCATAATTACGCCGCCATCGGCGAGAAGCTGCCCGATTTGCGGGTGCTGCTGCCTTTTGCCAGCCTGGATCATGTCCAGTCCGCGCCTGACAAACCCCATATCCGCCAGGCCTATGATGGCTTCTATAAGACTGCCGGATTATGGACGCGCTTGAACTGCGACCTGGTCTATGTACAATCAGAAGTCCATCCCAGTGCCAGCCTAGCGGAGGGCTTCCCCGATAACGACGCGAATACTGAGCCTGCTGACTGGTATGCTGAGGCTCAATCTTGGGGCTTTGAAGGGAGGCTCGCTGACGAAATGACCGCCAAGACCATCCCATTGGCTGGTATCGCCGAGATGGCCGACCGCGTTTGGGCAAATAATTGGTCCCCGAATTTGGAGGATGTGCTCTATCCTTAATAACATGATCTCATGATATCTTTTGGACACGAATTTCATGGATGGCTGCATTGAAAAAAACAACCCTGAGAGAACCTGCTACTTGGTACATTCAAAAATTTTATTAAGAGGTGACTGTGAATATTCTTGACCCTTCAGAAGTACGTTTCTTCAGCGGTAGTTCGCATCCCGATCTGGCTGCAGATATTGCCGAACATCTGGGCTTGTCCCTGGAAGAGACATATGTCAGTCGTTTTAGCAATGACAACCTCTATCTCCAACTCGGGGCAAGCGTGCGTTCACGCCAGGTATATATCCTGCAATCGCTCTCGCCGCCGGTCAACGATCATCTGGTAGAACTGTTAATGATGCTGGATATCGCCAAGGCGGCCTCGGCGCGCGAGATCCATGCCATCATCCCCTATTATTCTTTTGCTCGCTCCGACAAGAAGGACGCTCCACGCATCTCCATCACTGCCCGGCTGGTGGCTGACCTCCTACATACCGCTGGGGCAACCCATGTGATGACCATGATGCTGCACTCTCCTCAGGTGCACGGTTTCTTTCCCATGCCCGCCGACCCTCTCACCAGCCGCCCAGTTTTCAAACGCTATTTCAAAACGCGCGATCTCTCCAATGCGATTATCGTCGCCGGCGATATGGGCCAGGCAAAATCAGCGGTGCGCTTTGCAGATGATCTTGGGCTGCCGGTAGCCGCGGGGAACAAAGAGCGCATTTCAGATACTGAGGTGCGATTCCGCGGTATGGTCGGTGCACAACTCAGCGGGATGAAGAAAGCCCTAATCTATGATGATGAGATTTCCACCGGAGGCACCATCTTGGAACTCAGTAACCATCTCATCGAGCATGGTATCGAAGAGATTTGGGTCGCATGCACTCACGGCGTTTTTGTCAGAGATGGGTTAGAAAAACTGGTTGCCCTACCGCAAATCACCAAAGTCGTCACCACTGACACAGTACACATTCCCGAGGCCAAAAGGCCCCCCAAACTCAAAATCCTTTCGGTCGCCCACATCTTTGGCGAAGGCATCCGCTATAACTACTCTCGCCAGTCCATCAGGGATCTATTTATTTTCGGAGACGATACCTTATGAGCCTCATCCAGGAAAAAACAAATCAAACGAGCGATATCCTAAACGAGCTTGGGATCGATCTATGGTTGACCTTTGTGCGCGAGACCTCGGGTGTCCGCGACCCGGTGCTGGATTTCGTCTTCGGTCCCGAGGATCTGACCTGGCCCAGCGCACTGATCTTCACTCAATCTGGCGAGTGCATTGCCATCGTCGGGCGCTTCGAAGCCGAGGCCGTCAAGCGCCTGGGTGTGTATGACCCAGTTCTTTTCTACGATCAGTCTATCCAGCCCACGCTGGTGGAGACGTTGGAACAACTGGATCCCCAACAGATTGCCATCAACACATCCAAGAATAATGTGCATGCGGATGGACTGACCCATGGGCTTTACGAAATCCTGACCGGCTATTTGGAGGGAACAGAGTTTCTCGATCGTTTGACCTCGGCCGAGGGGATCATCAACGCCCAAAGGGGACGCAAGACTCCCTCAGAGGTGGCTCGCATCCGACAGGCAATTGCCACCACCGAGGAGATCTACCAGCGCACCTTCGACAATCTGCGCCCTGGCATGACCGAAGCCCAGGTCGGTGAGTTCATGCACAGCCAGCTTGAAAAATACGGTGTAGACACTGCCTGGAGTTACGACCACTGCCCGGCATTTAACACCGGCCCGGACTCCCCTGTCGGTCACGGCGGCCCCACCGAACTGGTCATCGAGCCCGGCCATCTGCTGCACTTCGACTTTGGCGTCAATCAGGCTGATTATTGCTCCGACATCCAGCGCATGGGATATGTGTTGCGTCCTGGCGAAAGCCAGCCTCCGGTAGAAGTTTTATTCGGTTTCGAGACGGTGCTCAAAGCCATCGACGCGGCCATTGAAACCCTGAAACCAGGAGTCGCCGGTAAAGACGTCGATGCCGCGGCCCGAAGCGTGGTCACTGGCGCTGGCTACCCTGAATACAAATATGCCACCGGCCACCAACTCGGTCGTGTCGCCCATGACGGTGGCGCGCTGTTGGGTCCAGCCTGGGAACGATATGGGGATACGCCTTTCCAGGAAGTTGAAGTGGGGCATGTCTACACCATAGAACCAGGTTTGATGGTTGAAGGTTACGGTTATATCGGTTTGGAAGAAGATGTGCTGGTCACGGAGAACGGCGTGGAATATCTCTCTGAGCCACAAAGAGAATTGATCTTGATCTCCCCTTGAAATGAGATGCATGCCTGAATATAGGTGGGCGGTGGCGGAGCCATCACCCACCTATATTCAGGCTATACGCTTGCTTAATACGATCTATGACCTTACTAGACCACACTCCTAAATTCAGTATTGCAGAATCTCAATCCATTGCCCAAGAAATATTCGGTATCTATGGCACCTTGACGCCTCTACCCAGCGAGCGCGATCAGAATTTTCGGCTGCGAACAGAGAAAGGCGAAAAATATGTCCTAAAATTCGCCAACGCGGCCGAAGAGATCGCTCTGCTAGAAGCACAAAACCAGGCTATGGCACATCTCAATCATCACGGGGTCACGGCTCCCAAAATAATTCCATCGACAGCTGGAGAAACCATCACACAGATCGAATCCCAAGCCGGTCAGGTTCACGCAGTCCGGCTGGTAAGCTATCTACCTGGAAAGCCTTATGGGGATGTTCGGCGGCATTCACCCGAATTATTCCATAATCTGGGAGCTTACCTGGGGAGAATGGATCGAGCGTTGGCCAGCTTCGACCACCCCGCCATCCAGCGTGAATTCCATTGGGATCTAGCTAACGCTCTGGAGGTGGTCAACGAATACCAATCAATGATAGTCGATGATGAATCGCGCGGAATGATTGAAGAGTTCGTCCATGATTTCGAACAAAATACAACCCCAATATTGCCCCATTTGAGGAAAAGCGCCATCCACAATGATGCCAATGATTACAACGTCATCGTTGGGAAGGGAGATGATATCTCCTCGCGCAACCAAAACGTCGTAGGCCTGATCGACTTTGGGGATATGGTCTACAGCTACACCGTCGCTGACCTGGCAGTGGCCATGGCCTATGCTATCCTCGAAAAACCTGACCCCCTGGCCACTGCCACTTCTTTAGTGAAAGGCTATCACCAACAGCATCCCTTGAACGAAGAAGAGATTGGCGCTCTGTTTGGGCTCGTGACCATGCGGCTGTGCATGAGCGTTTGCCTGGCGGCATACCAGACCCAACAGCGCCCTGAGGATGATTATCTCTCCATAAGTCAAAGGGCCATCCTCAACACTTTGCCAAAGTTAACCGAGATCCATCCGCAATATGCGGAAGCGGGCTTCCGGCATGCTTGTGATATGAGTCCTGTCCCACGATCCCAAAAAGTCGTCCAATGGCTACAAGACGAAGCGCATGTTGCGTCAATCCTGGCAGTAGATCTGGCTACAGAGCCCTCCATAGTCTTCGACCTGGGGATCAGCAGTCCGCTCTTGGGAGCAGACAAATCATCACTGGCAGAAACCAACCTAACCCCCCGTCTATTTGGCCAGCTCGAAGAGGCAAGAGTCCAAGTCGGCATCGGTCAATATGATGAAGCTCGCCTGCTCTACACTACGCCGACCTTCAATAGTGGAGAGAAGCTGACCGATGAGCACCGCACCATCCACTTGGGAATCGATCTCTTCGCAACCCCTGGCACGCCTGTTTACGCTCCCCTAGACAGTCAGATATACGCCTTTCACAACAATGATGCCCCCCAGGATTACGGCCCGGTAATCATCCTGGAACACCGCGCGGGGGATGAGGCCTTTTACACCATCTATGGACATCTCAGTCCGGACTCTATCACGGGGCTCAAAAGGGGACAGAACATCGCTGCAGGAAAAAAACTGGGGGAGATTGGTACCGCCGAAGTCAATGGCGGTTGGACGCCGCACCTGCACTTCCAGATCATCATCGATCTGCTCGACCTCGATTGCGATTTCCCCGGCGTTTGTCTGTCCAGTCAGCGCGAGCTCTGGAAAGCTTTCTCCCCAGACCCTAACCTGATCCTGGGGATCCCTGATGAAGCACTCCCAACACCTCAACCGAGCAAAGCCCAAACCTTGGCCGCCCGGCGGAATCTGATCGGCCGCAACTTGAGCATCGGCTATAACGAGCCGCTCAAAATTGTGCGAGGCTGGAAGCAATATCTCTTCGATGAGTCCGGGCGTCGATTCGTGGATGCGTATAACAATGTGCCTCACGTCGGACACTGCCATCCACGCGTCGTCGAAGCTGGACGAAAACAAATGAGGGTACTCAACACCAACACCCGCTACTTGCATGACAATCTCCATCGCTATGCTGAGAAAATTATCGCCACATTACCAGAGCCATTAGGTGTGTGCTTCTTCGTAAACTCCGGCAGCGAGGCTAACGAGTTAGCCTTACGCCTGGCGCGCGGCTACACGGGAGCCAAGGACATGCTGGTCATGGAGAGCGCCTATCACGGCCACACCACTTCGCTGATCGACATCAGCCCCTACAAGCACGACGGTCCCGGAGGCCTCGGCGCACCGCCCTGGGTACACACCATTCCCATCCCTGATACCTACCGCGGCCCCTACAAAGCTGATGACCCCCAGGCGGCTGAGAAATACGCACAGCACGTTAAAGACGCCATCAAGAAAATGAAGCTGAACAATCTCTATCCGGCAGGTTTCATCGCCGAAACCTGCCCTAGCGTTGGGGGGCAGATCTTCCTACCCGAAGGATATTTATCCCAGGTATACAATGATGTGCGCGCCGCAGGCGGTCTGTGCATCGCCGATGAAGTGCAAACCGGCTATGGCCGCACTGGGACACATTTCTACGCTTTTGAGGCTCACGGCGTCGTGCCCGATATCGTTGTGCTAGGCAAGCCCATCGGCAACGGCCATCCCATCGGCGTGGTGATCACCCGTCCGGAGATCGCCGCGGCCTTTGACAATGGTATGGAATTCTTCAGCACATTTGGCGGTAACACCGTCTCGTGCGCCATGGGTATGGCTGTATTAGATGTCGTTCTGGAGGAGAAATTGCAGGATCATGCTCTGCAAGTGGGGAATTACCTGCTTGAAGGTTTGCGCCGCTTTGAGGTCGACTACGCCCTGGTGGGTGACGTACGGGGGTCTGGGTTGTTCCTGGGCGTAGAGCTGGTACAGCACCCAAAGACTCTCGAACCCGCCAACGCCGAAGCGGCCTTCATCGCCAATCGCATGCGCGAGCTGGGGATCTTACTCGGCACCGACGGGCCGTATCACAACGTGATCAAGATCCGCCCACCGATGCCTTTCTCGATAACAGATGCAGACCTGCTATTGGAGGCTATGGGGCAAATTCTCTGGGAGGATTTTCAATAGCCTTTTCAGCCTTCTCAATCACCTTATCCAATTGTTTCAAAATTCCATCTTCTACCGGCGTGGGATGGTAATCCTCGAATATCTGGCGCACTTTGGCGTTGGCGCGATCACCTAACGTCAGAGAACCGGCAAGCTCCCAATCTTCGCGCGAAGTACGATCTAATAGCTTGGGTCGCCAATTGTCACGGAAATGCTTGAAGGTGTGCTCTTCTCCCACATAGTGACCGCCGGGGCCTACCTGGTCGATCACATCCAGGGCGATGGTTTCATCATTGATTTCAACGCCATCCATGAAACGTTTGACCAGCCCAGCAATCTCATCCATGGCTACGATCTGATCGTAAGATGCCGTAATCCCCGATTCGACATAGCCGACATCATGAATTAAATTGCCTCCGCCCAGGGCAGTCAGCATCATCCAGACGGCCCCCTCCGCGGCGGCTTGCTGGTCGAAGACCTTGGCATCGCTGCAACCCGAAAAGGCAAATATGGGCAGTTCATAGAAGTGACACATCTCAGCAAAGGCAGTATTGCCCAGCATGAATTCTGGCGCGGCGTAGGAGATCAGGCCTTGGCTCATATCCATGAATAGGATGCCGCCTGCCCCGATCATCGGCGCGCCTTCACGGACCAACTGGGTGATTAACAATCCACTGAGCTGCTCAGCGTTGGCCTGCACCAACGCCCCGGCCAGAGTCACGGGAGCGGTCGCCCCCACCATCATTCCCGGCGTATACACAACAGGCAATCCCTTATCCGCCAGGAAGAGCAATTTTTCGCAGCTCTCCTCGGCATGGGTCAGCGGCGAAATAGGCTCGCTGTACAAGGCACAAAACGGGCTGCGCTGTAGCGCCTGCGCGCCCCCGGCGACGGCCTCGGCCATCTCGATGATGGCTTCCAGGTTAGGCCGACTCCAGGCGGTGTAGATGATGGGTTTGGTGGTATTGGATACCATCGTCCGAAAATGGTACAAGTCGGAGAGTTCCTCCGTCACATCCGAGGCGATGCCCATGCACATCAAGAAGTCCAGGTTGGGCAAAGCGTCGATGAGCTTGGCCACATTGGCGACATCTTCCAGCACAGCCTCGCGGCGCTCACCGGTATAGGCATCCAGCACAAAGGGGGTATCGGAGCCCGTGCCGTAGTAGCCCTTGCGGCCTTCCAATTCCATCGCCGGGTTGCCATCACGGTCACACAGCACGACTCGCGTCGGTGCGGTGCGAATGGCCCACTCGATCAGATGCGAGGGGATGCGCACTCGCTCACCATCCAGCCAGCAGCCCGCTTTCTTCAATAACTCGCGCACCTCTGGAACCAATACATCCACCCCGGTGCGCCTGAGCAACTCTAAGGTCGCGCTGTGAATCTCCTGCTTCTGGTCATCACTTAGCAGCTGCAGACCTGGAGAAACCTTAGCGTTGAAATCACTGTTGATCATCTGCACTCTCCTTTGAAATTTTCGACTGAGTCCCCCCTCATTCCTCGGTTACGTTGGCAGATTCATTATAGCATAAGCAGGTTCTCTCGAACTTCACGGGGAAGTATACAGCACATTAGTGGGCAATTGTTAGCTAACTTTCAGGCAAATTCGCAGCAATAGAAGTAGGATTCTAGAAAGCCAAAAGGAGTGTTCATGCGCTACAAAACAGATTCTATCGCAACATCATTTTCCCTGGGCGAGGTCATTGCCAACAGCATCACCCACGCCATTGGGATCGGCTTGAGCATTGCAGGATTAGTGATCCTGATCATCAGGGCTGCCAATCATGGAGATGCCTGGCACATGGTCAGTTTCATTGTTTTTGGGGTCTCGCTGATTTTATTGTATCTAGCTTCAACCATCTATCACAGCACACCGCGTTTTTCGTGGAACGCCATCATGCAGCGTTTGGATCATGCTGCCATTTTCTTCTTGATTGCTGGCACGTATACCCCATTCTTGTTGACCAAACTTCGCGGACCTTTCGGTTGGAGTATCTTTGGCATTATTTGGGGATTGGCATTCCTAGGTTTGATCCTCAAAATCGGGTTTACCAAACGTTTTGTGAAACCCTCAGTCTGGCTCTATATTGCAATGGGCTGGTTCGCCATTGTCATGTTCAACCAGATGCTGCAGCAGATCGGCAGCCATAGCTTAACACTACTGTTAATTGGAGGTGTCTTCTACACAGCGGGAGTCATTTTCTATCGCTGGCGCAAACTGCCATACAGCCATGCCATTTGGCATGTATTTGTCATGGGTGGCAGCATCTTCCATTTCTTTTCGATTTTGCATCTAGCGTAATCTAGGCCTAACTCAAGACAAGACCAATCAATCCGACTATAACCATGATTAGCGAAATCGCTTTTGTCATGGATGGTCTTTCGTGATAAAAGATCCACCCGACCAAGGTTGTCAGCAACCCATTGCCAATCGCCCAAATTCCGAAGGTGTAAGACAGGGGCATCGAGATTAGGCCATACTCGAGCAGGGCAAAACTGATGATAAAGGCAATATACCCGCCAACACTATAGACCATAGCGTGGTCGGCTTCATGGGAAGATTTCTGCAGGGCTACAGCCCCCAAGACGGATAAAAGGATAGCTCCACTAACAATATACATCGTAACCTCCGGAGGTTTACTAGTAACTTTTCGATCCGCTGAAGACCAGACCGCTGACGCCGAGTAGCGTAAGAATGATGAAAACCGTGTCCAGCATCGAAGTCGTCTCGCCCCAAAAATAGATGCCAGTTAGAGCCAAGATCGCAGCCATCCCCCCACTCCAGGCTGTGAACATATTGCCAAAATCATAGCGGTACAGAGCATATTCCAACAGCAGAAAGCCAATCAGGAACGCCACGGACGCGGCCGTCCCAAGAACATAGGCCTGAGTGTAATCTTGGAGCAAATACGAAGAGCTGCCCATGAAAACGCCCAAGACACTTAATAATATCGATCCAATCAGGTAACCCATAAAAATCTCCTTTACATTTCAAAAAACGAGTGCACCGCCTCCTGGCCAGAGGTGTGCAATTGATGATATTTTTCGCTGCCCGGTTCGATATCGAACTCCACGGCCTTGATGCCGCAATCACTTATCTCGATGGTGCGGTGCTTATCAACCGGATTGGTCTGGTAATTGGATATTTGATGCGAATTGTACATATTACGCAACGCTAAAGTTAAGAATTTCCAGACATCTTCCGGAATTTCAGGGTCAGCCTGGTGTCTCAATTCATCGGGGAACAAGAACAAGCCCAGGGTTTCCCAGTTGACCCCATCCCGGTAGGCCCAGCTCTTCCCGGCAAATTCATCTTGATCAAAGATATGCATAGGGAAATTATCAAACAGGCCGCCATCAACATAGTAATCCCCGCTGCCAAATTCTTGTCCATCAAAGCGCAACGCCTCGAAAAAGATGGGAATCGACATGGACATGCGCACGGCATCGGCTACGGCGACATGGGGTGTGTCTTTGGCAGAGAATACCTCAGCTCGGTGACGGGAGACATTGGCGGCCACAATATACAACTCGCGAAAACCGCGCTCTTGAAACTCAGCGAACGTCGCACGGCCATTTCCTTCGCACTGACCAGCAATGATATCCTCGATCCATTGGTGAAAATATTGGCTAGAGTACCAGCCATAATTTTCAAAGAAGCGAGAATAACATTCGTCTTTTTCTGATTGCCAGAATTTCAATTTTCTCTTCTCGGTCATACATTGTGGTATCTTGGTGATATCGAGCGAATTGAATAAAGCTTTGGTCTCTGGAATGCTCAAGCGGAAGCTGACCAACGTTGCAGCAATAGCCCCTGCTGAAGTCCCGGCCACACGTTGGATATTGTCAACGATGCCAAGCTCATCCAGGATTTCCAAAGCGCCCATATAGGCAATGCCTCTCACGCCCCCACCTTTGAAAACCAGATTTTTATAGAGATTTTTCTTGAATTCAAGATCGATTTTCGATTTGATATTTTTGACAAAATTTGGGAGATCCATAACAGTTTTGTTCTTTCCTAAGCTTTCATCGTGTACTACTTTTGCAGCATCGGCTGCAATCGAAAGTGGCTCAAACTGCGCCAGGCCCACTCCAAAGGACCATATCGGAAGTAGCGCAACCAGATTGGCGCAATCAGAAGTTGCAAGAGCCATATAAGAACAATGACCGCCATCTGCCCAATCCGGCTGAGGTGCCCAAACAGGCCCAGGCCAAAGCCATAGAGAATGAATGTTGCCAGGATCGATTGGCCGATGTAGTTTGTCAGAGCAGTGCGGCCCACGGCGATCAGACGCTCTTGGAGTTTAGGGAAGATTTCTGTCCTGCTCCAGAGCATGACCATGCCGATATAGCCACTGGCAATCAGAGGGGTGGCGATATGGTTGGGGATCCGCCCGACGAAAATGGCGTAAGCGACGGCCCAATCATGGGTATAATACTGGGACAGGCCAACCAAAACAAGGGGCAGACCCACTCCAAACCCGATCCAGACCAGCCGTCGATAGAACTGGGGCGACTTTTTCGCAGTCAGGATACCCCAGGAATAAAATGCCATCCCGACCAGCATCATCCCTAAGGCGCGGCCAAAAAATTCCACCAGCAGGCTCAAATCCAGCAACCCCTGACCATCGGTGTAAGGTGCAGAAATGAGGTTATCTCCCTGTCGGTGCGCAAATTGCGCGGCATAATCTCCCCGAAAGATTTCCAATTCTCTTTGAATTGCCGCATTTGATGGGTTCCAGAAATCTTGTAAGGATTGGAAGTCGGCAGGTTGGAGTTCTGGCAAGATCATTTGAATCCCCAGGTTGAGCAGCGAAGGGATGAAAAAGACCACTAATCCCAAGGTGAACTGCCATTTTGGGTTGAGTTTCCGGAACCCATAAAGAACGAAGGCGCAAAGGGCGTAAATCGTCAGGATATCGCCATCCCAGATGAAGGCCGCGTGGATCAAGCCGATGATCAACAGCCAGAAATTTCGCGTGTAATGAAATTTTATGGGATTCTGCCCTCGCTTCTCGAGGTTTCCAGCCACCAGCATCACACTGGCCCCGAACAACATGGAAAAGATCGCCATCATCTTTTGGTCGGCGAAGATGTGGTTCAGACTGAAAACCAGGTGATTCCACCATTCATCGCCGCCGTAGACTGTAGGATTGTAATAAGAGATACTCGGCATCGAAAAACTGGACATGTTCATGAGCAAGATACCCAAGAGGGCGAAGCCGCGCAGCAAGTCGATGGCCGTAATACGTTTTTGGATTGGTTTTGAGTTCATAGCAAATCTGTTTATTGGGATTTACGCACTTGAATCGGCAACTTCCCTGAACGGCATAAGCCCAATTTGTGTTATTCCTCGAGAAATTCGAGATAGTGATGGTGGTACTCCAAAATGGATCGTTCAAGCGTGGCTGCTATTGCGCCAACAGCGAATTTCGGGGAAGACATTGCCGATTGCTGCTGTTCGCAGGCATAAATATCCTCAGCCATCACATCACCAGATTCCAAAGGATCATCCGCATCGGGGTTGGGTTCTTGTTTTTTGCTCCACTGTGACCAACGCGCCCAACCGGCATAATATTGGCGGGTGGTCATTGGCATGGTGCGCATACGCACATCAACCAGCGTGCGATCTGGTGCCACGGGGATGATATTCAACGTTGTCCAATCGATCTCAGTTTCGGTGATACCGAAATTGGGGAATAGCATATGGACGTAAGCTCCCAGTTTGATATTGGGGATATGGTCGATCACAGGCATCGGGGCAACCTTATGTAAATTGGCTTGATAACCTTTTGCCAGTGGCTCAAAGAAAGTCCAATGTCGCCCGGCATACGTGTAGCGTTGCGATTTATGCTCGTACATATTGAGAGTATCGGCATGCAAGTGGGCCAGGTGGTAGCCGTCCATATAATTCTCGACAAAGATCTTCCAATTGGCTTTGATATCATACTGGTAGCGATTTTCGTCATATTCAACAAGTTTTTCGGGTTGATGCGGCCCCATATGGTCGGGCAAATCTGCTAGCCACACATCGAAGGGCGGGGCATCTACTTCAGGATGCACAAAGACCATCCCTTTCCAGGTCGCCACTGAAGCTGGATACAATCCCATCTCGGATTTTTCTAACCCAGGGAATTCTTTACGGCTAGGGACGCTATTCAGTTCGCCGTCCAGACCATAGACCCAATGATGATAGGGGCAGACGATCATCTTTTTGGATTTGCCGGTGGTACGCAGCAATTCCGTGCCGCGGTGGCGACAAATATTATAGAAGGCACGCAATTGCTCATCTTCGCCGCGCACCACGATGAGTGGATGCAGCCCTGCCCGGACACACAGGTGGTCACCCACATTGGGAATATCTTCATTCATCCCGGCAAACTGCCAGACTTTGCTGAAGAGTAATTCTTGTTCCTTATTGAACCATTTTTGAGAGGTGTAGGCTTCCACAGGGAGTAGCCATTGATTTTCTGACATAATCGCATTTCCTTTTTTTCAGTATCATAGCTCCAGTCACTCATCATTCTGCGCGTAGCAAAGAGATTAGCATCTTATTGATGAATTATTCTTATATTGGATAACTACTTTCCATAATTGTCACTCTGAGCGACCAAAGGGAGAGAAGAGTCTCTGAGAGGGTAATTTAATCAGGAGTTATGCAATTGAAGCGTATTGGGCTGGGAATAGGGGGTGGGGCGTAGCCCCCGCCCCAAATTCCCAGCCATTTTCCCATTGAACTGCGTAAGTCCTATTAACTTTTTTTTGGAGGAGATTCTTCACTCGCTTCGCTCGTTCAGAATGACATCAATTGTCCAATTCTTGATTGATGCGTCTATTAGTTTCTACTAAGGGAACATCCACTCCAGAAACGCACCCAGGTTATCTTTGCCTTCAAGAACATCAAGGGCGTACACTTCGGTAAAGCCGCAGTTTTCACAGGCTATGAACACGTAGCGATGGATTTGGGCGTTGAACATACTGCCCCAGCTATCATCGCCCATCGCCAGGCGATCTACAGACGCGCCTTTGTGATTACATTTTGAACAGACAAATTTTTCACTGAGATATTTTTCAGTTTGCTTCTTTTTGCTCATAATTACCTCCTACCACAGCATTTCTCGTTCTAGTTTCTTAGCGCGTTTGCTGCGCTTGGCGTACGACCAGAACCAGGTTGAACCCTGATCGAGTTGTTTGGGCGTCATCTGTTTGGGTTGGAAAACAACGTGGGCGCCATCATATTTTGACCAGTTCTTGGTCAGTAGGCGGCCCTCCGCCTCGAATTTGCGATAAGTGCGCGAGCCTGGGAAGGGGATCAACAGCACCGAATGGGGCACATCGACTTCAACTTCATTGACGAATTCCAATGAGCGCTCGAAGATGGTCTCATCCTGTTCGTCGAAGCCGAAGATCATCGCCGAATCGACAACCACATCATATTCATGATAGCGGCGGATGTACTCTTTAACTTCTTGGATTTTTACGAAGCCCTTGCCAGCCCTTTTGAGAGCGTCTTGGGATGGGGTTTCCAGACCCACCAGGATGTAGCGCATACCGCTTTCGGCAGCGAGCTTCAGCAACTCTTCATCATTAGCCATATTGACCGTAGTCTCTCCCACCCATTGAATGTCCAACGGTTTGAGCGCGGTCAACAATTCGCGGATGTAATCAGGATCGCCCATCAAATGGTCGCTGTGCAGTTCAACCCACTTGGCCCCGGAATTCTTGATCTCATCGACAATATGGTCAACCGGGCGATAGCGCATGCCTTTATTGAAAAAGGGTGTTACCAGACAATACGAACAATGGTAGACACAGCCGCGCGAGACCATCACCGTCCAGGTGTTGCCATACCAGGCTTTGTCAATCAGATGTGTCGGGAAGGGTTTCAAAGTCGCCACGTCCACGGGTTCGCTGCGCTGGTAGCGGGGTTGAAGTTGACCGCGCTGGTAATCGTCTAAAAGCTGCTCCCAAATGCCTTCGGATTCTCCAATGAGCAGGGCATCGGCATGTTCTCGGGCTTCGTCTGGCATAAAGGTGACATGTAAACCGCCTAAGACCACAGTTTTCCCTTTTTTCTTGAATTTGCGGGCTATTTCGTAGGCGCGCAAGATATCTGGTGTCGAGGCAAAAATGACCACAATGTCGGCCTTGGAACGGTAGTTGACCTTCATATCCATGGTCTCATCGATCATTTCAATGTCCACGCCTTTCGGTGTTGTAGCAGCCAAGGAGAAAATACTCTGAGGTGGTGAACCCATATATTTTTTATACTCTTTGAAACTGCTCTGGGCAGATGCTTTGATTATATATACGTTCATTGTTTTGTCCTTTGAAATATTTTTGGGTACGATTAGCGATTCCAATACGATGACCAACCGAAAATCCAGGCCAACAGCCACCATAAACCGATGATCACTAAAGTCGAAATGAAAAAGGCGTAATACCAGGGAATTCCGAGATACAGCCAAAGAAAGAAGAAAAGTGCAAAATCAGCGATAGCGGCAATTCCATTTTTAATCAAGTCAGACATTTTTTCTCCTTATTTCTGTAAACGAGTAGAAATTTCTTGTAAACGAATAATTTGTTGAATGAAATAGGGCAGCATCAGCAAGCTTTCGGTGTATTGGAAAACGTACATCAAAATCGAAAATACTCGTCCATAATTGATAACACCACTGCCAATGACAACCAGGGGGGTAACCAGCAATACTGCGATAATTCCCAGCCAAATGGCGGCGTAATTCCAGGTTTCAAGATCGGAAAGTTTTATATTCCAAATTGTGACCGCTTTTAGATGTTTGCGGATGATGCCCAAATCCTGACTGGTAAGGGCAGTAACCTGGTTTTCGATCTCATTGTTGTAGCCCTCGTTGAAGCGGTAATTTAATTTCCCGCTCAAGAGATAGATTACAACCATGAGAATAAAAAGCCCGATGCTGGCCCAAAAGACGGTCAGGTTCAGCGTGAAGATTATGACCAGTATGCCAACAACACTGATGATACTTTCAAGAATCATGGGCATGGAATTTTCCAGAAATTCAACGAATTCAGTCAGCAGCGAAGCGCGAGCAGAAATCTTCGAGAGCGAACTCTCGCGGGCCTGTTCTTTGGCGACCATCTCTTCGGAAATTCTGATGTAAATTTGCGAATAGATGCGGGTGTCATAGAAGCGCCTTCCGCTACCTACGATAAGGGAGAGAATGCCCAGACCACCCAACAAATAGATACCGGTAAATTTTTCCACCAGAAGATCATTGATGGCATAACCGATAAAGAGAGGGAACAATAAACCTAAGATCGCTTCAGCCAAAACCAGAAGCAAGGTCAGAGATACTTTGCCCTTGAAGCGAGAAACTAAACTTGTGATGGTGATGTTTGCGGTTTGCATGTGTCGTTTTCTAATAAATATTGGTTCTTACTTGGATTGAGGCCCCAACCCAGATACGAGAGTGCGATATACCAATTTATGGGCTTCGCGCCGGGCAATATAGCCCTCATGAACGGATGACCAGGCCGAATAGATCAAGGATTCCATCGCCGAGATGGCCCAAGCCGCTGGGACCTCCTGAGCAATCACACCTTCGGATTTCAAATGCTCGAAGAGTTCGTACCAATCCCGTTTATCCTGCTGGTCGAGGGCTTGAATTTCTGGATCATCTTCAAAGGTGCGTTCGAGCAGTAGAAAGTAGTAGCGATCACCCAGAGGGATGATGGCCTCCAGAATGCCAAGCAGCAACTCGCTTCCCATCAGATTTTTGGCCATGACAGGTGCTAAAGCATCATTCATCTGACGGTACGATTCTAGGGTCAATTCTCGGATCAAGTCGTCACGCGAGGGGAAGTGTCGATATAAGGTTGCCCTGCCAACGCCGGCAGCGTCAGCAATATCGTTGATAGGTGCTCCAGGATTCTTAGAAAAAACCATCGTAGCCGCATCTAGCAAAATTTCTCGAGTATCTTTTTTCATTTCGATCCTTTCTTGTATTTAATGATACAGTAATGTCTCATTACGAGACGATTATATCTCTTCTATTTCGTGGTGTCAAGACCAAAATTTGCATTTATAGATAGCAATTGTGGTACTCTCCCAAAGTGCGCAAATTACCTGAGAGAGGTTGGTTAGGAATTGCCCACCCAAAGACGTTTCTCAGGAACCTCCGCAGGTTTAGGCTATTTGAAGAGAATTCAACATAGATCTGATCATTTGAAACAGCAATCACAATAGGGTCCGCCCGTTGACTCGACCCCCAACTCACAATATACTCGAAATCCTAAGGCGCCAATCTTGGAGGTAACTATGAGCACACACTATGCTGGTGAAAAACTAAGCCAACTTCATGCCAAATTCGATGAATTGCAACGCAAGTTGATCCCCCTGTGGAAACAGATCGGCCGCACAGACCCTGGCGGAAATATCCTTGAGGAGCACAATACCGTCGTGGTCCTGCCTTCCCTCACTGTCGACATCAAGTTCGATTTCGCCTCCCAGCAGGGCTATGAAGAGCGCATGCTTTTCATGCTCTTCTTGCTTCGACAGCCCCAAAAGCGAGTCATCTACCTGACCTCAATGCCCATTCAAAATGAAATCATTGATTATTACTTGCACTTGCTTCCTAGTGTAAGCATCGACAATGCCCGACGGCGTCTCACATTGATCTCACCTCAGGATGCATCCCAACGTCCCCTGGTTGAAAAATGTCTCGAACGTCCACAATTGATTCAGCAGATTCGTGATCAAATGCCTGATTTGGACATGGCTCATCTGGTGCCTTTCCTCACTACTGACCTGGAGCGCGATTTTGCTGTGCGGTTGGGCATCCCCATGTATGCCGCGGACCCGCGCTTCTTCGCCTTTGGTACCAAAAGCGGCTGTCGCCGCATTTTCGCTGAGGAGGGCGTGCAGCACCCTTTGGGCGCCGAGGGATTAAGCACCAAGAATGAGTTGGTAACCGCGATTTGTGATATGCGTGCTCGTAAACCTGAGCTTGCAAAAGTCATCATCAAGCACAATGAGGGCGTTTCTGGGCTGGGTAACGCTCAGCTAGATCTTAAGGATATACCTGCACCCGGAAGTAAAGATGAGTATTCGACAGTTTCAGACCGATTGAAAGAAGTTCAATTCGAAGCGCCAGATGTGCAATACGACTGGTATATCGAAAAGTTCGAAGAAAGGGGCGGCATCGTTGAAGAGCTCATCAGTGGCGATGAGGTTTTCAGCCCCAGCGCGCAGTTACGCGTTTCTCCATTGGGAGAAGTTGAATTACTTTCCACCCATGACCAGATGTTAGGGGGCCCCAGCGGCCAAATCTACATGGGTGCGCGCTTTCCTGCCAAGGGGGAATACGGGCCCATGATCATGCGCGAAGCCGAGAAGATCGGCAAACGCTTTGCTAAAGAGGGAATCGTTGGACGCTTCGCCCTGGATTTCATAGTGGCGCGCGATGAAAGTGGCATCTGCGAACCCTATGCCATTGAAGTCAATCTGCGCAAGGGAGGCACAACTCATCCCTTCCTCACCCTTCAGTACCTCACAGACGGAATGTATGCTGTCAAGAAAGGTGAATTCCACACCATGCTTGGGCGTCCCAAATACTATATCGCTACAGATGCATTGAAATCCCCAGCATACAAAATGCTTACTCCCAAGGATCTGATTGATATCGCCAGCAATCACCGCCTGCATTACGATCACATCAAACAGACCGGGATCGTACTGCATATGTTCAGTGGGGTTTCTTCGCTAGGTAAATTGGGCCTGACTGCCATCGGCGATACCCCCGAACATGCTGAAGCCATATACAATCATTTCGAGGTGGTGTTGGATGAAGCAACAGCTTGAGCGTGGTAAATGCACGAGAAAAGGTATCGGGGCAAATGCCCCGATACCTTTTCTCTGTCAATCTCAAACTCAGTCTTCCTCGTTCTCAGCAACATATTGGTCATGGAGTGCCATCAGCTTATCCCAGATTTCTTGGGATACCAGGCTCTCGATTTGCTCGTAGAGCGCCCTGGCATCCTTTGACTGCTGTCCACCTGCCACATAGCTGGGAATCGTAAATTCCTGCCCAAAGGCATAAACTATTAATTTGGTCGCGCTGCCCCCATCGGGAATATCCTCGACTTGCAGCCACTCCTTATCAAACATCCCGATCGTATAGAGCATCTCATAAAGCCCATCCAAATCATCCTGTGAGATCTCTATCGTCTCGATCCATATCGGTGGTTCTTGGTCGCTGTAATCAGCTTGAAATGTGATTTCACCAATAAACCCAGGCCCAATTTTGATCTCATAGAAATAGAAGTAGGGTGGCGGCAAGCTACCCGTCTCCCAATAGTATTCAATATGAAAATCATCCGGTCGGATTTGAGGGAAAGGCGTAACCGGAGCCTCTATCCGATTTGGCAAAACAGCGCATCCAGACAACATCACGAGGAAAATTAAGCACAAATGTTTACGCATGGACATCTCCAAAGTTTGCCTTAACGAGACAAGAAATTGTCGATTTGATCCACCAGATATAGGGGAGAGCGGGGTGCGGAATACCCCGCTCTCCCCTATATCTGAGTAGTCCTAATGTGTTCTATACCTCTTCTAAGGGCAGTCGAACAAAGTCATTGTTAGGTAGATGGGGTCCAGCCTGATCCCAACATATAGAACGGCCTGCGTTATGCTTGAATTCCTTCCGCAAATGATCAAACACCTTCCGTTCGAAATCAAAGGCTTCTGCCTCGAAGGATATTCTTTCCCCATATCCATATCGAAGGTATTCTATAAAATATCGGAAATAAAATCCCACCCATCCATGCCGATCGAATTGTTCCACATGCTTGATCTCGTGGGCCAGAAAAGCCAATCCGCGGGGTGTGTGAGGGTTATAGAAATCAGCTTTGCGAAAATAGATCGCTCGTCCCAGGGTAATGGCCGCAATTTCAGTACCCGCAATGATGTGGCTACTCAACACTCTCGGCAGCCATCCAGCGATAGCTAGGCGCGTCCGTCTGACCACTCCGGGGTCAACAAACCAGCCTGGACGAGCCAGCATCTGTTCTGCGCATGGGGGGATCGAGTGGGGGAATTGAAGAGTCATGGCTCGTTAGAAGGTGCAAAAGAACGCACCTATCATATCATCGATTTTAGGATTATCAGCCCTGAGGCGTAAAAATACGCACACTCTGTGCATCACTTGACTTAAAAGTTAGAATTAATCGCTGAATTATAAGGAGAAAAATATGAATATCACATTATGGATTGTCCAAGGTCTGGCGGCGGCCATATTGTTGATGGCTGGCAGCATGAAATTGATGCGCACCAAAAAGCAGTTGGCCGACCAAATGGGCTGGGTTGAAGATTTCACCCAGGGTCAGATTCGCGGCATCGGAATTCTAGAAGTTCTTGGGGCATTGGGTTTGGTACTTCCCTGGCTAACAGGTATCCTGCCAATCCTTACCCCGCTGGCCGCTGCGAGCCTAGGAATCATTCAGGTGAGTGCATTCTTCACACACCTTCGCCGCAATGAGATCATCCCCATGGGCATCATGAATTTGATGCTAATCGCCATGTTGGCCTTTGCAGCCATCGGACGATTCTAATTAATCATCCTTTTGAAATGTGAACATAAGGCACCCCAAATTTAAGACATTTATAGATTTTTGGTAGAAAATCACTCCCAGCACTCCTGTGCCGGGACAGCGAGAGACTGCAAGGATCGCCCAAGGGCGTCTCTCGCTGTTAGTCGAAAAAATAGGCTTCCAGCAGCGTAATACGCTGCTGGAAGCCTATTTTTTCGAAATGAATCCCTCCTTCCCATCTCATTAATAGAGGGGAAGGGGGGACATGAAGCTGGGGGGATGGGGAAAACAGACATGACACACCAGGATATTAAATTCGGGGTATGTCATGTTTGACTTTCTTCAAGTTGATCCTGCTACCCAGCCTGGCGCTGTTCCCGGGCAAAAGTAGCCCGCATCACAATGCCGCGTAATGAAGCCTGAGCAGCCATAGATCGTTGCTGAGAGATTTCATCCTGCACATTGGTGGATACCCTTTGAGTGCGTTTCGGCTCCTTTAGCAGTATCAACCCGAAAAGGAAACTAACAGCAACAAGTCCGAAAGCCATCCAGAAAACGCCCTGGGGGGAAGTCCACGGCGCAACAATGGCGACAGATAACGGCCCCAGCACACCACCCAAAGCCAGAGATGACTCCTTCAAACCCATCACCCTCGAACGATGTTCTTCTGTCGTGATGTCCAGAACGAAGGCGCTCAACGCCGGTGAATACAAAGCCTGCCCCAAGCCCGATATCGCTGCGATGATGGCCATCCCCGTGAAACTGTTCAACATCGCCATGCCCACATAAAGGGACATGCTCACCAGCAAGCCAATCATCACCAGAGGCTTTCGCCCCCATCTGTCACTCAACTGACCCAAAACCAACTGTCCAAACACCATTGCAATGCCATAGGACCCTACTACGATACCAAACTGCACTGTCGTCCAGGCTAGCTCGTCATACATATAAAAGACCATCTGTGGCTCCATAAAAGCGAAGGCGAAGGAGCCAACAAAGTCGATAAACAACAATGTACCAAAAATGGTTAGAGGGCGCGGCAGCATCGCCCACACAGATTGTCTTTTCTCTGAAACATCCCTAATGCTGCGTTTTGCACGCAATGCATCCCGTTTTCTAATCTCAGGCGTGCGAGTTTCAGGGACAAGTAAGATAGCCGCGACTAAGGCCATGAATGCCACCACCGCCGAAAGTGTGAAGGGTGCCGAGTAGCCCCAGCCATCATACAAGAAACCACCCAAGGCCGGGCCAAAGATCATCCCCACAGCATAACTACCCATGATGATCCCTACCCATCGAGCGCGGCGATCCTCCGGAACCACATCTGCAACCACACCCATGGCCGCGGGAAATAAGCCCGCCGTCATCCCCCCAGCGATACCCCGGATGGCTATGAAAATAGTTGTATTGGGGGCAAAGATATACCCCACATAGGATGCAGTCACTGCCGCCAGGGCTAGCAAGATGATCGGCCGCCGCCCATAGCGATCTGCCAGCCCGCCTAGTATGGGAGCAAAGATCAGTTGTGCTAACGCAAACACCATCGTCATCATGCCCAGCGCGCTGACCCCATCACCAAACTCTCCCAGGCGGCGGGCGAAAATAGGCATGATGATGCCATAGCCGGTCATAAGCAATGCCACGCTGCTCGCCAACAACAAAATGACAGTGCGAATGCGCTGAGGAGAGTAAGTCGAATCGTTGACCTGCGAAGCAATCACAACTTCTCCCAAAACTGGATGCCGCTCTTGTGTCACGGAGTCACTCCCAACTCAACCCATAGTGTTGCCAGGTCGATATACATAGTCTCCCGCTGGATCGAAGCTTCGACAATATCAAAGACGGAAATGCCCCGAAAGCAAATTGTTTTGCCCGTTGCTTCTAAAGGCGGATCAAAGACTGGTGGGCCCAAGGGGCCATCCTGGGTACCAGTGAAAGTCCATTGCACGACCACTACCTTATCAGCGGCAATGGTGCGCATGACTTCGTAATCAATTTCAGAAAACGCTCCCAGCCAAACCGGCCAAAACTGGTTGGTTTGCTCATGGGTCAAGGGAGAGTCAGCAAACGCGTCAGCGTGGACCCAATCGAGCACGAAATCGGCATGGCGCAACGCATCCATGGCAGAATGATCGCCATTTCCCAGTGCTGCGAGATACCGTGAAATTACATCCAGCGAAGCTGGAGCGGTATTTAATTCAACATCAGTCATAATTTTTTCTCCAAACGAAGCGCAATTCTAACATAATAGTATAAATTCACACTGGGTCTCTGGGAATTCCTTAGTGAACGCCAACTTCCGCGACATTTTTTGGAGAGCCTTCGTGCTGATTCTAAGAGAATTGAAATATGCTCATTCTGAGCGAGCAAGGCGAGTGAAGAATCCCTGAAAATACGCCCCAAAAAACGTGACCTTCCAAGATTCGCGGGTACAATAAATTCAATGGAGCTAAAAATGCCAAAAAACAAATGGACCACCGAAAACATCCCCAATATGCAGGGAAAAATCGTCATTATCACGGGTGCCAACAGCGGCATCGGCTATGAAGCCGCGCGAGCTCTGGCTGCGAAGCGTGCCACGGTGATCATGGCCTGTCGCAACCTTGAAAAGGGGGAAACTGCCATTCATCAGATTCTAACTGAAACTTCCGATGCCGATCTCAAACTAATGGCGCTCAACCTGGCTGATCTCGCCTCTGTACGCCAATTCTCAGGGGATTTTCGCACGAATTATGACAAGCTGGATATCCTGGTTAACAACGCCGGGGTTATGGCTACCCCCTACCAGAAAACCGCCGATGGCTTTGAAATGCAGTTCGGCACTAACCACCTGGGGCATTTCGCATTGACGGGTTTACTATTTGACCTGCTTCTAAATACTGAGGGATCGCGCGTGGTGACCATCAGCAGCTATGCCCATCGTTTTGGCTGGATGCGATTCAACGACTTGAAGGGCGAGATTTTCTACCACCGTTGGCTGGCTTACTGTCAAAGTAAATTGGCAAACCTACTCTTCGCCTATGAACTGCAGCGTAGGCTCTTCCGTAGCGGAGCCAAGACGGTCAGCTTGGGTGCGCATCCCGGCTGGACATCCACGGATTTACAGCGCCACGCCAGCATGTTCAATTTTCTAAATCCGGTCATTGGACAATCCCCGGAAATGGGCACCTTGCCAACCCTTTACGCTGCCGCAGCAGAGGAAATTAAAGGGGGTGAGTATATCGGGCCGAATAGATTTATGGGTCAGCGGGGCCATCCGCACAAAATCAATCCCGGACGCCTGACGCGCAACAGGAAACTTGGCAAACGGTTGTGGGAAATATCTGAGAAAATGACAGGGGTGAAATACGATTTTTAATCGTAGAGACGCCCCGCCGGGGCGTCTCTACAGCTAATTTTCCGCCACAATCTCGATAATATTGCCATCGGGATCAAAGATGGCGCACTCATAGAAACCATCTCCTGTTTGACGCGGCGCTTTTTCGATGTGGCAGTCAGCCCCCTGCAAACGCTGATACATCTCATCCACATCGCCACGTGTGGGGACTGAAATAGCCAAATGCGTCAAACCAACAACTCGGTCGTCGCGATCATAGGGGCGTGGACAAACATCGGGCGCTTGCATAATCTCCAACTGACCACCACCCGGAAAGATCAGGAAATAGGATACAAAGCTGCCATCGGGGCGTTCGTATTTCTCATCGGGGATGGCAGAAAAATACTCAATATAGAAATCTTTCAATGCTTCAAGTTGAATTGTCCAAACAGCGATATGGGCGATTTTCATGACTTTAATCCTTCAAACAACATATCTTACAAATTGGCAGAAATAATATCACATGGTGTATACTTTCATACAACTTCAGCTAAAATACACCAAAATCTGAGTAAAGAGAATACGATGCAAAAAACTACAACCGTAAAACAAATCCTTTCCGAAAAAGGTGATCAAGTCTGGTCAACATCGCCCGACACAACCGTTTTCGATGCCTTAAGGTTCATGTCTGAAAAAGGCATTGGGGCTGTGGTCGTCATGGATAATCAAGAGGTCGTAGGCGTTTTCTCCGAACGTGATTATGCCCGCAAGGTTATCCTTGAAGGGAAATCATCCAAGGATCTTCCTGTTAAAGAAATCATGACTCGTAGAGTGATGTTTGTCAAGCCAGAAAATACTACCGAAGAGTGCATGGCGTTAATGACTGATAAACATATCCGCCACCTCCCCGTTGCTGTTGACGACAAATTAGTGGGCATTCTCTCCATTGGGGATATTGTCAAAGCGATCATATCGCAGCAAGAATTTGTCATTGAGCAGCTCGAAAACTACATCACTGGGGCTTATATTTCGGTATCCAAACAGTAATTTGATCGTTGGCGCTGAATGCAATTTGTAGGCACCTGATCTCAGATCAGTGTTTTAACATTAATTCTACAAATGGTCACCGAGTGGTGACCACTTTCTTTTTCAGTGATTACTGGCATGTATGTCGTAGATAAATCTGCATTTAGCAATATTTTATTCTTTCTTGCAGTCTGATCAAATTTCCTGGATTCCTCAACAAGTTTTGCATGTATTCAAAGGCCTGATCCAGATTTTCCCTGGCGCGGTCAGAAATCCCTTCCTGAAAAGCCCATTCATAGCCCTTGATGTGCAGCAAGAGCACCAGGGGCTCTTTTTGGAATAGTTCTTTGCATAGTTGGACAATGTAGCCAGGCGAAGCCGCGTGGGTGGTGAAGGCAACTTTGCTTGAACCATCAACCCGGCTCAAGCAAAAATCTTCAATATTTTCTTCCGAGGCGTCAGCAAAAATCACCAGATCATTCTCGGCAATCGCGGCGGCATCTTCGATGTTGAGTTGGTAGTTATTGTCGAATTCCACCCCAGCTATCTGGTTCTCAAGCACCCATGCTTCTAACCTTTGTGTTAGCGCGATTCCCAACCCATCATCTTGTCTGCCGGGGTTGCCGTAACCATAAATCAAGATTCGCATAGCTTCGAAATAAACGCGGGTGGTTTGTATTTTTTCTCACTTGTCATTGCGAGGAGGTAGAACCAACGAAGCAATCTAGGAGATGAAATTGCAGATTGCTTCGCTGCCTGAACTTCATTCAGGGGCTCGCAATGACAATAATTCAACTAAGTCCGCTTTGTATCGATCAGATTGTCATCAGCATCGAACAATGAGATTTCTAGCGGCATCTGACCCAATGCATGGGTGGCGCAGCTCAGGCAGGGATCGTAAGCCCGGATAGCGACTTCCACCGCATTCATCATTGGTTCGGTGATTTCGGGCTGACCGTCCATCCAGGAGTGGGCCACCCGGTTGACCGATTGATTCATGGGTTCATTGTTGTTGGTGGTCGAGACGATCAGATTAGCCAGCGTGATCTGGTCGTGCTCGTTAATCTCGTAGTGGTGGAACAACGTCCCTCGCGGCGCCTCGATCACACCAACACCCCTGTCCACTTTGGTGCCGGTGGTGACCAGTTCACCTTCCATCAGATCAGGATCATTGAGCAGATCACGCATGAACTCTGCAGAGTGCAGGGTTTCGATCAGGCGAGCATAATGGTAGTGCAAACAATGGGGGTTGGGTTTGCCGTTGGTGAGTGCCTTGAATTCTTCAAATTCAGCCTGCGCCAGGGGGGTGGGGATAAAGTCGCAGGTATTGAGTCGGGCCAATGGGCCAACCCGGTACCAACCTTTTTCCTTGCCCAAATGCTTGAGATAGGGGAATTTCATGTAGCTCCAGGAGCGAACTTCTTCTTCGATGTACTGCTCGTAATCCTGATAATCCACATCATCGAGGATCTTGTTGCCCTCGGCATCCACTGCCCGCAACACACCATGATACAGGTCCATAGCGCCATCCTTGCGAACCAGACTCATGTGGCTGGAGGGGAATGCCGCAAAGTTGTCGATGAAGCTCTGGTTCTTGGCGTAGTAATCCTTGAAGAATTCCAGCGCGCCCTGGGACCAGGCAATCATCTGGTCGATATTGAGCGGATCAGGCCCATTCAGGAAGGCTTCTCTATCTTCCGGGCTGAGATGTTTGTTGATGCCGCCAGGGATCGCACCGGTGCCGTGGATCTTCTTGCCAGCAGTAGCCCGAATGATCTCCTGGCCGAATTTGCGCATCATCACACCCTGGACAGCCAAATCTTTGTGCTCCATCGCAACGCCAATCACATTGCGAATGGCAGGGTCAGCGTCGATGCCGAAGAGCAGGTCGGGGGAAACCAAATGGAAGAAATGTAAAGCATGTGACTGGAAAATCTGCCCGTAATGCATCAAACGGCGCATTTTCTCGCCGGTTGGGGTCAGGCCTTCGCCAGTCCCGACGCCTACAATCACATCCAGGGCTTTAGACGCGGCCAGGTGATGGCTGACTGGACAGATTCCACACAGACGTTGTACCAGAACTGGTGCTTCCCAATAAGGACGGCCCTGGACAAAACGCTCAAAGCCGCGGAATTCGACAATATGTAAGCGGGTGTAGTCGACATTATTCTGATCATCGAGATGGATAGTCACTTTACCGTGACCTTCAACACGGGTTACCGGTTCGATGGTAATTTTCTTCGCCATATTCTTATCCTGATAAGTTTTCAATACTGCTAATTTCAAGGCACGTTGCGGTCTAATTTGCCAGTCTTTTCAAAGCACAATCCGCCACGCACTTAATCAAACTTTACAACTTCGTACGGTAGTTTCAACTCGTCACCGGTGACCAGGGCTACCAGGGCGTTCCAAATCAAGTCCGCCGTAGGCGGACAGCCGGGCAGATAATAATCGATCTTGACGATCTCATGGCAGGGGTAAACCATATCCAAAAGCATCGGCAGTTCGTCATCATTGGGCATGATCTTCTCGGTGTTATCTCTTACCGTAGGACCGTTGAGGTAGGCTTCCTCCAGGCATTCTTTTATCGAGATACCATTCCGCAGAGCAGGCAACCCACCCATAATGGCGCACTCGCCCACCGAAACCAGGGTATTGCAGTTTTTGCGGAAATCCTTCAAAACTTCTATGTTCTCACTGTTGCAGCAGCCACCTTCGATCAGGCCGATATCGCATTGCTTGGTGAAGGCCTTAATATCATCCACAGGAGATTTGTTGAACTCGACCAACTCGATTAACTCGAGAATTCTTTCATCGATATCCAGAAAGGACATGTGACATCCGAAGCAACCCGCCAGTGAAGTCGTCGCTAATACTGGTTTACTCATTAAATTCAATCCTATACTTGTTGTTTTTCTCGATCTCACTGCCAATGGGTTGTTCGTCAAATTTGCGTTCCCCAATCGGCACGCGGAAACCTTGTTCCTTTTTAAGGATAGCACCCACGGGGCAGATATCCATGGCTTCTTGGGCTTCCTCTTCCGTCAGTTGGGCGGCTAATTCAGTATCCATCACAACATGCAGGTGTTCGCCGCCACGTCCACTGTAAGCAAAAACGGCTTTGCCATCTTTCTTGACCGAACGAATGCAACGTTTGCACATAACACAGCGATTGCGGTCATGAAAAAGGTAATTGCCGCGTGCTTCAACACCTTTGACTGGAAATTCGTAAGGGAAGCGGGGGACCATCATCTGGTAGCGATAAGCCAGGGCTTGTAGTTCGCAGTTTCCGCTTTTCTCACAGGATGGACAAAAATGGTTACCAGAAACAAACAGCACTTCGATGATGGCCTTACGAAGTTCATTGAGTTCGGGAATATCATTTTCGACCACCATACCCCTAGTAACAGGGGTCGTGCATGCGGTCATATTGCGGCCATTCACTTTGACGTTACAAATCCGGCAAGAACCAGCGGGTTTGAGATCCTCTACATGGCAAAGGAAAGGGATATATACGCCATTATCCTTGGCCGCGTCAATCACCGACTGTCCAGGCTGGCCATAGCAGACCTTTCCATCGATTTCAAAGGTTATTTTTTCGTTATCGTTCATTTTTTTCTCTCTTTTGGCTTAGTGCAGTTTGGCAAAAGAAGATGAGGGGTAAAGCGACATCCTTGCCCATCTGCTTAAAGTGTTGCGGACACGCTACATAATCTGGCACGCACTTCCGCTCCGCAACACTAGTGCGCTTGGAGATTGGGAACCCGCCCCACAGCATCACAGGATTCAGCCACCGCGGCTTCCATGTCGAAGGTGGAAACAAAGGTTTCTTCGCTCTTGACCAGGCTCTCATACAATCCCCGGAAGTTTTCAATGGTGGTCATGATTGGGTTAGCGGCGGTTTGCCCCAGTCCACAACGATTGGCAGCCCGATTGTAGCCGGCCCAGGTATAGAGTTCGTCAATGTCCTGTGTGGTGCCATGTCCGTCCAAAATCTTGACCAGTATATTGCGTAAAATGACGGTCAGGGCGCGACAAGGACCACATGAACTGCAAGATTCCTCTATGAAGAAGTTGGTGAAGTTCAAGACAAAATCTCGCAAGAGATCGCGCTCTTCACTGATAATGATGATGGAACCGCCAGTAGCCAGGTCTTCAAAGGCAATGGTGCGATTAAACTGTGAAGGATCGATGCAAGTACCAGATGGCCCGCCGATCTGAACGGCTTGAACATTTTTAGCCCCAGTCCTTTTCAGCAATTTATCAACTGTGATCCCCCATTCCACTTCGTAAATGCCGGGACTCCTGCAATCGCCAGAAATACTGAGCAATTTTGTTCCAGTCGAATCATGGGTCCCAAAGGATTTGAACCACTCCGCCCCTTCGAGGATCACGTCTACGACTGAACACAAGGTTTCAGCATTATTTACCACGGTCGGTTTATCGAGATAACCTTTTTGCACCGGGAATGGCGGCCGGTTGCGCGGCTCACCGCGCTTGCCTTCCATGGACTCGATCAGCGCCGACTCTTCCCCACAGACGTAGGCACCGGCTCCCAACTGGATGCGGATATCGAAATCAAACCCGGTCTTACCCGCAATATTCTTGCCAAGCAAGTTTTTGTCCCGCAGCTCTTGAATTACATCCTCCAGGAAGGTCTGCATATAGCGATATTCGTAGCGCAAGTAGAGAATGCCTTGTTGAGCACCGATGGCATACCCGGCGATGGCCATGCCCTCGAATAGTAGTTTAGGCAATTTGGTGAGGATGGCGCGCTCTTTAAACGTACCCGGCTCTCCTTCGTCTGCGTTGCAAACCAGGTAAACTTCATCGCTATTAGATTGGCGGCAAAAAGCCCATTTGAGACCCGCTGGGAACCCAGCTCCACCGCGCCCGCGCAGATTAGATTGCTTGACTACCTCAACGACCTCTTCTGGGGGCATGGTGATTGCCCGTTGTAAAGCTTCCCCAGCTTTATGAGCATCGGAGAACAATATCGCACCCTTTTGGCGGATGTTATTCTTAATCATGGTCGATAACAACTCATCACCACCAAATTCTTCGCCAATTTCAATCATCAATTCAGGCACCTCTTTGCCAGCTTGCATCCCGGCAATGAGCAGCTTGACTTTCACTGGCGTCAATTTGGCGAACACTACGCCATTGATGAGCGCGGCCGGCTCCTGGTCGTTCATGCCGATATCAGCGGTATCCCACAGGCCAATCAGCCCATCATCGGTGACACTGTTAAAGGGAATCCCCAATTCTTGCTCGAAAGCCTTGACAACTTCCGCTCGTCCGCTGATATTGGCTACAGCACTATCATTGAGATAAATAGCATATTCCCCAACTGGTGCTCGGGAAAGGAAATGGTAAAAGGTGATGGTTTGCTCTACATCTACCTTAGACATGCCAAACTGTTCGGCGATGAGGGTAACCGCATTGTCAGGGATACAGTGAAATTTATCCTGAATTGCGATCAAGATATCCAACAGGCGGCCACGATCGTGATGATATTTCTCAATAATGCTTTGAATTTTTTCTTTCATAAATCCACACTTCTTAGAAGATATTTCCCTTTATTCGAAAGTTAGTTCGAAAGGAAAAGATCAGACCTTAAGTTTAGGTTTTTTTACGATGAGGGAGAAGGGGTACCGAGTATTGGCGGGGATGCAATCCTAAACTAATATTTGTTAAATTTTTCACAATAAGTGAGGGTATTGTAACGTATTAGAATTTCTTAGATAGGGGGCAAACGTCATTGAATAACTGAACAAAAATCACCGTGGTTTATGTCAGATTTATGCTGTTTTTTAATTTCATGGTTCTCAAGGAATCTCCGTGGAAGTTGGCAGAATAGGGCGTATCAAGCTGAGCTGCACCCCTCGTACCCCTAATTCTGGATAGTCCCACAGCGGTTCCTAAACAAGCCCTCACAACAATAGAAAAAAGCCCAATAGCCAAAAAGCTATCAGGCCCTTATTACAATAGTGGTTAGCCCCCCAATCCGTCCAAACAGAATTTTACAAGGTTCTCAGCATCACTGTACGGCTGTCTCGCAATCGGCTACTAATTAATTCAGTCAGTCTTTTCATAACCGTGTATGCAGTTGGAGGGTCTTGCTGGAGGAAATCTAAGATCTTCTCCCCAGGAATTGCCAGAACTTTAGTATCTACATCACATTGGGCAAAAGCAGTGAAACGGTATGGCGTTACGATCGACGACCAACCAAATACCGTATTGGGCACACTGACGACAGAAACTGTGATCGTTGTGGGTTTGGATGTAAGACTAACACCCATACTGACTTTTCCTTCCAAAAGAATGTATAGATAATCGGCCTCTTGAGCTTCATCGAATATTAAATCCCCTCTGGAGTATTCCATCTCTTTAGCAACTTTAGTCATCTGATCAATAATTTCATCAGACACAAATTCAAACAAATGGGTTTCGCGAATAACTTTTTTGTAATTCATGATCTTCCCTTTCACGCAAACTCAATAAATAGTATTGGTACCTTCAATTAGCTATAAAGTCATTATACCGAATAAACACGAAAAAAGAGCTATAGTTTCAAATAATAAAACTATAGCTCCTCATTAGGATTTCTTATAAATATCGAATAGCTTATGCGATCTTTTCTACTCTTACGGCCGTGACTTTGGTCTCTGGAATTTTTGCAACAGGATCCAAAGCCGGGTTGGTGATCTCGTTTGTAGGACTTTCATGGAAATGGAAAGTCATCGAGCAGACTCCCGATGGGCAAATATTGGTGACCTGCGCGCGCACTTTGATTTTTCCGCGCCGTGAATATACTTCAACCCATTCACCATCTTCTATGCCAAACTGCTCTGCATCAGAAGGGCTGAGTTTCAGCCACTCATTGCTATCCAGTTCCTCCAACCCTGCGACACGCCGGGTCATCGTTGCAGAGTGATAATGATACAAACTACGGTCGGTTGTAAGGATCAAGGGATATTCATCATCTGCAATTTCGGCTGATTTTTTATATTCTAGAGGGACGAACTGACCCTTACCATTGGGGCGGGCAAATTTTCCCCTGTGCAGATACTGTGTTCCAGGGTCTTCTTTGTCTCGGCATGGCCATTGCAAGCCAATTCCTTCGATTCGCTCATAGGAAATGCCGCCATAGATGGGTGTTACAGAGGCGATCTCGTTCAAGATCTCTGAGGGTTCGGAGAAATTAAAGCCGGTTTCACCCATCTTTCGGGCGATCTGGCTCGTGATCCACCAGTCTGGTTTGGATTCGCCTCGGGGGCTGAGCGCTGCTCGAACACGCTGAACCCGCCTCTCAGTATTGGTGAACGTGCCTTCCTTCTCAGCAAATGACGCGGCTGGGAGGATCACGTCTGCATATTGTGCAGTTTCTGAGATGAACAAATCCTGAACAACGAAGAAATCCAATTTTTCTAGGGCCTCGCGCACGTGATTGGCATTAGCCTCTGTGAGCAGGGGGTTCTCCCCAACCAAATAGAGCGCCGTAATTTCTCCCTCAAAAATCGCATCGAAGATCTCTGTATGAGTCAGGCCGATCTTTCCAGACAGCTCTCGTGCCCAGGCCTTCTGGAACTTCTCACGCACTGAAAATTCAGTGACCTTCTGATATCCAGGATAAACATTAGGCAACCCGCCCATGTCACAGGCGCCTTGCACATTATTCTGACCGCGCAGTGGATTGACACCTGTAGATGGTTTGCCGATTTGGCCCGTAATCAAGGCCAGGTTGGCCACAGCCATGACATTATCAGTACCGTGGGTGTGTTGGGTGATACCCATGGCGTAGAAGATGGCAGAGGGTTTGTTAGTTGCGTAGGTGCGCGCCACAATGGCTATTTGATCCCAGGGAACACCGGTGATCTCCTCGACAAACTCAGGAGTGTATGCTTCTAAGGATTCTTGGAAAGCATCGAAATTCTCGCAGTGCTCAGCGATGAATTCCTGATCATGCAAACCTTCTTCGATGATATAGCGGCACATCCCCATTAATAACACAGTGTCGCTGCCAGGCTTGTGCTGGATGAAGTAATCTGCTGCCGCCACCAAGTCAATTTCTTTTGGGTTAGCGACGATCAATTTCGTCCCATTCTGAGAGGCGCGCCGCATGCGCTGTCCGATGACGGGGTGAGCGTTTGTGGTATTAGCACCAATTACAAAGAGTGTGCCTGCGTTATCGATTTCCGCAATAGAGTTGGTCATTGCGCCGGAACCGAAGGAAGTGACCAGACCGGCCACAGTAGGGCTGTGTCAGAGCCGGGCGCAATGGTCGACGGAATTCGTCCCCATCACTGCGCGCGTGAATTTCTGAATAAGATAATTCTCTTCGTTTGTACATTTTGCACTGGCTAGGGCTGCGAATTTTTCGCCCTTACTCATAGCAAACTTACTAGCGACCAGTTCCAGGGCTTCATCCCACTCGGCTTCGAAAAACTCGCCGTTCTTTTTGATCAATGGTTTGGTCAATCGGTCAGGGTGGTTGACAAAATTGAAACCATAACGTCCCTTGACGCATAAATTTCCGTTGTTGGTTGGTCGGTCGCGATCACCACGCACGCTAACGATTTCATCCCCGACCACACCGAGGTGAATTCCGCACCCCACACCGCAATAGACACAAGTTGTTTGAACTTCACGCGCGGGGAACTCGGGTTGTTTCGGCGCCAACGCCCCTACGGGGCAGCGGGTGACACACTCACCACATGATTCGCAAATCGAATCAACAAAAGGTTTATTACCAAAGGTTCCAATGACGGTTTTGAACCCACGGTTGATGAAACCCAAAGCACCCAAACCGACAATCTCTTCACAGGTTCGTACACAAATCCCACAAACCACGCACTTATTAGGGTCAAATTTAAAGAAGGGATTGGAATCATCGATAGGCAAGCCCTTATCCGAGGGACGCAATCGCGCCAACCGCTCAGGTTGGATGCCCAAATAGGCTGAGGAATCCAACAGCGCACAGTCATTGGCTGCGGCGCATGCCAGGCAATCCATATGATGGTCGGCGATGAGCAACTCTAGGGCAATGGTGCGGGCCTGATGGATCTCTGGATTGTTTGTTTTAACGTCGATGCCCTCACTCACTGTGGTCAGGCACGACATCACCATTCGTCCACCATCAACAGAAATCCCACACAATCGGCAAGCACCTTCGGGCTTTAAGTCGGGATGGTGACAAAGGTGTGGGATATAGATATCATTTTCCAGGGCAGCATCCAGAACTGTAGTGCCCTCATGGGCAACGACCTCCTGCCCATCGATTGTGAACTTCACTTCGTTTACCATTAAACACTCCTAATTTTCTGCAATGCTTCAAGCGCCATTTGACCGTCATTTGTCGCCAGATCACAGCGCATACATCGCCGGGCTTCTTTTACAGCTTGTGCTTCCGTCAATGTGAGCGCGACTTCTTCAAAATTTGCCACTCGCTCCTCTACATTAATCAAAGCATGCGGTGGTCGGGCTGCAGTTTCAACTTCTTCTTCACTGAGCTCATAAGCGGGTTCATAGCGCGAGGGCCGGAGCAATTCATAATCCTGCTCCACTGACTCGCCTCGAATATATTTATCGATCATCTTAGCGGCTAATTTTCCAGCAGCAATGGCTTCAATTACCACCGATGGCCCAGTAACAGCATCTCCACCTGCAAAGACCCCTTCCAAACCGGTTTGCATTGTCTCCGGGTTTACCACAATCGATTCCCATCCAGTGTATTCGATGTTTTCACTACCCTTGAGAAATTCTACATTGGGGGTTTCGCCAATGGCTACAAGCAGCGTATCCAGGTCGACGACATGTTCCGATTCAACAACAGGAACAGGCCGTCTTCTGCCACTATCATCGGGCTCACCAAGCTCCATACGGATGCATTCGAGCCCTACCATCTTCCCATTTTTAGTTACGATTCGAATAGGCGCGGTCAGAAACTGAACTTTGATGCCCTCCTCCAAAAAGGCCTCAATCTCTTCTTCAAAAGCGGGCATCTCCTCACGGGTTCGCCTGTAGAAAATGGTAACTTCTTCACAATTGGGATCACGTAGAGCAACTCGAGCCGAATCGACAGCGGTGTTTCCGCCCCCTATAACTCCCACTCTTTTACCGACTTCGATCGGTTTGTTCAAATTGATGTGTTCTAAATATTCCAGCGCGTCGAGCACACCTTCAGCATCTTCATTGCGAATTCTGAGCTTGCGAGCTTTATCAGCCCCAGAAGCAACAAAAACAGCACTGAAATTCGTACGCAATTCTTTGAAAGAAATATCCTCACCAATGCGAGTATTGGTTTGCATCTTCACACCGCTACTGAGAATGTGGTCTAAATCTATCTGCAACTTTTCATGGGGTAGCCGATAGGCAGGTATTGCTGTGGTCAAAGCGCCACCAAGGGTATCTCCGGCTTCAAAGATGGTGGCTTTATACCCCATATTTGCCAGATAATAACCGGCTGTCAATCCCGCGGGACCAGAACCCACTATGGCTACAGGCGCCCCATCCGGTTCATTTGAAACGGACACTTTAGGGTAGATTCCATGTTCAATAGCATAATCAGTAAGGAACTTCTTGATCTCTCGTACAGCAATCGCCTTGCCACCACCATCTTTGGCCTTACATTGACTCTCACAAGGCGCATTACATACCCTTCCACAGACAGTTGGTAGTGGATTGTCCTTGATGATGGCTTCGAAAGCTTCTTCAAAACGTTCCTGTGCAGTCAGGGAAAGATATAAGGGGGCCTCAGTGTCAATAGGGCAAGAATTCTGGCAAGGTGAAGAAATGATTTCCGTGCACACGCCAGCAGCGCAATGCTTTTGATAAATATGCTGTTCATATTCTTCCCGAAAATATCGGATTGTGGTGAGCACCGGGTTGGGCGCCGACTGCCCCAATCCACACAGGGAACCATCTTTTACTCCCTGGGCTAATTCTTCCAACAATTCGATATCCCCAGGTTGCCCACGCCCCGCGCAAATATCTTCCAGCAAGGTGAGCATTTGTTTGGTGCCCAGACGACAAGGCACGCACTTTCCGCAAGATTCCCGCTCCGTGAAATCCAGGAAATAACGCGCCACATCGACCATGCAAGTGTCTTCATCCAGGACGACCATGCCCCCGGAACCCATCATCGTCCCCGCATCGACCAGCGAATCATAATCAACTGGAGAGTCCAGATATGAAGCTGGCAAACAACCCCCTGAGGGTCCACCAGTCTGGACAGCTTTGAACTGTTTGCCATCCAGGACGCCACCGCCTATATCGAAGATCACTTCGCGCAGCGTAACTCCCATGGGCACTTCAACCAAACCACTGTTGGCGATTTTCCCTGTCAATGCAAAAACCGCGGTACCTTTACTGGTTTGCGTGCCAATATCCGCAAACCATTCCGCCCCATTCTTGATAATCAGCGGAACATTGGCATAAGTCTTCACATTGTTCAGAAGTGTAGGGTGGTTATACAACCCCGATTGCGCAGGGTATGGAGGTCGGCTGCGGGGCATGCCGCGTTTGCCTTCGATAGAGGCGATCAGGGCGGTTTCTTCTCCACAAACAAAAGCGCCTGCCCCCTCAAATATGTCAATATCAAAATCAAACTGACTGCCCATGATGCCCTGGCCAAGGTAACCCTTTTCCCGTGCTTGCTGAAGCGCAATGCGCAATCTTTTGATGGCCAGCGGATATTCCGCCCGGCAATACACATACCCTTGCCTGGCACCGATGGCGATACCCGCAATGATCATGCCTTCAAGTACCGCATGGGGATCACCCTCTAATACACTGCGATCCATAAACGCGCCAGGGTCACCTTCATCTGCGTTGCAAAGGACGAACTTTTCATCACCTTCAGCATCTTTGCAGAACTGCCATTTCAACCCCGTAGTGAACCCTCCGCCTCCCCGGCCGCGTAGTCCAGAGCCTTTGACATACTCGACGATCTCATCGGGCGTCATTTCGAACAACGCTTTTTTCAAGCCCTGATACCCGCCCTCAGCAAGATAATCAGCGATCTCTTCAGGGTTTATGTGACCACAATTATGCAAAACCAATCGTTTTTGCTTCTTGTAAAATGGAATTTCATGATACGTGTAAATACGTTTGTTGGTGGTGGGATCTAAATAGGATAGGCGCTCGATAGGTTTATTGCCATTTTTGAGGCTTCCAAGTATTTCTGGAACATCATTTGTGCCTACATTGGCATAGAATAATCCTTCAGGTTCAACAATAACAATTGGCCCTTGCTGGCACATACCGTGACAACCGGTATGCTTTACCTGCACGCCAGTACCTTCGAGCCCTTCACTTAGAATACGCTCAATTTCAGGGGATTTTGAAGATTCGCAGCCTGTACCCCGACAGATAAAAACGGTTCGGTTTTGGTCAGTCATTTCCGCTCTCCCCATTTTTGCTGCCATTGGCCGAAAGCCATTTGTTAACTTTCTGCTTGGTTAGATTGCCATGAACTTCTTCGTTTTCCATGGCGCAAGGAGCAAGCGCGCAACAGCCAATACAAGCGACTGTTTCCACGGTATATTCAAGGTCTGGCGTAGTACCTTCCTCTTCGAGCCCTAATGCTGACATGGTCTCATCCAAAATTGCTGGAGCCCCACGAACATGGCAAGCTGTTCCACGGCAAACCGATATAATATTCTTTCCAGTTGGGGTGAAGCGAAATTGAGCATAAAAAGTAGCTACACCATAAACTTGACTCATCGAGACCCCTGTAAATTTGGCAATCTTTCTCAATGAGTCTTCAGGCAAATAACTGTAGATCTCTTGCGTCTTTTGTAATATGGGTAAAATGTCACTTTGCTCCCCCTTAAATCCAGAGAACACCATCTCCAGCGAAGTAGTATCCATGCTGTCTCCTTGTTTTGTGATTTTGTTCACAATCTCTGTGACATTTTACACGAACCTTATGTTTTATCAATATTACTTTAATCGCTTTTAATCTAACCGAACCTCCTCTTTACCTGTTCGAATTTCGATGGAAAACACTTTCGGTGGACAGACTTCGTAACATACTCCACACTGATGGCAAAGCTCCTGATCGATCCAATGAATTTGCTTGGGATCACCAATAATGGCATTGGACGAGCAGTTGCGAGCGCATAAACCACACCCGACGCAGCTATCCAAAATGTGATAGGTGATCAGGTCTTTGCATTGTTTGGCAGGACAGGCCTTATCGAAGATATGGGCTTCATACTCTTCCCTGAAATATTTCAGGGTGGTCATAACTGGATTTGGTGCGGTTTGCCCCAGCCCACACAGGGATCCTGCCATGACGGCTTCTCCCATCTCCTCGAGCATGTCAATATCTTCGGGCTTGCCTCGCCCTGCAACAATGTCTTCGAGAATCGTAAGCATCTGTTTGGTGCCAAGGCGGCAGGGAACACACTTTCCACAAGATTCTTTTTCGGCGAAATCCAAAAAGTAGCGGGCAAAATCAACCATACAGGTGGACTCGTCCATAACCACTACGCCCCCTGAGCCCATGATGGTACCAACTTCATTGAGGGAGTCATAATCCACGGGGATATCAAGCAAATCTTCGGGGACACAACCTCCCGAGGGGCCACCGGTCTGTACCGCTTTGAACTGCTTGCCATCAGGTACTCCACCGCCGATGTCGAATATCAACTCGCGGAGCGTGATGCCCATGGGTACTTCCACCAACCCAGAATTGACCACCTTTCCCACGAGCGCTATCGTTTTAGTACCTTTACTCTGTTCAGTACCATATTCGGCAAACCAATCAGCCCCGTTTTGTAAAATCAACCCCACGCAAGCCAGGGATTCAACATTGTTAATGATGGTCGGCTTGCCCCACAGACCAGAGACCGCCGGGAAGGGTGGTCGTGAGGTGGGCATGCCGCGGTCGCCCTCGATGGAATGGATCAGAGCCGTTTCTTCACCACAGACAAAAGCACCCGCGCCCTCTTTGATCTTGATCTTGAAATCAAACCCTGAACTGAGGATATTTTCACCCAATAATCCCAGGTGCTCAGCCTGGCGAATAGCCAACCGCAAACGTTCCAAAGCCAGCGGGTACTCTGCCCGGCAATAGATATATCCTATCGAGGCTCCGAGAGCGTATCCAGAGATGACCATACCTTCGATCAATGCATGGGGGTCGCCCTCGATCAGAGAACGGTTCATAAAAGCCCCAGGATCCCCCTCATCAGCATTACAAATTAGATATTTCTGATCACTTTGAGCTTCCCGGCAGAAGGCCCACTTGCGCCATGTGGGGAAACCAGCCCCACCCCGCCCACGTAATCCAGATTTATTAACTTCTTCCAATACGCTTTCAGGGCCAATTTTCACTGCCTTGGTCAAACCAGAATATCCACCAGTGGCGAAATAATGCTGAAGATTCGTGGGATCAATGAAGCCGCAGCGCTTGAGTGCCCGCCGCACCTGGGGTTTGAGTACTGGCAAGTCAAAAAGCCGTTCAAATTCCTCGACTTGTTTATCCCCAAATGTGCCCAATACTAATTCTTCTGGCGGTTTGCCATGAAGTAAATAATTTTCCAACAAACCCCTAATTTTGTTGGGAGTCACATTGCCAAAGAAAATGCCCGGCGAATCGGGTTTACGAATATAAACGATGGGCTCTGCAAAACACAAACCGACGCAGCCCACTTCGATGAGATTGCTTTCGATACTCAGCCTGGCCGTTTCGCTTTGGATGGTCTCCATCACATCTAATGATCCGGCTGAACGCCCACAAGTAGCATTGCCGACTGTAATGAGCAATTGTGAGTCCGTAGTTAAGACATCCCATTCTGTCTTTGCTTTCTCTTGCAATACAAGTATCTCTGTCATCGTCCATTTCCATTCCCAAAAAGCTTGCGCACTTTTTTGGCGTCCAGCTTCGCTTCGACCGTATTGTTGATCATCACAGCTGGGGCCAGGCTGCAAGCCCCTATACATGCAACGGTTTCCAAAGAGTATTCTAAATCTTCCGATGTATTGCCTTCTTTGACCCCAATGGTTTCTTCGATCTCTTCCAATATACGCTGGGCTCCATTAACATGGCAGGCTGTACCACGACAGACCATGGCGTGTGTTTTTCCGCGCGGTTTAAAACGGAACTGCGCATAAAAAGTTGCCACGCCGTACACCTTGCTTTTCGGAACATGCGTGAAACGTGCTATTGCGCTCATCGCCTGATCGGAAAGATAACCATACGCATCTTGCACCCGTTGCAATATGGGAATGATTTCGTCCTTGGTGCCGTGAAACTCAGATAACAGAATGTTTATATTGTCGTTCATGAATTCTCCATGAAAGATTGGTGTTCTGGAATCCGAACTCCATATTGCTGAGAGTTACGAAACCTCAGCAGTATTTGAGTAAAGTTGATACAGTAATTGGGGATAGGCCAAACCAGGAAATTCGGTTTTTGACATCAGCAACACCAATAATCTGAACACCATTAATGATTTACAAATTATATCGTAGGGGAAGTTCCATCCTTTGCATATCGTGCTAGAGAATGCTATTCGTCAAACAAATTAAGATAAATGTAATCATATATATGAAATTCGAACATTTAACCAGAATTTGTTACGATTGTGAAAATTCACATTATATTCTCCCTCGATATACGTTATCTTCGTCATATTTTTCACAATACGGATTATGCTACACTACCCTAGAGAACCTAGGCGGGAATCACATTGCTGATTAAAGGTAAATTTACTGGTATGGGAAGGATTTTTCACCTGTTTTATTGGTGTTTAGCCAGGAAATTTTTTATCGAATAATGATTTACCGCATGATCAATACGCAATATAGAATCGAGGTGAACATATGACCAAACCCAAAATCGGTGTCTATGTTTGCGCGTGTGGTATCAACATTGCCTCTAAGGTAAATGTTGATGAGGTGACCAACTTTGCTGCTGGGCTGCCCAACGTGACCGTCTCGCGGCAATCGAAGTACACCTGCTCAGAGCCAGGCCAGGACGTCATCCAAGAAGACATCCGTAATGGCCTGGTGAATAGGGTAGTTGTTGCCTCGTGTACCCCCCGCATGCACGAACCCACATTCCAAAGGGCATTGGCAGCCGAAGGGTTGAACCCTTATTTCTTCGAGATGGCCAATATCCGAGAGCACGTCTCCTGGATCACAGAAGATCCTGCTGAAGCCACGGAAAAAGCCAAACGCCTGGTACGTTCGGCCGTATTGAGAGTAGCTCACCATGTGCCACTGGAGCCACGTCAGGAGCCGGTCAATAAGGCTGCCCTGGTAGTTGGCGGCGGCATTGCTGGAATCCAGGCTGCCCTCAACATCGCCGAATCCGGCTATCCGGTCTATCTAGTAGAGAAAGAGCCAACCATCGGGGGCAAAATGGCACAATTGGATAAGACCTTCCCCACCCTAGACTGTAGCATATGAATTCTCGGGCCAAAAATGATGGATGCCGGTCGGCATCCCAACATCGAATTGCTCGACTACAGTGAAGTCGTAAATGTACAAGGGTACGTCGGAAATTTCAAAGTCCAGGTAAAACGCAAGACACGCTATATCCACACCGACCTGTGCACTGGCTGCGGCCTATGCGCTGAGGCCTGCGTAATGCACGGTGGAAAAGGCCGCTTGTTGGTTCCATCAGAGTTTGACGAGGGCATGGGAAAACGCGCTGGGGTATATATTCCCTTCGCGCAGGCTATCCCGCTCAAAGCCAATATCGACGCCAACAGCTGCCTTTGGCTGGTAAAAGGGAAATGTTCTCAGAAGTGCGTGGACGTTTGTGGCACCGGGGCAATCGATTTTGAGCTAGAAGATACATATGTAGATCTCGAAGTGGGTTCTATTGTAGTAGCCACTGGCTATCAAATGTGGGATGCTGCCAAGATCCCCGACTACGGTTACGGCACTTCGCCCAATATCATTACTGGTCTGGAATTTGAGCGATTGACCAATGCCGGCGGCCCCACTGCTGGAGAGATCACCACCGCAGAAGGCGAGACCCCCAAAAAGGTGGCTATCATTCACTGTGTGGGCAGCCGCGATGAGCGTGCGCATGCCTACTGTTCGCGCTTCTGCTGTATGTACTCGCTTAAGCAAGCCCACCAGATCAAAGAGAAAACCGGGGCCGAGGTTTACAGTATCTATATGGACATGCGCACCTTCGGCAAGGATTACGAGGAGTTCTACCGTCGCAACCGAGAGGAAGGCATCCAGTTCATTCAGGGACGACCATCGCAAGTAACGGCTGATCCTGAAACCGGAAAGCTGTTCATTGATGTAGAAGATATTCAACTCGGCCAGGTGCTGGAGTTGGATGAGTTGGATATGGTCGTGTTGGCTACGGCTATCGAACCCCCCGAAGATGCAGATCAGATCGCTTCGACCTTTGGGTTGGGCCGCACGCCCGATGGCTGGTTTGCCGAGGCGCATCCCAAATTGCGCCCGGTGGAGACGGCTACAGCCGGTGTCTTTTTGGCCGGCTGCGCCCAGGGACCGCGCGATGTGCCTGACTCTGTGGCTCATGCTGGAGCAGCAGCATCGGAAGTGGTGCGCATCTTCAACCAGGGTGAAGTCACTATCTCACCGACCATCGCTGAAGTGATGCAAGAGAAGTGCGTCGGTTGTGGCGAGTGCATCCTGAGCTGTCCCTATACAGCCATCTGGCTGAATACCGATGCCAAAGCTGAAGTCAACCCGGCACTGTGCCAGGGCTGTGGTACTTGTGCGGCAGCCTGTCCCTCGGGGGCTATCACGGCGCTGCATTTCACCGACGAAGAGATCGTGGCCCAGATCGACGGGCTTTTGGAAATTTTTTCTGAGCCTGTCGAAGGACTGGCGGTGTAATATGGAACCGATCCAAATACATGATACCGAACTAGAGTTCGAACCTAAAGTTGTCGCCTTCCTATGCAACTGGTGTTCCTACGCCGGGGCCGATAACGCCGGCATCTCACGCCTGCAATCCCCGGCCAACATTTTGCCCATCCGGGTGATGTGCTCAGGACGCGTTTCCCCGGAGATGCTTTTCCGGGCTTTCCGTTCAGGTGCCGATGGCGTGATGGTGCTGGGCTGCCACATCGGCGACTGTCACTATATCAATGCCAACCACCGCACGGTCAAACGCATGCCCTTTCTTAAGAATTTACTCGGTTATGTTGGCATCAACCCCGATCGATTCACATTGGATTGGGTATCTTCGGCTGAAGCCCCTAAATTTGCTCGCGTAACAACGGAATTCGTGAATACGGTCAGAGAATTGGGGCCTATCGCCAATGAATTTGGCGTGGCGCCGATGTTCGTTACGGATGAGTTCGTCAATCGGGCTGCGGCTGAACTGGTGGAGGTGTGAGATGATCGATGAAATTCGCACCCTAGTTGCTGAACAGCTCAAAAATCTTGATGGCGTGGTGGCTCTGCGTAAGACCGAGGCAAATACCGCTCCGTATTTATTCCAAACGGGGGATGATTTAGAAGGGCTGGTTATGGATCCGCGCTACCCGGTTGCAGCCACGGCTTCCAAGCTACAGAAACGTTTCAAAGATGCCAAGATCGGTATCGTGGGACGCGGCTGTGATGTGCGGGCTATGGTCGAGATGGCCAAGCGGCACCAGATTGATCCTGAACGCCTGGTGGTAATTGGGGTAGCTTGTACATCTGAGGAGGCAGAAGCCTGTTATTGTGCAGAACCCGCCCCAAACGTCGACCAATGGGCAGACTCCACTCTAATTGGTGAACCTGTCCCCGGAGCGCCACCCAATCCCCTGGTGGCAGAATATTCCCAGCTGCCCTACAGCGAACGCTGGGCCTTCTGGAAAGCTCAATTCACCAAATGCCATAAATGCTACGGTTGCCGGGATATCTGCCCGGTATGCTTCTGTGAGGCTTGCGCCCTGGAAGATCCCTTGTGGGTCGAGCCGGGCCTGCTGGCCCCTGATTTCCCCATGTACCATCTCATCAAGGCGCAGCATATGACCACCCGTTGTGTGGCCTGCCGCCAGTGTGAGCTGGCCTGCCCGGCGGACATCCCGCTGACGGTGCTCTACGACCTGGTTCGGGCGGACGTGGCCGAGTTGATTGGCTATGTGCCGGGGGCTGACATCGATGAAAAACCACCCTTCACGCTGACCCTGGCCGACGCGGCCATCGAGTCGGATCTGGTGTATTAGGAAGTGACTGATGGATTATAAAAACGTACAAACCATTTGCCCGTACTGCGGATGCGGTTGTGCGCTCAACCTGGAAGTGATCGACGGTGAGATCGTGGGGGTGCTGCCTGCCAACGATCACCCGGTCAGCCAGGGCAGCCTGTGCATTAAGGGCTGGAACGCACATGCCTTCGTGGGGCATGATGACCGATTAAAAACACCGCTCATCCGCGATAAAAAGGGCGGCGAATTGCGTGAAGCCACCTGGGATGAAACCTTGAAGCTGGTTGCCAAGAAGTTGGGCGACATCCAGGAGAAGCACGGCGCTGACAGCATCGGCGTGCTGACTTCAGCCAAGTGCACTAACGAAGAAAACTATATTTTACAGAAGTTTGCCCGCGCGGTGATCGGAACCAACAATGTCGATCACTGCGCCCGTCTCTGACACAGTCCCACGGTGACCGGTCTGGTCGCCTCCTTCGGAAGTGGTGCGATGACGAACTCGATTTCTGAGTTCGAAGACGCCGACTGTATCTTAATTACCGGGTCGAACACCAGCGAAGCTCATCCCCTGATCTCCACGCGTATCATGCGTGCCAAAGCCAAGGGTGCCAAAGTTGTGGTGGTCGATCCACGCACAACCCAGATGAGTATGCTGGCCGATCTGCATTTGAAACAGCAACCCGGCAGCGACGTGGCCTGGATCAACGGCATGATGAACGTGATCATCAACGAGGGCTTGGCTGACGAAACTTTCATCGAAGACCGCACGGAAGGCTTCGATGACCTCAAAAAGGCGGTGGCTGAATTCACCCCTGAGCGCGTCGAAGAAATCTCCGCCATCCCTGCCGATGATCTGGTAGCCGCAGCAAAGATGTATGGAAGTGCCGAGGCTGGCAGCATCGTCTACTCGATGGGCATCACCCAGCATACCACGGGCGTTGACAATGTGCTCTCCTGTGCCAACCTAGCGATGATCACGGGCAATATGGGGCGCCCATCCACGGGCGTCAACCCCTTGCGTGGTCAGAACAATGTTCAGGGGGCTTGCGATATGGGTGGACTACCAAACGTCTACCCAGGCTATCAGAATGTGACTGTTGCCGAAATCAAAGAGAAATTCGAAAAGGCCTGGGGGCGAGAGCTCTCCGGTGAGATCGGATTGACAGTAACCGAGATGGTCGAACTGGCCGGATCTGGCGAGGTCAAAGCCCTGTATGTGATGGGCGAAAACCCCCTGTTGGCTGATGCCAATATCAACCATGTGAAAGCGTGCCTGGAGCAACTCGACTTCCTGGTCGTACAAGATATCTTCCTCTCCGAAACAGCCGAGATCGCCGATGTGATCTTGCCGGGTGCCTCCTATGCCGAGAAAGACGGCACCTTCACGGCCACCGATCGACGGGTGCAGTTGATCCACCAAGCGATAGAACCAGTGGGCGACAGCAAGCCCGATTGGGAGATCGTTCAGGCGTTGGCGAATGAAATGGGCGCCAAAGGTTTCGATTTCTCTTCATCTGAAGAGATCATGGCTGAGATTGCCGCGCTAACCCCGATTTACGGCGGTTATAGCTACGAGCGTCTGAAGAACGGGAACATAATACAGTGGCCGTGTCCCGATGTGGAACATCCCGGTACGCCCTACTTGCATAAAGACAAGTTCTCCCGTGGCCTGGGGAAGTTTCACGCCATCGAGTATAAACCCCCTGCCGAAATGGCCGATAAAGATTACCCATTGACGCTGACCACTGGACGGATCATGTTCCATTTCCACACAGGCACAATGTCACGCCGGGCGGAAAAGTTACATAACGAAGTGCCCGAAGCCTATGTGGAGATGCACCCCGACGATGCCCAGCAAGTTGGGCTGAACGGCAGCAATCGCGTGGTGGTCAGCAGCCGGCGCGGCGAGATCGAATTAGTGGCTCGGGTGACTGAACGCATCAAACCCGGTGTGGTCTTCATCCCCTTCCATTTCGCGGAAGCAGCCGCCAATACCCTGACCAACAGCGCCTTCGACCCGGTGGCCAAAATCCCAGAATTCAAGGTTTGCGCCGTCAAGGTTGAGGCTGCGCCTGTCGCCGAGGAGGTGAGCCCATGAGTCACGCCAAAGTAAGCACCAATGCCCTTGCTGATGCGGTGCGCGCCATCCCGGGGGGAGAGCACCTGGATGCGTGTTTCGCCTGCGGTACCTGTGTCAGCAAATGCATGATACAACAGAAAACCGAACCGGAGTACAATCCCCGCCGGTTGATCCGCCAGGTGATGATGGGCATGCAGGAACAGGCCTTCGAAAACCCCACTACCTGGTTATGCTCAGGCTGTGATCTATGTTATCCTGCCTGCCCACAAGAAATACATATCTCAGAAGTTATCGCCGCGGTAAAACAGTTAGCCCTCGAAGCAGGGTATTCAAGCCCGCTGGAAACGGTATCGGTAAACGAGGAGCTGTGCGCCGGTTGTGGTGTTTGTGCCATGGCCTGCCCATATGAAGCGCCAAAATTAGTCGAGAAAGAGATCGAGGGTGTTGCCAAAGCAGATCGCCTGGCTGAGGTGGACATCAATAAATGTATGGGTTGTGGAATCTGTGTGGGTGCCTGCCCAATGGGCGCTATCTCACGCCCCGGGGTGAGCAATACTGAGATCCAAGAGCAGGTTTATTTTGCTGAACCAACCAATGGCGAACCCCGCCTTTTGACCTTTGTCTGCGATTGGTGCTTACGTGCCGATGCTGATGTCAAACTACTTGAAAGCTACCCCGAAAACATCAAAGTGGTGCATATCCCCTGCTCTGGACGCATCGACCCCGAGATGGCCTTACTGGCCTTGCGCTCTGGCATTGACGGCGTTCTAGTATGCGGCTGCCAGCCAGGCGAATGCCACTACCAGACCGGTACCCTAGTCAGCGCATGTAAGCTGGGAATCCTGGATCAAATGCTCGGCCAGATGGACTTTGCTGGCGGGCGGGTACACTTTGCCCAGATCGGCACGCTGGAACGCGGCCGAATCAAGAAGGAGATCGATGCCATGCTTGAACTGCTGACTCCGCAAAAGGAGGTGCACTAATGGCTAAGAAACAAGTAAAACCCAAAGTCGCCTTCTATTGGGCAGCCAGCTGCGGCGGCTGTGAGATCACAGTCACCGAATTAGGTATGCAGCTTGTGGCCGTTGGAGACCTGGTCGATATCGTACTGTGGCCCTGTATTATGGATTTCAAGTACAGCGATGTTGAGGCCATGGACGATAAAGAAATCGATGTATGCTTCTTCAACGGTGCCATCCGCACCAGCGAGAACGAGCACCTGGCTAAACTGCTGCGTGCCAAATCCAAGGTCATGGTAGCCTTTGGGGCCTGCTCTCATCTGGGCGGCATCCCCGGCCTTGCCAACGATTTCGACGCCGAATCGATCCTGGCCCGCGTTTACGACACATGTCCCTCGCTGGATGACTCGGCGGGGACACGCCCAGAACTCTCGACAATGATGCCCGAGGGCGAGATCACACTGCCCAGTTTCTACGAGCAAGTCAAAACATTGGATCAAACCGTAGAAGTCGATTACTACCTACCCGGCTGCCCGCCAGTGGCTGAACAGGTAGGCGCTGTCCTGGGTGTGATCCTTGAAGGAAAATTGCCAGAACCGGGCGCGGTGGTCGGCGTGGGCGAAAAGACCAACTGCGATGAATGTACGCGGAAGAAGAGCACCAATGGCGCCGTGCGAATCAAAGAGTTCAAACGCCCCCATGAGGTCATTGCTGACCCGGAAATATGCTTCTTGGAACAAGGCCTGATCTGTGCTGGCCCAGCCACGCGTGCTGGCTGCGGGCTGCCCTGCATCCAAGGCAACATGCCTTGCCGAGGCTGCTATGGCCCGCCCGAGGGCGTGGAAGACCAAGGTGCAAAACTACTCAGCGCTATCGCCGCGGTCATCGATGCCGAGACAGTCGAAGATGTCGACCGCATCATGGTAAGCATCGTGGACCCCCTGGGTACCTATTACCGGTTCAATTTATCCAATTCGATTTTGAGCGAGTTGAAGTACGGGTAACGGCGGAGGAACGAAGATGACAAAAATTAGTATTGACCCGATTACCCGCCTGGAAGGTCACGGACGTGTCGACCTATTCCTGGACGAGAAAGGCAATCTCGAAAATGCCTATATGGTCATTCCCGAGTTGCGCGGCTTCGAGAAGTTCTGCGAAGGTCGTCCCGTGGAGGAGATGCCGCGCATCACTCAGCGCATCTGTGGAGTCTGCCCGCTGGCGCATCATATGGCGGCTGCCAAAGCTGGGGACGCGGTCTACAACGTCGATCCGCCCCCTACAGCCAAGAAGATCCGCGAGTTGATGTACTCGACCTTCTTCGTCGCCGATCATGCCACTCATTTTTACGCCCTTGCCGCTCCTGATTTTGTGGTTGGCCCCGGCGCGCCAAAAGCGGAACGCAATGTTTTGGGTGTGATTAAGAAAGTCGGCGAAGAGATTGGTGCAACGGCATTAGGCCTGATCATGGAGAATCACAAAGCTGCCGCCATTATTGGCGGGCGCTACATCCACTCAGTTAATGCCCTGGTGGGAGGAGTCAGCAAATCCATCAGCGAAGAAGAGTGCGAGCAATTGGTCGCAATCGCCAAGAAATCCATTGAAACCAGCCAGTTCTCACTGCAACTCTTCGAAGACGTAGTTCTCAAGAACCAGGATTACCTGGATTTGGTGCTGAGCGAGGCATACACGCACCAGACTTATTACATGGGCCTTGTGGACGAGAACAATCATGTGAATTTCTACGAGGGCAAGGTGCGTGTAGTTGACCCAGAAGGGAACGAATTCGTCAAATATGCCCCCAATGAGTATTTAGATGTGATCGCTGAGCACATCGAGCCCTGGACTTACCTGAAATTCCCCTATCTGAAGGAAGTCGGATGGAAGGGCTTTGAAGATGGAATGGACTCCGGCGTGTACCGCGCCACGCCGCTCAGCCGCTTGAATGCTGCTGATGGTATGGCCACGCCTCTGGCTCAGGCCGAATACGAGCGTTTCTACGAGACCTTGGGCGGCAAGCCGGTGCACCAGACTTTGGCGACGCACTGGGCACGCCTGATCGAGATGCTCTACGCAGCTGAACGGTCACTCGAATTAGCTGAGGACCCTGAAATAACTGGCAGCGATATCCGCACTTTGCCCACTGAGATTCCTACCGAGGGGATTGGCATTGTCGAAGCTCCCCGCGGCACACTGACCCATCACTACACCACCGATGAACGCGGCATCCTGACCAAGGTAAACCTGATCGTGGGTACCACCAACAACTACGCCGCCATCGATATGTCGATCAAGAAAGCCGCCGAGGCGCTGATCAAGCCCGGAGTGAAAATCGACGATCCCGTCCTCAACCAGATCGAGATGGCCTTCCGGGCTTACGACCCCTGCTTTGGCTGCGCCACGCATGCTCTACCCGGCCAGCAACCGTTCCAGGTGCGGGTGTTCAATCATGATCGTGAGATCGTTCAGGAGGTTATGAGGGAGTAGGTATCTAATTTCTACAACCAACCATTTAATCTTGCAGTAGGGACGCAGCATACTGCGTCCCTACACATTTAAATTAATCATCGCGTAAAGACGCCCCGGCGGGGCGTCTTTACGATCTTAAGATGATCAGATGTTTTTCTTCTTCCCCTTCAATCGCGTAAACTCCATCACCTTCTCTGGTGCCACGCCCTGCTCGATAAGATGCTCGCGTTTGGCTTTCAGAGCTCCGGTAGGGCAAACACCGATGCAGTTGCCGCAGAAAACACAAGTCGTTTCAGTGAGCGGTTTATCAAAGAACGTTGCGATCTGTGTATCGAAGCCGCGACCACTAAAGTTGAGCGCATAGGTAAACTGGGCATCATCAGCGCAGACCTGCACACAGCGCCAGCACATTACACATTGGGAATAGTCGCGTAAATAGACAGGGTTGTCATCGATGATCGCCGGGTTACGTTTCTTGCCCCCCTCAAAACGCTCAGGAAAACACTCGTAATCCACGACCATTTCTTGCAATTCAGGGCTTTCTGAGATATCTACCGTCGAAACCAACATTTCTAAAATCGTCCGTCGGGCGCGCTCCACTTTCGGAGAACGTGTGTGCACCACAGCGCCATCTTGAGCTTCAACCACGCAGGCAGCCTGTAACATGCGCGCGCCTTCGACCTCGACGACACACAAGCGGCATAAACCATTTGAGGTGGTATGGGCAAAATAGCACAGCACAGGGATTTCAGCATCGACATCTTTGGCGGCATCCAAAAGCGATGTTCCGGTCGGTACACTGATGGGGGTGCCATCGATGGTTAGTTGCACATATTCTTCAGACATAATCTTCTTCTCTACTCAAAAATACCAATATCAATAAATATTATTAGTGCCTTGGGTAGCCAGCCCAACCAAGTTGGGCGTAGAGCCACCGAACCAACACCCAACGCGGTTGGGTGTCTAACCAGGAATGTTTGAACTATATTTCAACGATCTCCAACGTTTCGACACGCTCAGGACAACTATAAACCCGCATTCTCCCAGCCCGAACATATCCAATCAGGGTGAGATTCCATGCACGCGCCATCTCGATAGAGATTGAAGTAGGGGATGTACGCGAGGCGACCATCGGACAACCCATCACTGCCGCCTTGCGAAGCATCTCTGATGAAATGCGTCCAGTGACTAATAGAACGCGACCACTGGGATCTATATCTTCCTGCAAACAGATACCAGAAATCTTGTCGATCGTGTTATGACGGCCAACGTCTTCGACGATGGCAACCATTTCCACCGTTATTGGATCAAACAAACCAGCGGCGTGCACGCCGCGTGAACGTGCATATAAACTGTTGGGAGGTTGGAGTCGCCGGAATGCATCCCTGAGTTGACTCGGTTCCAGACGCAGGTCACTCTCCAATGGGTCGATACCAACCCTGGGGTCGTCGAACGTCACACCACCACCGCATCCACTGGTGATGATCACTCGCTCAGGCTTCTCAAACTCCCTGTTTAGCCAGACATCCACACAGCAGCCTAGTTTGCTCACGAAGAGAATCTCAACTTCATCAAGGCTATCGATCAAGCCTTCGTTCTTCATAAACCCAAGGGCAAAGGCATCTTGCTGCAGTGGAGACCCCATGATGGTAACC
>CAYTKR010000024.1:0-51373 GCA_964438295.1 uncultured Anaerolineales bacterium
ATTTTCGAATTCTAGAAACTACGAATTAAAATTAGTTGCCCAAATGCATGGGCATGATTACATGCAAGAAATCTTTCTGGCCTACCGGTCGAATGAGCCCTGGGCTGGTGTCCGTGGAAGTTTCAAGGGCCACATTGGGCGTCTTGATCACATCCAACACTTCCCGCATAAAGCGCACATTGAACGCAATGACAATTGGTGGGCCTTCGATAGAGGCGTCGATAATGGTCTGATTCGAACCAGTTTCTTCAGACTGCCCCGAAATCTCCACCGTGCCAGGCTGCAACTCTCCTCCCGGGGTGATACTCACCCTGGCAATCAACGTGCCCTCACGAGCAAAGATTTCTGCCTGTTTGCAGGCTTTTAAAAATGCATCCGTAGAGAGCACTGTGCGAGTTTGATGACCGCGGGGGATGATTTGCTCGTAATCGGGGAAAGTACCTTCGATGATTTGCGTGGCGAGTTCAATATTCGATGATCGGAAGATCACCCGTCCACTGTTAGTGGGCATCACCATAGTGACAGTTTCATTGCCATCTCCACTCCCTGCTGCAGCCGTAATGCGAGCCAGTTCGCTTAAGGCCCTTGCTGGAATGACCACATGAATAGGTCTAGACACTGGTGAAGAGAGTTCTGCATTTCGAACTGAGAGACGAAATCCATCCGCGGATGCAAATGTGATCTTTTCCTCCTCGACGGTCACAAGAACACCCGTAAGAATAGGCCGCGCTTCATCGGTAGAAGTCGCAAATACTACCTGGTGGATCATTTCCCTTAGGTCAGCCACATTGATCTTAATGCCTTCATCAAGATCTTGTGAGGGCATGGGAGGGAATTCCTGGGCATCAATACATTTGAGATCGGTGTTCGAGGTACCGCAACGAACGTTCATCGTCTGCGTGCGCACATTCAAATCCATGCTGACCTGGTTCGGAGGCAACGTACTAATCAAATCAGTAAATGTTCGTGCGGGAACGGTCGTTGATCCATCTTCCTCGATCTTGGCCCCAATCCAACAGGTGATTCCTAGTTCCAAATTAGTCGCCGAAAGGCGTAAACGTCCTTCGTCGCTGGCAACCAAGATGTTTCCTAAAACAGGCAACGTGCTCCGCGGAGACACGGCGCGCGATACTATGCTGAGGCCATTGGCGAGATTCTCTTGCAATACGGATACTTTCATGTAGACCTCTCCTCATTTACAGATGCAATCAGTATACAACGAGAAGCACAAAAATTCCAGTTGGTTCTATAATTTTCTGACAGAAGGGTGCTTGTATGCGCCCTTCTATCCGACAATTCCATTCGGTCGCTGTACAATTTATTATTTGAATACTATCTTAACAGTTCCAACTTGCTCAATTTCTCAGACAATTCCGAATTTGATGGTTCTGCCAATGTATCCCCATCGGGGAAAAGGATCGTTGGGACAATACGCATGCCATCATTGACTTGTTCAACAAATGTGCGCGCTTCGGGATCTTTTCCTATATCAATCCACCGAAATTCCACACCTTCCTTTTTGAGTACTTTTTTGGCGCGGACACAATCAGGGCACCATGTAGTTCCATAGACGATGATAGTATTCTCCACGCATCACCTCGTTTTGCCAATCAAAATCAAGACTTAATTAGGAGATATGGGGTTGGCGGCTCTGTGACCAACCCCATGTCCCCTGTATTCATTGGATGATATTTTCATTGATTATTGCAGGAAGGTAAGAACTGAAGGCAGTAACATCGCCAAAACGATAAGAATACCAATGATAATCATTACTGTCTGTTGTGTGGTCCTTCTTTTTTTTCTCTTCTTGGCCATAGGGTCTCTCCTAAAAGTTATTGTTTATGGGATCAAGTTGATGGTTATTTCAACCGTTTATTCACGGCAATTTCAATTTTATCCTCTAAATCTTCTATGGTCACTGGTTTAAACAGATATCCATCGGCGCCGAGCTCAGTAGCCTCGTTGACACTTACATCTGCCACCTCTGACGAGAGCATCAAAACCGGCACATCTGCAAAATCCGATCTACTGCGCACATACTTCAATAATTCCATCCCGGATACAATCGGCATATTGATATCAATCAACATAAGATCGGGGCGTTCACCCTGAAGGATGGCCTTAGCTGCCCTCTTGCAATCCAAGAAAGAGCGAGTATCATAATCTAGCAGTTGGAGCAACAAACGGATAGCATTAATCATCTCCCCATCATCTTCAACATACCAGGCGATTTTCAAAGCATCCTCCTCTACCAATCTTAACGGAGAAATTCCTTTACTGACGCAGCGGTTTTGGCATTCATCTTTGGGGCTGCGGCCAATTCAACTTCCGATGCTTGCCGGATTGCGTCAATAGAACCAAAATGAATCATCAAAGCTTTCCTGCGAGCAGGGCCAATCCCGGGAACAGCATCCAATTGAGAAGCAATTCCCAACTTGGAACGCTGTTTGCGGTGAGCGGTAATCGCGAAACGGTGAGCTTCATCGCGGATGCGCTGTACTAAGTATAATCCCTCCGACTTGCGAGGCAAAAGAATCGAGCGCGATTTTCCAGGAACGAAGATCTCCTCCTCACGTTTTGCCAGCCCGACAACAGGGATTACGTCGCTCAGACCAAAATCTTCCAGTACCTGTGTTGCCCGGCTGAGTTGCCCTTTACCACCATCAATGATAATCAGGTCAGGTAACGTTGAAAACGATCGATCTGGTTTTTTGCCCGGCGTGTCAGCGATTTCATTCGCGCTTTGCCAACGTCTGAAGCGCCGCCTGAGCATTTCTTCCATGCTGGCAAAATCATCCGGTCCCACCACACTACGAATATTGAAACGGCGGTAGTGACCTTTATTGGGCACGCCCTGGTCGAAGACAACCATGCTGCCCACGGTTGCTGTTCCCTGGGTTGTAGAAATATCATAGCACTCGATGCGTTTGGGGGCTGTGGGAAGATCCAGCACTTCGTGCAATTCCGATAACGCCTGGGTTTGGCGGTGCTCGTCGGCCTCCCACTGAGCCTGCAATGCTGTCAGGGTATCGGTGGCATTCTCAGCAGCCATTTGAACCAACTCGCGCTTCTGGCCGCGCTGGGGGATCTTGATCTCTACTTTTTTGCCCCCCCGGCGGCTGTTGAGCCACTGCCGAATGATCTGCGCTTCCTCGACCTCGTGGGGTAGCAACACCTGAGGCGGGACAGTGGGTGTTTGATCGTAGAACTGCTTGATGAACTCAGCAATCACATTTGCATCAGGATTATCATCGGTGCCTTCCATCAGGAAGTACTCTCGACCGATCAGTTTGCCACCGCGGATGAAGAAAACCTGCATACAAGCCTCGCGCTCTGAGCGGGCCATGGCAATGACATCCGTATCCACATAATCCGAAGACAGTACGATCTTCTGACGGGCGACGATCTGTTGGATGGCATCAAGCTGGTCGCGGAATACCGCGGCTTGCTCAAAACGCAATTCTTGAGAGGCCTGCTGCATCTCAGTTTGAAGGCGGTCGACAATCCCTTCGGTGCGTCCACGGAGAAAATCAGCCAGGCCTTGGATCATTTGGCGGTATTCTTCCTGGTTGGAAGCGCCAATGCAAGGCGCGATGCACAGCTTGATATCGTAATACAGGCAGGCTCGTTTGTCCTCACCAGTGATTGTTCGGTTGCATGTTAGATAAGGGAAAATTCGCCGCAGCACATCTAAGGTTTGGTGGACAGCCCAAACGCCCGTGTATGGCCCGAAATATTGTGCGCCGTCGTCGACAACTCGGCGTGTTACGGTCACCTTAGGGTAGGGATCAGCCCAATGGATCTTGATATACGGATAGCGCTTATCGTCTTTGAGACGCACATTGTAGTGCGGCCGATGTTTCTTGATCAGGTTCATCTCTAGGATCAAGGCTTCTAACTCAGAACCGACCACGATCCACTCAATGTCGCGGATGCGCTTGACCAACTGGCGCGTGCGCGGGTGTTCCTGTCCCCCAGCGTGGAAATAGGATCGCACGCGATGGCGCAAATTGACCGCTTTCCCCACATAGATCACGTCCCCGGCTTCGTTCTTCATCAAGTAACAGCCTGTTTTTGTGGGGATAGTATCTAAAATAGCCTGGAGTTGTTCGGAGACTTCCATTGTGGAGCGATTCTAACATAAGCGGAAAGAGGGCATTTCCTGAACTAGCAATCGCCGTGAGACTTTCCAACTTTAAGGTAAGGGGGCAGAGCCCCCCTTACCTTAAAGTTGGTGGTTAGCTCCTGGAGACCCAGTGACTGTCTAATCAAGGCAATGGCATAAATCTGGCAACAGGAGTAGAATGCTGATCGTCATTTATGAATGAAAAACACCGCTCCCCCCGTCGTAAATCATGGCTCCTGGCACTCTTGGCGTTGATCGTTGCGATGATGGCTTGCACACGCCAATGGAAATCCGATGCTGGACCGTGGGAAGGAGTATCAGGCTCATCGACGCAGGTACCCGGCCAGGGTGAGACCGCAGGCCCATTTGCCGAGGGACATTCGCCTGGTTCGTTCGCACTAACTCCTACTCCTGACAATCCCCATCCCATCCCTGGGTTACGCACCGAGGCGGAAGGCTATGTCGTCCAAGCAGGTGATACCTTGGGACAGATCGCCGAACGTTTCGGCGTCTCTGTAGAAGATATCGCTGAAGCCAGCGGCATCACAGATGTCAACACCCTCGAAATTGGGCAGGAGTTGGATATCCCCGCTCCAGAGCCCGTCGCCACCGGTCCCAGCTTCAAGATCATTCCTGATTCGGAATTGGTTGCCGGACCATTGACAGCCAATTTCGATGTACCAGACTTTGTTTATAGTCTGAGCGGATACCTGGTCAATTACGAAGAAGAAGTCGATGAGAGTATGTTGCGCGGATTTCAAATTGTGCAACGCGTGGCCACCAATCATTCCATCAATCCGCGCCTGCTGCTGGCTGTGCTGGAATACCAGAGTAGTTGGCTGACTGACAACAACCCACGCTCCTACACGTTAGATTACACCCTAGGCTTTGAACACGCCGATCATATGGGGCTTTATAAACAACTGGTCTGGGCGGCCGACGAACTCAACCGCGGATTTTACCTTTGGCGAGTGAATGGCGTGGGTAGTTGGGTCCTGCCAGATGGATCCGTGATCCCAGTAGACCCAACGATCAACGCGGGTACTGCAGCGATACAATATTTCTTCTCTAAGGTATACAGTCGCGAAATCTGGCAGCGAACAGTCACTCAAAGTGGATTTTTCAAGGTCTACCAGGAGTTGTTCGGCTATCCTTTTGATTATTCATACGAACCCCTTCTACCTCCCGGCCTGACCCAGCCTCCCTTACAATTGCCCTTCGAAGATGGGGTAGATTGGGCCTTTACCGGAGGCCCGCATGGCGGTTGGGGGGATGGCTCGGCCTGGGCAGCGCTGGACTTTGCTCCCTATGATGAACCTGTTGGCTGTACTCAGAGTGAAAACTGGGTCGTCGCCATGACTGATGGCTTGATCGTACGTGCGGAGAATGGCGCTGTAATTCAGGACTTAGATGGCGATGGCTCCGAACAAACCGGCTGGACGCTGTTCTATATGCACATCGAGGCGCGTGACCGTGTCGAGGTTGGCACCTACCTGAGAGCAGGAGAGCGTGTTGGGCATCCTTCCTGCGAAGGTGGATTTTCCTCAGGCACACACGTACATATTGCGAGACGCTATAATGGCGAATGGATCCCCGCCGACCAAGACATCCCCTTTGTGCTCGATGGTTGGGTGAGCGCGGGTACAGGCGGTGAATATCAAGGTCTGCTGCGCAAGGGCGATCAGACGATCTATGCTGAGAATGGCCACGTCCCGGAGAATCTCATTGATCGGTAGTAAAGATCAACCGCAGAGTTCGCAGAGATTTTTAATATGAGTTCAAAAAATGCAATTCCTTTTCTTTCTTCATCTGCATTTTCTCCAGGGTCATAGCGGTTCTGCGGTTTTCTTTTGCTTATTCTGTTGATTTCATTGATCACATCTGGCTGTAACTTGCCAAGCCAGAACGAGACTTTTGTAGCCCCCTCGGAATACGAACCCACCATTACACCGAATTGGGCCGCCACACTCGAGGCTGTACCAACATCGACTGAAATCCCTGCCACAGAGCAAGACCTTCAGCCAACTGAACCACACACGGCAACGGTTGAGACCATAGAGCCAACCCCAACGCACACACCGACAATTACAAACACCCCAACCTCGGAACCTGAGTACACTGGCCCGATCCTCTACTATACCCAATCGGGTGACACGGTCGATGCTCTGGCAGTTCGTTTTGGCGTCACTGTCGATGAAATCGACACTACCGGCTCGCTCCCCGAGCGAAACTTCATCAACCCTAACCAGTTATTGATCATCCCCCGGCGTTTCAGCAATACCACCGACTCCACCCACCTATTGCCCGATAGCGAATTCGTTTATACGCTCTCAGCGCTTGATTTCAATATTGTTAATTACGTCGCCGAGGCTGGCGGCTATTTGAAGAACTTCCACGAATACCTGGGGACACATGGCGAATTGTACGGCGGGGATATCGTCAAACAGGTTGCCTTAGATAACTCGGTCAACCCCAAGCTGTTGTTAGCCTTGTTAGAATATCAAAGCGGCTGGGTTTATGGCCAACCGGCCACACTTGCTGATCAGGATTACCCCTTAGGGGAAATCGATCTCAGAAAAAAGGGGTTGCTAAGACAATTGAAATGGGCGGTCAACGAGCTTTCCGTTGGATACTACGGCTGGCGCGAAGGGCGCATGAGCGAAATTGAATTTTCTGATGGAGTCACCCTCCATCTAGCTCCAGACTTGAACGCTGGTACCGCGGCGTTGCAGTATTATTTCTCCAAAGTCTATGATCGCCAGGGCTGGCAAGCCGCCCTCGATCCCGAAACAGGCTTCCCTGCACTCTACGAGCAGATGTTCGGCAACCCCTGGACGCGCGCCAGGGTGGTCGAACCGCTATTTCCTCCAGATCTTATCCAACCCGATCTCGTGCTACCCTTCCTGGTCGGCCGCAGTTGGAGCTACACCGGCGGTCCGCATGGCGCCTTCGAGAAAGACGGTTCTTGGGCTGCCATCGATTTCGCCCCTGCAACAACCATCAGTGGCTGCTATGACTCTGACGCCTGGGTGACAGCCGTCGGTGATGGTGTCATTTCTCGTTCGGAGCGCGGCATTGTAGTACTCGACCTGGATGGGGATGGCTTTGAGCAAACAGGTTGGGTGATCTTCTATTTGCATATCGCTGATGAGGGTCGCACAGGTGCCGGTAGACTCGTGAAAAAGGGTGACCTATTAGGGCATCCATCCTGTGAGGGCGGTTTCGCCACCGGCACACATGTTCATATCGCTCGCAAATATAATGGCGAATGGATGCAAGCCGACGGCCCAATCCCCTTCGTGCTCAGTGATTGGACTGTCCATGCAACTGGTGCGCCATACAAAGGCACCCTGACCCGTGATGGGGATGTGGTGACAGCCAACCAGTATGGCGCTCACGAAAGTTTGATCGAACGCGAATGAGTGGAGATTAAAGGTCTGAGATTGGAGAATTGAGTTAGAATCGTGCTATGCGCACGTTCCAATTCTCTATTGTTTCAGCATTGCTCTTTCTTGGAGCGAATGCTAGCAGTGCATACGCACCAATTTCACCATTCACAAATCAGCAGTCACAAATCGCATTTACTGCAACCCCCACTCCTCTAACTCCTCACCCGCTGCTTCCCGACTCTGAACTGGTCTACTCCCCCTCTGCAATCGATTTCGATATTGATGAATATCTCAATTCGACAGATGGCTATCTGAGAACTTACGAACAGTACCTGATGATCACCGGTTGGACCAGCGCGGCTGAGATCATCGAGCGGGTTGCTTTAGAGAATTCGATCAATCCGCGCCTATTGATCGCTTTACTGGAATACCAGAGCGGCTGTATCCTGGGTCACCCGGCAGATGCCGACAATTTCGATTCCGCCATGGGGGCAGAGTCCTACTACCGCAAAGACCTTTATGGCCAATTGGTCTGGGCAGTTCACGTTCTCTCAGAAGGCTTTTACGGCTGGCGTGCCGGGACGCTCACCGAAATCTCATATCCTGATGGTACCCTTTACACGCTCCCTGTGGATACCAATGCTGGAAGCATAGCCCTGCACTATTTCTTCGCGCAGCTCTATGACCAGGCTAGCTGCCACCAGGCCCTTGATGCGGCAGAGGGTTTCCCTGCCCTTTATCAGGAGATGTTCGGCGATCCATGGGCGCGCGCTACGGACATCGAGAACCTGCTCCCAAAGGGTCTTACCCAACCCGAGCTGACCCTGCCCTTCGAGCCTGGCGAAACCTGGGCCTATACCGGTGGTCCCCACAAAGCTTTCGAGGGAAACGGTCCGCTGGCCGCATTGGATTTCGCCCCGCGCATGGATACCAGCGGCTGCGTCCCTTCCGATGAGTGGGTGGTCGCCATGACCGATGGCCTGGTCGTGCGCTCGGAATTTGGCACCGTCATTCAGGATCTGGATGGTGATGGTCACGAACAAACCGGATGGGCGCTCATGTATCTTCATATCAGCGAGCAGGACCGCGTACCTGTGGGTACTCCGTTGAAAGCAGGCGAGTTTATCGGGCACCCCTCCTGCGAGGGCGGCCGGGCCACGGGCACTCACACCCACATCGCCCGCAAATATAATGGCGTTTGGATCGCTGCCAATGGACCTTATCCCTTTGTGTTGGATGGCTGGAAGGCCTCTGCCGGTAATGAACCGTATTTAGGAACCCTCACCCGCGGTGATGAGATTGTCACCGCCCATCAGTATGGGTCAGCAGTCTCACGCATAACCAGAGATGAAGATATTACAGAGTAACCAGTATTCAGGAAACAGGTATCCGTATCCAGGACGGAGTAGAATTGCCACTGGATACTGGATACTGATCACTGCTCTCTTAGGGCTGGCTGCCCTGCTTCTCTCCAGCTGTCAACCCAAAGCTGGGCCTGATCAGCCCCCTCTTGCGGGGACACTCCAGGTGACACCAGAGGAAATCTCCGTCACACCTATGCCGGAGCGTGCCAAGTATCAACCCGGCCAGTTGGTCGATTATATTGCCCAAACGGGTGACACGCTCCCGGCTCTGGCAATCCACTTCAACACCACCGTGGAGGAGATCCTAGAAGCCAACTCCTATATCCCACCCGAGGCCACGACTCTGCCACCGGGGATGCCCATGCAAATCCCCATTTATTACAAATCTTTTTGGGGTACCCCCTTCAAGATCTTGCCCGATAGTTTGTTCATCAACGGCCCCGCTCAACTCGAATTCGATACACAAGCCTTCGTTGACGAGCAACCCGGCTGGTTGCGGAATTACCAGGATTATGTCGCGGGGACAAGACGTACGGGCGCGGGCATCATCGATTATGTAGCCCAAAATTTCAGCATCAGCCCACGCGTTCTGCTGGCGCTGCTGGAATACCAAACAGGCGCCCTGAGCCAAGCCAACCTTCCCACAGATATAAGCGAAAACTACCCCTTGGGTCAGGAGCAACGCAAATACCGCGGGCTCTACCTGCAGCTCGTCTGGGCAGCCAACACGCTCAATAACGGCTACTACGGCTGGCGCACCGGCCATCTCACCACCATTGAAATTCCCGACGGCACCATCGAGCACCCAGATCCCTGGCAGACTGCCGCCAGTGTGGCATTTCAGTATTATTTTTCAGTGGGATATTCTGGTAATCATTATCAGGATGATATTGGTCCCGAGGGGTTGGCCCAGGTCTATCGGGAATTGTTCGGCGATCCATGGCGGGATGTTCAGACTCACATTCCGGGGAGTTTACAGCAACCGCAGATGTACCTGCCCTTTGAGCCGGGCAAAACCTGGGCTTACACAGGCGGGCCTCATACCGGCTGGGGAACTGGAGAACCCTGGTCGGCCATCGACTTCGCACCCGCAGGCGTACGCGGTTGTAGCTCTACCAACGAGTGGACAACGGCAACGACTTCCGGGGTAGTAACCCGTTCAGAGACTGGTATTCTCGAGATCGACGCCGACGGTGATGGCGACCCCCGCACCGGCTGGACAATTTTCTATCTTCATATCGCCTCCCACCAACGCGCCCCAGTGGGTACAGTTTTGGAAGCAGGCGACAAGATCGGGCACCCATCCTGCGAGGGAGGTACTAGCACTGGAACCCATATCCATATCGCGCGCAAATTCAATGGGGAATGGATTGCAGCGGAAGGTCCATTAGGTTTCGATTTAGAAGGCTGGATCGTTCATAATGGTGACGAACCCTATCAGGGCTCAATGACACGCTATTCGAATACAGTCGTCGCTAATGTGAATGCTAATTTCGAATCTTTCATTACTGCAGCAGAGAGGCTAACAGAATAGCAAATACACTGTAAACAAAGGAATTTAATTTATATTTCTACAGCTTAGGTCGGTCTCCCGACCGTACCGTAGTGACTCGGTCGGGAGACCGGTCACAACGAAAAATTGACCAAATTTCTTTACGTTGCGGCAAATATTTGAGGGGAAAATCACCCCAACTTCAGAAATATCAATTCAATATTAATATTTCTGAAGTTAACCTTGACATTTTCAAAATTTTTTGTATAATTTTATCAAGTTTTGGACATTTATTCCTGTAGGAGCTTGTTATGTGGTATGCAACACTAGAAATTGGCAAGATAAATCAACGTCGGGCGCTTGATGCTGTGCAGACCTCGATTGCCTGCAACCCTTCGACATCGGATCGATTATTAGCTGGCCTCGGCAGGTTGCTGGTAGGGCTGGGACAGCGTCTACAAACTCGCCAACAGTACGGCACTGTGCTGCACGCTGGATAAACTAATATTTCCTCGAAAACATTGGAGTTTCCGGGGAAATTATGAAACTATCGCGAGGATTTTATGCAAACCCTACCTACTCAATGCCCCTTATGCAACGGCGAAATCAGCGTCACCAAAATATATTGTCGTGATTGCGATACGACCCTCGAAGGCCGTTTCACCGTCGGCGCTTTTGCCCAGCTAACTCCCAAGCAACTCGAATTTGTGGAAACCTTCATCCGCTGCGAGGGAAAAATCACTCGCATGGAAGATGAGCTCAAGCTCTCCTATCCCACAATCCGTAACCGTCTGCGAGCGATTATCAAAGCCATGGGCTACGAGCCAGAACCTGATGAAGATGGCGGCTTGAGCGAGAAAGAGCGCAAGCAAATTCTCGAAGATCTAGACGCTGGCAAAATCAATTACGAAGATGCCATCCAGCTTCTTGGAGAACAAGAGGAGTAAGAGATGGTACAAAAAACACTCGAACTTGGAAAAGCGCCCAAAATAACCATCGAAGGGATTGCTGGTGATTTACATGTCAAGGGCTGGAAGCGCACAGAAGCGCTGATCAAAACCACATGTGATGATCAGGTGCTTTTCGAACAGGGGGAGGAAATCACCAAAATCAATTGCCCAGAAGATTGTATAGTTTATGTGCCCTTCGACGCTGAACTGCTGGTCAGGCAAGTTGGCGGAGGTGCCCGTTTCAGAGCCCTGGGAGGGTTATTGGAAGTTGGCCAGATAGGCGGTCCGCTAACCTTGCGAGAAGTGGGCTCAGTGGAGGCGGGAGCCATCGGTGGTGGCGTATCAGCCAAACGCGTGCGCGGCGACCTGAAAGTCAAATCCATTAGTGGCAATGCCAATGTGCGAGACGTTGACGGCCAATTCCACGCTGAGACGATCGGCGGCAATCTGCGCCTGGGCGATGTCAGTGGTGGGATCTCGGCTGTTACCAAGGGGAATGCCAAGATAAATCTTGCGCCGGTTCCCTGGCAGGCATATTCGGTATCTGCTGGAGGGAATTTGCGCTGCCAAATCCCTGACGATGTAAACGCAGATCTCAACCTTACGAGTGGTGCCCACTCTATTCGTATTAAACGAACGAGTAGCTCCCAAACGATTCGTGAAGGAACGTATACGTTGGAATTTGGCGAGGGTGGCACTCCTATTAACCTGACAGCAACCGGGAATTTGGTTTTGATTGGATTAGATACAGACGAAGAAGCTTCTGACGATTTCGATTTTGACATTAACTTTGATTTTGATTTGGGTGAAGATTTTACGAGAATGGCAGAAGATATGGCCCGGCAGGCGACTGAACAGGTAGAAACCCATCTAAAATCGTTGGATAGCCATCTTTCGGGATTATCCAAAACCTTGGAAGACGCGGGGCTATCTGAAGAGCGCTCCAGAGAAATTCACCAGCGAGTTGAAGAGGCGCGAGAACGCGCCACACAGCGTGCCCATGAGGCTGCCCAACGCGCTCAGCATAAGCTCGAACGCAAATTGGCCGTCGCTCAACGTAAAGTTGCCCGCGAGGCCCGACGCAGCGCCCGGTCGAAAACCATGAGCATCGATGTCGATGCCCTAAGGGCCGCGAAACAACGCAGCAATGACCCTGTTTCCGACGAAGAGCGTATGATGATCCTGGAAATGCTTCAAGAAAGCAAAATCAGCGTCGAGCAGGCGGAAGAATTGTTAGCCGCATTAGAGGGGAAAAAATAACCATGTCGCTCTCTGAAGAACGGCTAAAAATTCTCGAGATGATCGATCAGGGCGTGATCAGCGCCGAAGAAGGTTATGCCCTTCTACAAGCCTTAGAAGAAGACGCCTTTCCAGATGATGAAATGGGCAAAGATCAATTATCAGCGACAGACGATAATTTGGGTTTGATCCAGCCTCTTGACGAACATGACCCTTCCCGCTTTCCTGATTCCGAAGATATGGATAAGTGGAAACGCTTTTGGTTTATTCCAGTTTGGATTGGAGCAGGGATTACGGTGATTGGTGGAGCACTGATGTTCTGGGCCTGGAGCGCTTCGGGATTTGGGTTCTGGTTTGCTTGCACCTGGTTCCCCTTTCTGTTGGGCGTGCTCGTTCTAGCATTGGGCTGGGGCAGCCAGAAATCCCCCTGGATGCATGTGCGTGTGCATCAAAAACCCGGCGAAAGCCCTGAGAAAATCGCCATCAGCTTCCCGATCCCAATCCGTCTGACGGCTTGGTTCCTGCGCACATTTGGGCATTTTATCCCTCAATTGGATGCCACCGGGCTCGATGAGGTCATTCTTGCTTTAGGGGACACCAAAGATGGTGACATTCCCTTCTTCGTCGATGTCGACGAAGGCGAAAATGGTGAAAAAGTACAAGTTTTTATCGGCTAACAAACAACCCCTAAAGGTTTCTTGAGTTAATTATCGAAAATTTGCAATTATAGGAAGAAAACACTCCCTGAGGATACTGTCGTACGAAAACCCTTAGGGTTTTGAAAAGGAGCAATCCCAATGACAACCGCTGAAGAACGCATGAAAATTCTCAAAATGATCCAGGAGGGCAAGATCTCTGCTGACGAGGGCGCCAAACTACTCAAAGCGCTTAGCTCCAGCAGCGAAAAACCTGTGCGAGCCAAAAGACCCACCGGTGGCGCGCGCTGGTTGCGTGTGCGCGTCACCGATATGAGCAAAGGCAAAGCCAAGGTCAACGTCAATTTGCCCTTGAAGCTGATCGATGCCGGCTTGAATATCGCCGCACAGTTCACCCCCGATGTCGAACTTGAAGAATTGGGTAGTGCAGTCAGCGAGGCGATCGCCGAGGGAATGACTGGCAAGATCGTCGATGTGGTCGATGCCGAGGATGGCGAACACATCGAGGTTTTTATTGAATAAGGATCACTTATGTCAGAAGAGATCATCGAGCGCAGCTTCCCTGTTGAAGTTCCCGCGCGACTAAAATTGAACAATATTCGGGGAAAAGTAATCATTTCCCCTGGTGACGAAGAGACAATCTCAGTCACGGCAGTGAAGCATCTGAACACAGGCAATGCAACCCACACTGAGGTAGATATCTTTCAAGATGATGACGGATTAGTTGTCGTTGAAACTCGTCACGACAAAAACATTAGCCTTTTATCATTATTCAAACCGTGTAAGGTTGACTATACCGTGACAGTCCCCAAAGATTGTTCAGTCGATCTGAATTGCGTCAGCAGCAAAGCTCGAATCCGTGGACTCGAAGGTGAGTTCAACCTAAACACGGTCAGTGGTGCGCTTGAATTTACCGATTTGTCTGGTCTGGTCAAAGCTGTGAGTGTCAGCGGCTCTATTCGAGGCCAAAATATCACTGGGTCACTGCATGGCGGGACTGTCTCTGGAAAGATCCGGATGATCGAATCGCAAATTCCTGAAATTGACATTTCATCCGTGAGTGGAAACATGATAATCCAGACACCATTAGCGGCTGGACCCTATACCTTCAAAGGTGTTTCTGGCAATGTGACCTTGATCGTCCCAGAAGACAGCGGCTGCATAGCCAGAACCAAAAGTGTCAGCGGGCGGTTACAAACTTCCTTACCCGTCACAAAAGATCGCCGATATGGGCCGCGCGGCTTGGCAGAAATCCAAGGGGGCGGACCTGAAGTTACCTACAAAAGTGTCTCAGGATCGCTCAAAATCTTGACATCCGAAGATGACAAGCCCCAAACTATCTACACTGCAAACCCCGTCAAGGTTCGCCATCCAACAAAGGCAAATCGGATGGATGTTTTGGAAGAAATCGAACGGGGCGAGATCTCTGTCGAAGATGCCTTAGACAAATTGAACACATAACATCGACAATCAGTACTCCTCCCAGGATTATGCGCACAGGCTGACCACCTGTGCGCAGTGTTTCGGGAAATATTAATCTTCAAGGAGCATTCATGGAAAATAAAAAAATACTCGGAGGCATGTCTGGATTCACTGTCGTTTGGTTAGGACAGATCATCTCAGTACTGGCTTCGATGATGACCAACTTCGGCATGACCTTGTGGATGTACAAGCAGACTGAGAGCGCCACTGCCATGGGGTTGATGCAAGTGGCTTTCATCACACCCTTCCTGCTGCTCTCCCCCATCGCGGGGGCTATGGTAGATCGCTACAATCGCAAACTCATGATGATGCTCAGCGATCTGGGAGCAGTATTATCGACCACGGCGATCTTGATCTTGTACACCACCGGATTGTTGGAATTCTGGCACCTCTATGTGGCTGCGGTGATCAATGGTCTGGGAAACACCTTCCAATGGCCGGCTTATTCGGCAGCCATCACTACCATGGTTCCCAAGGAGCAATACGGACGCGCTAATGGCATGATGTCGCTGGTCGATGCGGGTCCGGGCGTGTTGGCCCCAGTGATCGCAGGCGCTATTCTGGCTTTGACCATCCCAGGACCTTTCGATAGTTTCGCCCTGATCATGTTGATTGACTTGGTTACATTCTTTTTGGCCATTGGCGCATTGTTAATCGTGCATATACCCCAACCAGAGAAGACTGTCGATGGGCAAAAAGCTGAGGGAAATCTCTGGCAAGAGGGGCTATACGGATTCAAATATATCTTCGAGCGTCCCAGCTTGCTCGGCCTGCAGATGATATTCTTCTTTGGCAATTTGTTTGCAGCGCTAGGTTTTACGGTTTTCGCGCCCATGATCTTGGCGCGCACTGATCAGAACAGTTTGATCTTCGGATCAATTCAAACTGCGGGTGCAATTGGAGGTATTGCGGGCGGAATAATTATGAGCGCCTGGGGTGGCTTCAAACGCCGCGTAAACGGCGTATTGTTAGGCTGGATTCTCAGCGGGATATCATTCGCAGCCTTTGGGGCGGTCACCGGGTTACCACTTTGGATTACATTCAGCGCCTTGTTCACATTTGTGATTCCCCTAGTCAATACATCAAACCAAGCGCTGTGGCAAGCCAAAGTTGCGCCTGATCTTCAGGGACGGGTCTTTTCGGCCCGCAGGCTCATCGCCTGGTTCACACAACCCATCGCCCCAATCATCGCCGGAACATTGGCAGACTTCGTCATGGAACCGGCGATGAAAACATCCTCGGGGCTGGCCAGTATATTTGGCCCCATATTTGGCACAGGTCCAGGGTCTGGCATGGCTTTGTTGATATCCTTTGCCGGGGTAGGTGTTGCTCTGGTTGGGATCACGGGTTTCTTTTTGCCCTATATCCGTAACGCCGAGGATATCTTGCCGGATCATGATGAGCTAGACAAACCGTCTGAAGAATCGCAAGAGGAAGACCCCAGTTAGAGGGGTGAGTGGTGTGCTCCGTACCCCACTCACCTCTCTAACTGGATTGTCCTACTGCGGTTCATATTGGTCCTTCTAGAAATCCACAAGCTACTTCCCTTCTTATAGTAAAATCCATCTCCGGCCCAGAAACACTTGGCCGGAGATGGCGCGAAAAGGCGGAATCATATCGTCATTTCGCCAATCCAGTGCATGAGCACTGGACTATATTGAATATGGCCTCGATCAAACGCTTCCTGACACCCTCGTACGAGTCAAACATCCCCATTTTCTTTGCCTACCGGGTATTGTATAACTTCATGCTCTTCTTGCCTGTGTGGGTAATCTATCTCCAACGCAAGTTCGATCTGAGCATAACTGAGGTGACATTCAACGATTCGGCCTTTTGGATAACGATGGCGTTGACTGAAGTCCCCACAGGAGCTGTGGCCGACACCTGGGGGCGCAAGCAATCACAGGTGATAGGCATGGTGATCGCCACAGGCTCGATCGTGGCGTTTGTCTTGGCGCCGGTTTATCCAATGGTGCTAATTGCCAATTCACTTTGGGCCATTGGAATTACCTTTATTTCTGGTGCAGACCTGGCAATGCTCTATGATACGTTGCGAGAATTAGGACGTGAAGCAGAATACCCTAAATATCGCGGTCGGTTGCAAGCCATGGTCCTGGTGTCGATAGCCCTTAGCAGTGTTTTGGGTGGAATTGTTGGTGAATTCAGCCTAGCGGCAACCTTTTTCATCACCGCGGGGGTTATGCTGATTGCCACGTTGATGGTGATCTTGCTCAAAGAGCCTCCGCGCGAACCCGACATCGATTCTGGCGAAAACCTGAACTATTGGGGGACGCTCCGCGTGACATTCACAGCCATTCAGCAACACGCTGGATTGCGGTATGCCTTACTATATTCCAGTCTGATCCCCCTGGCTGGTAGCGCTATCCACGTGACTTTCATGCAGCCCCACGCCATCAACATTGGCCTACCCATTGCTGCCTTAGGTGTGATCGCCTTGGGGATACGCGCCTCGCAATTCATCGGCTCGCTGAATGCTAAAAGAGTGTTGGATCGAACCGGGGAATTGGGCTGGCTGCGGTTGGCACCCGTTATTATCTTCAGCGGAGTGATCGCTTTGGGCGGTTTCAACTCAATTTGGGGCATCGCTCTCTTTGCGCTTACGGGTTTTGCCGGGGCAGTGACCACCCCGCTCATGGAAAGTATCATCTTACGGCAAACGCCAGGCTCTGTCAGAGCGACGATCCTCTCTGTTGACTCCCTGATTTTCCGCTTGCTGTGGGCGATCTTAGGCCCCTTGATCGGTTTGATCTCGGATGCCTACAGCCTGACAACTGGCTTCTTGGCAATGGGGATAGGCCTGGGATTCGTAATCTTGTGGGTGCTATCTCGATGGAGAAGAGTGTGGGACGGATAGATTAGTTCTCTAGGAATTACCAGGGTAATCCCCCAGAATTAGGGTTGGGTGGAGTGCTGAGCACTCGGGCTGAAGTCGAAGGATACTTTACTTCCTCCGCTCAGGGTGGTTTGATAATACAAATAGGTTTGGATGAATTCAGTCAACGGGGAGTTGTGGCTCTTCGTTGATTGTCAAAGTGAAAACATCCGGCCGGGCATAATGCCCTACCACATCGAAATCGAATTTACCGCGCGCCACTTCGGACATCTCAAGATCAGCATAAAGAATCCCCTCTTGATCATAGAGCGGCCCCGCAATCACATCTCCCAACGGAGAAACGATCGCGCTGCCACCTCGGCACATGATCTCTGGCTGATCGTTCAGCTCCTCGATGCCGGGTATATCTGAGGGGTACATGTCTTTGGTGACAAACTGGTTGCACCCTAACACGAAGCAGCGCCCCTCGCAGGCGATATGTTGCAGAGTAGCCTGCCAGGTATCGCGGCTATCAGCAGTGGGAGCCAGATAGATCTCGACCCCTTTGGCATACATGGCCATGCGCGCCAGTGGCATATAATTTTCCCAGCATATCAAACCGCCGATCTTCCCCAATTCGGTATCTAACACAGTCAAGGTCGAACCATCACCTTCTCCCCAAATCAGCCGCTCAGAGGCGGTAGGCTTGAGTTTGCGGTGTTTCCCAAGTAGCGATCCATCGGGGCCAAAGTATAGAGTCGTGCAATAAAGTGTTCCTTTGCTAAACCTCGCATCGCGTTCGACCACACCCATTGCCAGGAAGATACCCGCTTCTTGTGCAGCTTTCCCCAGCCGCCGCGTTTCAGGCCCAGGGACATCGACGCAATTCTCCCAATAGATTTGCCACAGATCACGCCCATGGGGTTTTCGATGCCCCACAACCGTGCCAAAGCTCAACCCGCGCGGATAGGCGGGGATGAACGCTTCTGGGAATAGCACTAATTGCGCACCATTGCTGGCAGATTCCTGGATCAAATGGAGGGCTTTTTCAAGGGTTGCCCGGCGGTCGAAAAGCACGGGAGCAGCCTGGACGACGGCAACGGGAACAGTTTTTTTCGTCATATCCTTACCTAACCAAATATTCGCTTTATAGGGTATGCGATTAGAGTGGATTAGTCAAATATCGTAAAGGCTACATTGACTCCTTGTGTGGGTTTGTCCTCCGTACCGCCGGTGATATCAGTGATCTGGGCTTCGACAGGCACACCTTCATCGATCAAAGGAGCAATTTCGTCAGCCAGATCAGGATTGACATAACCGATCTGGAAGGCCACATACACCCCAATATTGTTGTAGCTATATTGGTTAGGATCGCGCATCAGGAGCAGCGGTTGGCCATTATAGGCCAAGGCATCGATGATTTCCTGACGATTGCTGCCATCTGGGTTCTGGTGAGTCACGCCGGAGATTTTCGAGTAAATGGTTTCCATAATATGGGAGACCTACACCTCGACAGGTATCTCATATTGCCCAGTGCTGACCAACTCGCCATCCTCTGCATAGATAAAATACTTCAATGCAATCGGGAATACTCGACTCAACATGGCCTGTGCCGGGCAGTAACGCAATGCCGAGAGTTCAATCGCGCGCAACACAGCTTTTTCATCGACATCGTTGCCCGTGACGTGGTACTCGATCGTCGCGTCGGTGAAAACTTTTGGGAATTCATTGGCCTGCTCGGCATGAACTTTGACCTCATAACCGGTCACGTCCTGGCGCTTCTTCTGGATGATCGAGATTACATCCATGGCTGTGCAGCCCGCCAGGCTGATGGCCATCAACTCCATTGGGCGAAAACCATCGTTGTCGCCGCCAACTTTGGGGTCCGCTCCTAAAGGGACCTCGAAACCAGTCTCAGCGGTTCCAGTGAAAGTCAATCGTCCACCCCAAGTTACTTTTGCGTCCATTTTTTCCTCCTAATTTTCGAATCCTTTAGGGCCTTTCTTCTCACGTCGCTCGAAGTTCTACGCAAGATCCTAAAGGTTCCAATATTATTCATTCAACAACGGCGACACATGCTCTTCGAGCATCGCCAGGCTGATCGCGCCGGACCAGGCCAGGCGCACCGTGCCCGTTTTGTCGATTACATAGGAACTGGGCAAGCTATTGTTCCTGAATGCGCTTAGGGCTGCACTTTCAAGATCGATCCACATCGGGAAAGATAAGCCATATTCTCTAACAAAGCTCTCTACCTGAGCCTGGGTATCGCCAGCGCTGATGCCAATCAGGGTGAAATCTTGAAGTTTGTGAGCCTGATAATACGATTCTAATTCGGGCATTTCGGCGCGGCAGGGCGGGCACCAGGTCGCCCAGTTATTAACCAGGACTACCTGGCCGCGGTAATCTGCCAGGGAGACAGGCGCCCCGTTCAAATCATTCAGAACCAACTCGGGTGCCAGATAATCAACCGCCACTGGGACCACAGATTTTACTTCGCCGGTGGTCGAGGCTGAAACCTTGTGAGATTCCCGGACCCAAAACAATCCTGCTACAGCGAATAAGATCAGACCTATTCCTGCAAGGATCAGTGGATATGCATTGGTTTTTCGGTGTGGTCTTGATGAACTCATAGTATTTTCTATTCATGCAGCAGAGGCGTTACATAGATCTCCATTATTTCAAGGCTGATGGGGCCATACCAGGCCAAGCGCACTGTGCCCGAACGATCGATGACGAAGGAACTCGGCAAATGACTGCTGTTGAATGCCCGGTATGTTTGCTTATCGGCATCCAACCAGATGGGGAAGCTCAGCCCCATCTTATCGAGGAAAGGTGTGATTTGCTGGGCACTCTCTTCAGCGTTGATGCCAATCACCAGAAAATTGTCCTGCGCGTGACTTTGCGCGTATGCCTGCAACTCAGGCATCTCGGCCTCACATCCTGGACACCAGGTGGCCCAGGTGTTGACGAGGATGATACTCTCTCGGTGATCTGCTAACGAGACTGGATCACCGTTCATATCGGAGAGAGTCAACTCTGGGGCCGAAAACTCAACCTCCTGGGGAATAACTGAGGGGACACGCCTTGAACCATATTCAATGTAGGCTGTCGTAGGCGTGGGGGAAGTTGGCTTGGACAATTGGTATTGTTCGAGAACGTTCGCCATGGTGATGATCACCAGCAAGGCACCAAGGCCAAGGAACACTTGTTTCCATCCGAAGCGTGGCTTACGCTTCCATTGTTTTTGATATTGATAATCAGGATGCTCTGCCATAAAGAACTACCTCTCCGCTGATTGGTCTATGCCAATAACCAATTTTAACAGAGAGAAGTTCATTCACGCGGCCATTTTCATCGTTCTTGGTAATCTTCCTTGGGAAATATGCATTTTGGGGTATGGGGATGCGCGAAATACGCCCATACCCTAAAATGCGAACTACTACCAGGTAATTCCTGGAGATATGGTTTTAGATTACCGAAGATCCAACAATTTATCGATCTTGGGACGGTCGAATCCAACAACGATCTTATTGCCAATCAAGATTTGAGGCACACCCTGTTGGCCACTGCGGCGGACCATATCGCGGGCGGCAGCCTGATCTCGCGAGACATCGACCTGCTTAAACCGAACACCTTGTTGCCGGAAATATTGTTTTGCCGTTTTGCAATATGAGCAGGTTGGTGTCGTGAACATCACCACGCGAGGTTGTTTTTTCTGGGAATCTTTTTTCGTCATTAAGAATCTCCTGATTTTGTTTAAATTCAACCATTAGATGCGCAAAAGCGTGGAAAGGTTACGTTAAAGAGAGATGCGAGCCGTAATGAACCGGCTCGCATCTCTTTTTGCATCGCTCACTCGAAAATGTTCAGCGGCAGAACGAATTTAATTATCTGACCGAGTAGACATGTTCATTATTCCTGTTCACTATGCGAGTCGCCCAGATACCCTTCAAGATCCAGACTGCGGAAAAGTCGCGCACGCACATCGGATGGCAAAGAGGGCTCATCAACTGTCTTATGATAAAGGGATACAGTTTTCTTTAGGGTATCGACCACGATCTGGCAATCATCACAGTCTGCCATGTGGCGCTCAAGATCCAGGCAGAGTTCAGCTCGCAATTCGCCATCCACATAGTCGGAAAGAGAATCCAAGAAATGATAGCAATTCTGGTCATGCTTGTGATCGTTCATAACATCCACTCACACACTTTCTGGCAAACGCTCTCGATAGTAAGTAGTCAACATTTCACGCAGTTGCAAGCGCGCTCGATGCAAGCGGGTTTTCACGGCCGTCTCGCTGATTTCTAATATCTCAGCTGTCTCTCTGGTAGAGAGGCCCTCGATATCTCGCAATATGAAAGCCATCTTCAAGTTCTCAGCCAAACGTTCCACACTCGCATCCAGGTACTTACGTGCTTCATCAGTCATCAATTCAGCCTCTGGCAGACAGCACCAATCGACAATTTGTACAGGTTTTATATCATCATCTTCGTCTGCGCTAGGCATCTCTACAGAAATTGTTTCGGGGCGCTTCTTCCGCAAGAACATCAAGGCTTCATTGGTCGCAATACGATACAGCCAGGTAGAGATTTTCGATCTGCCATCAAACTTTGGGAGCGCCTTGTACGCTTTGATAAAAGTTTCTTGCAAGATATCCTCAGCATCCTGGGGGTTTTGGAGCATCTTCATCGCCAGACGATAGACATAGCCAGAGTAAGCCTCCACTACTCGAGAAAACTCAGCCTGATCTCCATTTCGTAGTTCTTCTAGTGAAAAATCCTCTTCATTTCGAACTTGATTATTCATTTAGATGTTTTCCTTCACAAAAGGTTACAAAAGGAAATTCCCCAAAAATTGAGGAGAGTTACGTTCTACTGGCTACTCATCCTGTTTTTCGGGGTAATCTGATCTGCTGATTCTAACATGATCAAGTAATACGGCAATGAACACAAAAAGTGACAACAGAGGCTAAATCCAAAGAGATTTTTGGAGCATTTTGGTATCTAACCATTTATGACAAATATCCTCTTGATTTGTGATAGTACATACTGACGATCTACCCACTATTTTCTTATACTAGCATCGGAGTTCGTAGGTTTTTTTGCATAAAGTAACTGAAAACAAAATCGATCAAGATTGGGAGCGAAAACGTAACCATGAGAAGTGGTTCACTTGTAAACTACGATCTTACTAATTCGCTGCCTGCTCACAAGGGCAGGGCTGAGGCGTGATACACGCGCCGAGGCTCTGCCTTTTGCTTTAAAAACCTCCCTCCCTAGACAAAAACATACAAACTTATCGTACCCTATTTCAAGGAGGATTACCCTTATGACCGTAATGACGCTAGAACTGCCAGCCATGTACGGCGATCACCATGTCGTCGAGGTCAGGCGGATATTGCTTGGCCTGGAAGGCGTGGAAGAGGTGTATGCCAGCAGCGGGTTCCGTGCAGCTGAAATCACCTACAATTCCAAGAAAGTAAAAAAGGCAGAAATCACCGCGAAGTTAGAGGAATCTGGATATCTTGGTGAACTGCCCATTCCCGAAGAAACTGATATTCCAGCAAATGAGGCCAATGGGAACGGAACATTCTTCCGCCACACGGAAGCCTACGCCCAAACCAGCCATATTGTCAGTTTCTCTCAAGAAATTGGGCAGGGAGGCCGCGCCCTTTGGCCTTGCCCAGGCATGGAACCGATTAGAGGTATGGACGAGGAGTAACCCATGGCAAAGAAAAAACGAACCCCACAAGAACACAGTGTCGACCCTGCCGCACAAGAAATGCTAATCCGGGCTGAAGAGATGGGTATTGGCACCGCCTTTACCCGGGCCGATGATATGTCTCCCTGTAACATTGGCTCCGCCGGCATGTGCTGCAAGATATGTGGCATGGGACCCTGCCGCCTGACTAAGGATGGCCAGGTCGGTATTTGTGGTGCGACAATCGATACAATCCAGGCTCGGAACCTGATCCGGGCAATTTCTGCTGGTGCTGCAGCTCACTCCGATCATGGCCGAGATATGGCCTTCACTTTGAAAGCGGCTGCGAATGGCGAGGCCGAAGGTTATTACATCCGCGACGTTGCCAAGCTGCGCAATGTAGCGGCTCTGTACGACATCGAAATTGAAGGTCGATCCCCAGAGGAGATCGCTGATGAATTAGCAGACCTCTATATTGCTCAATTCGGCCAACAGAAAGGTGCCATTGCTCCGGTAAGACGAGCACCTGAAAAACGCAAGAAAATTTGGGAAGACCAAGGCGTGACACCACGCGGCGTGGACCGCGAAGTCGTCGAGGCGCTGCACCGCACACATATTGGTGATGACCAGGACCCCGAACATATCCTCAATCACGCCGTTAGGGCGGCTCTGTCCGACGGTTGGGGTGGCAGTCTGATCGCCACTGATGTTTCTGACATACTCTTCGGTACTCCGGCCCCCATCTTGGGTCAGGCCAACCTGGGTGTACTCAAAGAGGACATGGTCAACGTGGTCGTACATGGTCACGAACCCACCCTCAGCCAGATGATCGTGGCAGCCTCCCAAACCCCTGAGATCATCGAATATGCCCAAAAGGCTGGCGCGAAAGGCGTTCAGCTTTCAGGAATCTGCTGCACGGCCAATGAAATCCTGATGCGCCAGGGCGTGCCTGCGGCAGGCAACTTTTTGCAGCAAGAACTCTCCATTTTGACCGGTGCGGTCGAGGCCATGGTCGTGGACGTACAATGCATCATGCAAGCCCTGGTTGGTTTGGCCGAGAACTTCCACACCAAGATCATCACCACCTCTCCCAAGGTCAAGCTCAAAGGTGCCACGCACATCGAGTTCGATGAGCATAAAGCCCTGAGCATTGCCAAGGATATCCTCAAAGAGGCCATCGACAATTACCAGAATCGCGGCAAGACACAAATCCCCGATGTACGCGAGGATCTGATCCCCGGCTTCTCTCATGAATACATCAACTACATGCTTGGGGGCTCCTACCGAGCTTCCTTCCGGCCGCTCAACGATGCCATCATGTCTGGACGCATTCGCGGTGTAGCTGCAATCGTAGGCTGCAACAACCCCCGCAGCCAACATGACTATCTGCACACCTATGTAACCAAAGAATTGCTAAAACAGGATGTGCTCATCGTCGAAACCGGCTGTGGCGCTATCGCCAGTGCCAAATTAGGCTTGTTACTCGGCGAGGCTGGCTTAGATCAAGTCGGCCCCGGATTACGGGAGGTTTGCGAAGCCATTGGAATCCCGCCCGTGCTGCACATGGGCTCCTGCGTAGATAACACCCGCATCCTGACTGTGCTCACCCAGGTGGTCGAAGAAGGTGGTCTGGGCGATGATATCGACCAGGTCCCAGCAGTCGGTCTGGCGCCAGAGTGGATGAGTGAAAAAGCGCTCTCAATTGGCACGTACTGTGTGGCGTCCGGTGCGTATGTGATCTTCGGCGGCGCATCCCCCGTAAGTGGCATGCCAGACAAAGTCTCTGACAGCGACCTGGTGCTGAATTACATCAGCGAGGGCTGGGAGGAGATCTACGGCGGCAAGCTGGAATTCATCCCTGATCCTGATGAGATGATCAAGGCCACCCTGGCCCATATCGACAAGAAACGAGCCGATCTCGGCTTGCCGGAGTATGATGCTGATCGCTTCGGTGAGAGTGGAGATGCCCGCATGCTCGAATTGGAAACCCTGCCCTTGGAAGAGCGCCGAGAAGCAATCTACGGCGTTGCGGCAGACTAGGAGGACCACATGTCAAAATACATTGCAACTCGAGCTATTCGTGGCTCCAACGCCCTTGTAATGGAAGCAGAGCTAATGCTCAATCGCGCCATCATGGAAAAAGGGGCGGACACCAAGGTCGAGTTTCCCAATACGGCGTATTTCCTTCCTACGATCTATGGTATGACCGGAAAGGAAGTAACCACTTTGGGGCAACTCCCAGAAGTATTAGAGCATGTCCGCTCGCTGCTTCACCCGATGCCTTCGGAAAACAAATGGACGCCCTACCTGGGTGAAACCCTGGATAGCGGTATGGCCACTTTGCTGGCTGCTGAAGTCATCGAAGCCGTACGCTTCGTGTATGGGTTGCAGCCCGAACCCTTCCCTGGCATTGAACTGGCCGGCGGCACAGCCTATCCTGAACTGGATAATGGCGGGGGGCCAGCCAACCACCTCAACGGACCCATCGACGACATCCAACTCCGCTCCTGGGGGATAGCCCTGGTCGATGGCCGTATGCCTGGCTTCGCAGCCATTGTGGGGGCAGCCAAATCTAACGAAGTCGCCGTTAAGATCGTACGCGAACTCCAACAGCGCAGCATCCTGATCTTCCTGGCCGGCAACGTCAACGGACGTAGCATTATCCACCAACTTCAGGAGGAGGGTGTGGAGCTAGGGTACGACACATACACCATCCCCTTCGGCACAGATACCCTCAGCGCTATCTACGCCCTGGGCTTCGCAACCCGTTCAGCGCTGACCTTCGGCGGCATCGACGCCGGCCAGGCGCGCGACATCTTGCTCTACAACAAGAAACGCGTTTTCGCCTTTGTACTGGCCCTAGGCGAGGTCGATGACCTCAAATACGCCGCGGCCGCCGGAGCGATCAACTTCGGCTTCCCCGTCATCGCCGATACGGTCATCCCCGAGATCCTACCTACTGGCGTGACCGATTACGAGCACGTCATCTCCATGCCCTTCGATCAGATCAGCGGCGGAGACGATCTTGAACGAGCCGAACGCCTGGTGCAGAAATGCATCGAGGTGCGCGGCGTCAAGATCAAGATGACCGAAGTGCCCGTTCCTATCCCTTACGGCTCTGCCTTCGAGGGCGAGGTTGTCCGCAAAGCCGATATGCGTGTCGAATTCGGCGGCAAGAACTCGCGCTGCTTCGAATACCTGCGCATGATGGACATGGACGATGTCACCGATGGCGTCATCCAGGTTGTTGGGCCCAACTTCGACGATGTCGAAGATCAGGGCTCCATGGATCTGGGTATCGTGGTAGATGTAGCCGGGCGTAAAATGCAGGAAGACTTCGAGCCAGTGCTCGAACGCCAGATACATTATTTCGTCAATGGGGGCTCCGGTTTACAGCATATCGGACAGCGAGATATCGCCTGGATCCGCATCTCTAGAGAAGCTGTCGAAAAAGGCTTTGACCTAGAGGGCTTTGGCAAGATTTTGCACGCCCGCCTACACGCTGAATTTGGCACTATTCTCGATAAAGTACGTGTCACCCTGTATACCGAGCCTGATAAAGTTGAAGAATGGCTAGGTATTGCCCGTGAAGCCTACGATTACCGTAATAAACGCCTCGCTGATCTGGTTGACACGGCTGTTGACGAATTCTACTCTTGTACTCTTTGCCAATCCTTCGCGCCAGATCATGTTTGTATTGTCAGCCCCGAACGTCTGGGCCTGTGCGGTGCCTACAACTGGTTGGATTGCAAAGCTTCATACAACATCAATCCCACCGGCCCCAATCAGCCCATTGAGTTGGGCAAATTACTCGATCCTGAAATCGGGTACTGGAGCGGCACCTTGGATTATGCCAAGGTCGGCTCACATGGTGCGGTGCAAGATGTCTCCATGTACTCTATCATGGAGAATCCCATGACCGCCTGCGGTTGCTTCGAATGTATCGTCATGTACATCCCTGAAGTCGAAGGCGTTTTCATCGTAGGTCGTGAAGATACTGGCATGACCCCCATGGGAATGAAATTCAGCACTCTGGCCGGCATGGCCGGTGGAGGTGTGCAAACTCCGGGAGTGATGGGTATTGGCAAATTCTATTTGGTCAGTCCCAAATTCATCTCGGCAGATGGCGGTTTCAAACGTGTGGTTTGGATGAGCGCCAATCTTAAAGAGAGCATGGCCGAGGAATTCAAGGTTGTTGCAGAACGCGAAGGCATACCCGACCTGATGGATCGCATTGCCGATGGCAATTCGGTCACCACTGTTGAAGAGTTGGTCGAGTGGGTCAAAGAGAAAGACCACCCCGTGCTGGATATGGGCCCCATGGTGGCCAAATCCGCCCGTGTGGAAGGTGCTGATGATGTCATCGCCCAGGCGGAAGCCGTAGTTGAAGAGGCAGTGGCTGCAAAAGAGGAGAAAGCTGAACCCAAAGCGGAAGAACTTCCCAAGGCCGAAGAGGCACCTGCGCCTGAAGTGCCTGCGGCTCCCGCTGCCCCTGCAGCGCCTGCGGCACCTGCGCCTGCCGGCTCCGTGGAACAGCGCGTCGAACGCCTTGAACGCGCGGTAACAACCTTGATCGGTTCGCTGGTCGGCGCCCTGGCTGAGATCGGCGAGGTCGATACCTCTCACGTACCCGCCCCCGCAGAAACTGCGGCGCCTCGCACCCTCGAGGTCGCGCCTGTACCAACTGAGCCAAAGGTCGAACTTCCCAAAGATAAGGATTGGCTGCCCGAAAGCACCAAGACAGATATCACCAAAGAGCAATGGGCTGGCACTGTGCGCGAGGTCACCCTCGGCGCTACATCTGCGGAAGGCGGCACTCGCACCAAGACCGTCACCATCGGCGGTGAAACAGCCATGCCCTTCATGGAATTTGAGGGCCAGATGCCCCACGCACCTATTGTGGCTGTCGAGATCAAAGATCGCCGACCCGATGACTGGTCTGACTTACTCATGGAAAAGTGGGGCGATGCGGTCAATGATCCAGGCGATTGGGCTAAGGCTGCCGAAGCCGCTGGCGCTGACCTAATTTTGCTCACTCTCTCCCTGACCGACTCGGAGGGCAATCCCAACACCCCAGAAGCGGCTGTTGCAGCTGCCAAGAAAGTCCTTGAGGCAACTGGCTTACCCGTGGCCGTATTTGGCCCCGGTCAGGCTGATATTGATAATGAACTCCTGGTGCCTGTTGCGGATGCTACAAAAGGTGAACGCTTGCTATTAGGCTTCTGCGAAGACAAGAATTACCGCACCATCGTCGCCGCTGCGCTAGCCAACGATCACCTGATTAACGCTCGCACGGCCATGGACGTCAACCTGGCCAAGCAACTCAACATCCTCATCAGTGACATGGGCCTGCCTTTGGACCGCGTCGTGATGGATCCGACCACTGGCGCTTTGGGCTACGGCTTCGAATACGGTTACTCTGTCATGGAGCGACTGCGCTTAGCCGCTCTCCAGGGAGACAGCATGACCCAAATGCCCATGCTGGTCACCCCCGGTGAAGAATGCTGGAAAACCAAGGAAGCCAAAGTCGGCACCGACGTCCCCGAAGAATGGGGCGACTGGCTCGAACGAGCCATCACCTGGGAAACCCTGACCTCGGTTATGCTGATCGAGTCCGGTGCTGATCTTGTAGTGGTACGCCACCCCGAAAGCCTGCATCGTACTCAACAGGCGATCAAGGATTTGATGGGAGAATAATGCAGAGAAAAGACCTCAAAGGTTTTCAAAACCTTTGAGGTCTCATCACTTGGAGAAAAACTATGGCACTATCAGGAATTCAAATCTACAAACTACTGCCACAGACCAATTGTAAAGACTGTGACTTCCCTACTTGTCTGGCCTTCGCCATGAAGCTGGCCGCCAAGCAAGTTGAGTTATCTCTTTGCCCTCACGTCAGCGATGAGGCTATGGAACAGCTATCAGAAGCTGCCGCACCTCCGGTACGTCCCTTTGTGCTCAGCTCCAACGGCAATGAAGTCAAAGCCGGCAATGAAGTGGTGATGTTCCGCCATGAAAAAACTTTTTATAGCCATCCCGGGCTTTTCTTACGGGTTTATGACTCCGAAAGCGCCGATGAAATCAAAGCCAAAGTTACCCCGGCAGATGCCTATAAGGTAGATTATGTCGGTATGGAACTCGAGATGAGCGGCTTCGCTATCCAAGCCAATGGCGGTGACTTTGCAGGCGCGGTCAAAGCTGTGCGCGAAGTCAGCCACCGACCTGTGATCCTCCTGGGTCCCCCTGAGGTTCTCAAAGCCGGTCTGGCAGAACTCGACGAAGGCGAAAAACCAATGATCGGTCATGCCACAGTGGACAACTGGCAGGCAATGGCTGACTTGGCCAAGGAATTCGACGCAGCGCTGGCCGTATCCGCGGATACCATCGATGAAATGGGAGATCTGGCTGGGAAGCTCACCGAGGCTGATGTCAAAGACCTGGTGCTTTCACCCACCCAACGTGGCTTCCGTGGCACGCTCATCGCCAATACGGTCGCCAGGCGCATGGCCTTGAAGGCAAATTTCCGCCCCTTGGGATATCCCATCATTAGCTTCCCTGGGGATGTTGGTGATCCGGCTTTGGAGGTTACTCTTGCTGCACAGGCCATCGGTAAATACAGTGGCTTCATCGTGCTGGATCACTTCAGCCCGGAAACAGTCTATTCCCTGTTGGTATTACGGGAAAATATCTTCACAGACCCACAGAAACCCATCCAGGTACAGCCCGGTGTGTACGAGATCAACGACCCGACACCCGAATCTCCAGTCCTGGTAACCACCAACTTCAGCATCACCTATTTCAGCGTTGCGAACGAAGTCGAGAGCGCGGGTCTACCCGCATGGCTTTTGGTCACCGAGTCTGAGGGGATGAGTGTGCTGACAGCCTGGGCAGCGGGCAAGTTCGATGCCGAACGTATCGCCAAAGACGTCAAGCGTTTCGAGGTTGGCGATAAGGTCAGCGCGATGAATATCGTCCTGCCTGGGCATACTGCTGTCCTCTCTGGTGAACTCGAGGAAGAACTCCCCGACTGGAATGTGCTGGTCGGACCTCGTGAAGCAGTCGACCTCCCTGCCTATATGAAGCAAGCCGTATAACAGTGTCCAGTAAACAGCGAGCAGTATTCAGATCTTCTGGTTACTGCTCGTTGACGACTGATTACTGGTAACTGAATACTGTCCACTGATTATGGCCCAACACTCAGTAAAATTCGACATAACCGAAGAGCCAATCCTGTGTTCCACTGGGACATTGGTCACAGAAGCCGCGTCACAGGCTGGAGTAGAAATCAACCAACCTTGCGGAGGACAAGGCCGCTGTGGGCGCTGCGCTGTAAAAGTCACCGATGGCGACGTTCGCCGTCGCAGCACCTTACGACTTTCATCGGAAGACGTTGCCAAAGGATATGCTTTGGCGTGTCAATCGGTCATTGAAAGTGATGCCAGCATAACGGTTCCACCACAGGAGAAGATTGAACGCAGACTGACTACAGATCGAATAGCCGCCGAAGTGGTCGTCCCCGAAGGCTACGATCCACAGCAATCACAGACCATTCGTCGATTGCACCTGAAACTGACTCCACCCAGTATGGATGATCAGACAGATGACTGGAGTCGCTTGCAAACTGCAGCACGCAAACAAGCTGGAATAACAGACCTAAAAACTAGCTTGGAGATGTTGCGGAAAATTGGAGGTGTGGTCCGGGAAGGTGATTGGAACGTCACTGCGGTTCTGAACGCAAAAACCTGGGATTGCCCCGATTGCCCTGCAGAGTTATTGGATATTTATCCTGGGCATATCCCCCAGGATACGCCCCTTTGGGGGGTTGCCATCGATATCGGCACCACTACTGTCTCGCTATGGCTTACCGACCTGCTCACCGGTCAGGTGCGCGCCCAGGTTGCTGAATATAATCAGCAGATTTCACGCGGCGAGGACGTGATCTCTCGCATCATATTCGCTGGTAAAAATGGTGGTGAAGTGAAGATGCGCACGCTGGTGATGGATACGATCAACGAACTTCTTGGGCGGGCTTGCAAACGAGCCAAGGCAAAGCCCGAAGAGATCATCAAAGCGACCATTTCTGGGAATAGCACAATGATGCATCTCTTGCTGGGTATCCCGGCCTCGAGCATCCGATTGACACCTTTTGTCACTGTTGTGAATCACATTCCTTCAATGTCTGCCAGAGATCTGGGGCTTGAGATCCATCCCAGAGCAATCGTAGACTGTTTGCCAGGAGTTGCCAGCTATGTGGGCGCGGATATCAGCGCTGGGGTATTGGCATCAGGCATGGATTATTCCAAAGAGGTAATCCTCTTCATGGATGTAGGCACCAACGGTGAGATTGTGCTGGGCTCCAGCGACTGGCTGGTGACCTGTGCCTGTTCGGCAGGTCCCGCCTTCGAAGGTGCAGGGGTTTTGCACGGCATGCGCGCCACCAAAGGCGCCATCGAAGAGGTCTGGATCAATGGCGAAACCTTTGATCCATCTTTTCGGGTGATCGGAGGCGTAAAGCCGCGCGGGCTGTGTGGCAGCGGTTTGATCTCTCTCTTAGCCGAGATGTTCCTTACTGGCGTGGTCGATAAAGGGGGCAGTATCAACACCAAACTCGCCTCACCACGCGTGAGGGAGGGCGATCACGGTAGCGAATACGTGATAGCCTGGGGAGAAGAAACCAAGGATGGAAAGGATATAGTCATCACCAATGTGGATGTAGACAACTTGCTGCGCGCCAAAGCAGCCATCTACGCGGGCTTCACGGTCTTAGCAGATAGCGTAGGCATCCCCTTGGAAACGGTTGATCAGGTTTTGATCGGTGGATCGTTCGGGAAATATATCAATGTCGAGAAAGCGGTCGAAATTGGCCTGCTGCCAGATGTAGACTGGAACCGTTTTCAATTTTTGGGCAATACTTCCGTGCGAGGTGCGTACTTAGCGCTGATCGATCACACCTTGAGACGCCGAATCACGGAGATTGCCGCTCGTATGACCTATATCGAGCTTTCTGCCGACAACACGTTCTACGATGCCTTTATGTCGGCTTTGTTTCTGCCGCACACAGATATGAATTTATTTCCATCTGTGGCCGCGGCGATGGAGAAGTAGTAACAAATGTGCAAATGGCAAATACGCAAGTATTTTCTTGGCCATTTTGCCGATTTGCATATTTGCTCATTTGAAAAGGAGTGACACCTATGTATATCATTGGAGAGAATATTCATATTATCTCCCCGGCTGTCAAAGAAGCGCTTAAGAATCGCGATCGCGAATTCTTTATGGAATCGGCCATCAAGCAGGTCGAGGCAGGCGCGCAATGTGTTGACCTTAACCTTGGCCCTCGCAAGAAAGACTGGGATGATGTCTTTCCCTGGATGGTAGAGACTGTCGAAACCGTGGTTGATGTGCCCCTTTGCATTGATACTACGAATGTTGATGGCATGGAGGCCGCGCTAAAAACCATCACCAAGGCGCAGCCCATTCTCAACTCAACCTCAGCCGAACCAGAGCGTCTTCAGGCAGTACCCGAATTGGCGAAGAAGTACAATGCCAAAATGATCGCATTGACAATGTTGAAAAGTGGCATCCCAGTGGGTGCAGACGAGCGCGTCAATATTGCTCTTGAGCACCTTATTCCACGCTGTCTAGAAATTGACTACCCAATCACAGATTTGATCATCGACCCCCTGGTTCTGACCGTTTCGGGTTGTCAGGAATATTGCCCTGAGTTGATCGAGGCTATCCGTACCATTCAGTTTGCCTGGGACCCACCGCCGTTGATCTCCGTGGGGCTATCTAATGTTTCCAACGCAGTTCCCCACAAGAATCGACCATTGATTAATAGCGTTTACTGCGCTATGGTGATGGGTGCTGGCCTCAAGATGATGATCGCTAACCCCCTCGAGACTGAGTTGATGGAAGTTATCCGCATCATCGAAGAGCGCGATGAGAGCACACCCCTTAACCAACTGTATCTCAAGATCAACGATCGCATCGAAAATATGGAATATCCCACCATTGACGATGTTGATCTTAGCGACCCCGAACAAGCCGCTGTTTGGAAGACCGTGCAGATCCTGCTCAACCAGGTCATCTATGCGGACTCATATTTAGAACAGTGATTCTAGTGATCAGTAATCAGTGACCAGGAATCAGCACTGCATCACTGGTCACTGTCCACTGTACACTAAACTATGGAGGATCACCATTATGTCAAAACCTGAAGTAAATGTCGATGAGCTTCTGGCGAAAGCAAAAAAGCCTTCGGCTGATGCCATGGCATTACACCCATACTACCGGGGCAAAGTCGAGACCAATCTCAAATGTACGGTTCGAGATTTCAATGACTTTGCCATTTGGTACACTCCCGGTGTCGCTGCTCCCTGCCGGGCCATTCACGAAAATCCTGAATTGGTTTACGAATACACCAATAAATGGAATACCGTTGCTGTTGTCAGTGATGGAACCCGAGTGTTAGGTTTAGGCGATATCGGGCCCAAAGCTGGCATGCCAGTGATGGAAGGAAAAGCTTTGCTGTATAAGTATTTGGGCGGCGTCGACGGTATCGCAATTATGCTCGATACCAAAGACCCAGATGAAATCATCAAAACCGTATTGATGTGTCAACCAGGATGGGGTGGTGTCAATCTGGAAGACCTATCTCAACCCAAATGCTTCCGCATTCTGGATACCTTGAGAGAAAAAGCCGAAATCCCAGTCTGGCACGATGACCAACAAGGCACTGCGACTGTCACTTTAGCCGGGCTGATCAATGCCCTCAAGATAGTAAACAAGCCCATGGAAGATGTCGAAATTGCCTTTATCGGCAGTGGTGCTTCCAATGTCGCCTGCTCGAGATTGATCTTTGGTTGGGGCGCAGACCCTGGTAAATGCACAATGGTTGATAGCAAAGGCATCCTGGGCATGCATCGTACCGACCTGGAAATGCGCAAAGCAGAATTTGTTGACAAATGGAAGCTGTGCCAGATCACCAATAAAGCAAAGCGTGAAGGTGGCATCGCCGAGGCCATGAAAGGTGTCGATGTAGTTATTGCCCTATCCCGACCTGGACCTGACGTTCTTCAGAAAGAATGGATCAGTTCCATGGCAGATGATTCCATTGTCTTTGTCTGCGCTAATCCAGTTCCCGAGATCTGGCCTTGGGAAGCCAAAGAAGCCGGCGCTCGGGTTGTTGCTACTGGTCGTTCTGATTTCCCCAATCAAGTCAATAATTCGCTGGGCTTCCCCGGTATCTTCCGTGGAACACTTGATGTGCGCGCTAGCACGATCACCGATGAGATGTGTTTTGCTGCGGCTAAGGCTCTAGCAGATCATGTTGGAGACCGCCTGGACGAAGAACACATCTTGCCTGATATGGATGACTGGGAGGTCTTCCCCCACGAGGCCGCTGCCGTTGCTATGAAAGCTCAAGAGCAAGGATTGGCGCGCATCAAGATGACCTATGATGAAGAGTTGGAGAATGCCAAACGCATCATCAAGGCATCACGTGACCAAACCCAACTTCTGATGAATGAAGGCTTCATCGCTGAAGCGCCAGAAACGTAAAAGAGGTGAAAAATGTATGATCTAATAGTTGTTGGAGGTGGTCCTGCTGGCCTCACTGCGACGATATACGCCTTGCGTAAACGCTTGAATGTGCTGCTGGTGACGAAGAACCTGGGCGGCAAAACCAATTGGCGCATGGCACTCCCGGGTGTGGAAGAGGACGAATACTATCAAGTCATTCGCGGTCTTGAAACTGTGAGTAAGTTCAAACAGGAACTCGAATACCTGGACTTTGCTCGCGAAATGGAAGCGGTCGAGGAAATCACCAAAGTGGACGATCATTTCGTCCTCAAGACCAAAGAAGGTAGCGAGCTCGAGGCCAAAGCCGTCATAATCGCTTCAGGGACCAAGCAGCAGTTCTTGGATATCCCTGGGGAGAAGAAATTCATGATGAAAGGCTTGTGCTATTCAGCCCTGAGCTATGCACCACTATTCATTGATAAAACAACGACCGTGATTGGCGTCGACGATTTGGCCTTGCGTTCTGCCGCAGAACTGGCTACGGTCGCTACGCAAGTCAACCTCGTAGGCCCCGACGCAGACAGCATGAACTCTCCTTTGGGAAAGAAATTGCAAGAGGCAGAGAACGTCACTCTCTTTGAGAGCTACAAAGTTGCTGAAGTTCTGGGTAGTGAGTACGCTGAACAACTTGTCGTTGAATCACCGGCTGGCGAAAAGACGGAAATTCCAGCTGATGGAACATTCGTAGAAATGGGACTGGTTCCCAATTCACAGATGGTTTCTGGTCTAATCGACCTCGACGACAAAGGCCGCATTGTCATTGACTGCGGCGCGAAGACTAGCTCTCCTGGAATCTTCGCCGCTGGTGATGTCACCACCATCGAAGCTGAGCAGGTATTAGTTGCGGTGGGCGAGGGTGCCAAAGCTGCTCTCAGCGCGTATGAATATCTGTTGAAGCTGTAAATATCCCTTGTATGGGCTGATATAATCTAGAGGATCGTTGTCGCGCGTACCGGGCAACGATCCTCTGTGTTTAGGCGAGCAGGCGAAGTCAAATCGCCAAAGGCATGCACACCGAAGGTGCGCATCTCGGCAAGCATTATCGCCACACCAATGATGGCACTCTTGCGAAGGAGTTGTCAGCAGGAATAATATGACAGAAGACTCAAAATGGCTACTGGGTGATACCCCCAATCCATTAGGGGGCATCGTAGACGAGATGATAATGGAACTCCGTGAACGAGAACCATTCGATCTAGCGAGGCGCACGGGTGCAATCTACACACCTGTGAGTGAGGGAGTAGGCGAATTCAAATTGGCTTTCTGGGACCGGGAGGTGGTAATCCGTTTTCCAGATTTTATTGCTCTCGAAGCCGATTCGGGTGAAGAATTGAACACCTTCGACCAAACTATGTTGCTGTACTATTTCAATCTCTCAGATGGCACGCCCCAAGCTGGCAAATGGATTGCCTTCACCGAACTACCCGACGGAAAATTCTACACCCAGGCTTATAGGGGCTATACCGGTGGAGAGCTAACCAGGGCTTTCGGCAACGATGATGAAGTATTTATCCAGGCTGCTGAGAGCCTGGGAGGGCGACGTGAATTCTTTGGCAATGTCGCCTATTCCTATCAGGTACTACCACGCCTAGCAATGATGGTGGCTTGTTGGCTGGGTGACGAAGATTTCCCAGCATCGTACAATGTACTCTTCGATGCCGCTGCGGGACATCATCTGACTACGGATGCTCTCGCCATTCTGGGGAGTACGCTGACAAAGAAATTGATCAAAGCGAGAAGTTCGAAATAAATAGTTCCCCGGAAACTTATGGTTTCTTCGAAACCCAGTTTCCGGGGGACTGAGGAGCTACTTCATGAAAATAGCAATTAGCGGTAAAGGCGGGGTTGGCAAGACAACACTTTCAGCCTTACTCGCCCAGGCGTATGCGGATACAGGGCGCGACGTTTTGGCTGTAGATGCCGATCCATCCCCGTGTCTGGCAGGTGCTCTAGGATTCCCCGAAGAGAAGCTGGCCAAACTCGAACCCATCGCCGAGATGGATCAACTCATCGAAGAACGCACCGGGGCGAAACCCGGCACTGTCGGTGGTTTCTTCACTCTCAACCCGCGCGTGGATGACATCCCCAAACGCTTCAGCGTGGTTCACCGCGGTGTGCGCCTGCTAGAGAGTGGCTCAGTAGATCTGGGCGGCTCTGGATGTATCTGTCCTGAAGCAGCCATGCTCAAGACGCTTTTCACTCACCTACTTTTCCGTGAGGATGATGTGCTCATTCTGGATATGTACGCCGGTGTCGAGCACCTGGGACGCGCCACGGTGGATTTCGTCGATGCCATGATCATCGTCGTCGAGCCGACTCGCCGCAGCCTGGGTACCGCCAAGCAGATCAAGAAGCTAGCCCAAGATATTGGCCTGGATCGGCTGTGGTTGGTAGGGAACAAGGTCCGCAATCAGGACGAGTCAGATTTCTTGGAAGTAGAATCACCTGGAATTCCTGTTTTGGGCTTCCTGACTGCCGACCTGGGAGTCCAAGAGGCAGATCGCTTGGGCATCCCTGTTTACGATCATGTCCCCTCTCTCAAAGATTCCGCAGAGAAGATGGCAGAAATATTGGTATCAGAAATTGGAGATAAAGAATGACAACGACTTTCGCATTAGCTGGCAAAGGCGGCGTGGGCAAGACCACGGTCGCGGGAATGATCATCAAGTACCTAGCAGATACACAAACGGGCGCCATATTGGGCATCGATGCTGACCCCAGCAGCAATCTAAATATGGTTCTGGGCTTGGATTTGGAATGGACGGTAGGTGACATTCGGGAGGATATGCTTGCCCAGGTTCGCCAATCGCTGACACAAACGGGGGCTGCCATGGGAGCGCTGCCGGGCGGCATCACCAAGGCTGAGCACCTGGATTATGAAATCCGCTCGTCACTAGCAGAAGGCGACCGCTTCGACCTTATAGCTATGGGCCGCGGCGAGGGACCGGGCTGCTATTGCGCAGTCAACCACAATTTGCGCGAAGTAATCGACGCCATCGGTGGAGGTTACCGCTACGTGGTCATCGACAACGAGGCCGGGATGGAACACCTAAGTCGCCGCACGACCCGTGATGTCGATCATTTATTGGTAGTCAGCGACCCTACGCAGCGTGGCATCGTCACTGCCGAACGCATTGCGGCTATGCGCAGCGAGCTGGACATTGATATTGGGAATACCTATTTGATCTTGAACCGTCTTACTGGCGATATGCCTGCACCTTTGCAGGAACGCATCGACGAGATGGATATTGAATTTTTGGGGTCCATTCCCGCCAGCACGGAGTTGGCTGAGTTCGAATTCAGCGGCCGCCCCCTGGTCGAGTTGGGGGATGAGTCACCAGTTTTTAAAGCGATTGCAGAAATGCTAATGAAGATTCTTTAGCAACATCCGTAGAAATATCCACGCTGAGGGTGACGGGAAAATTGTCATAAAGGAAATTCAACATGAAAGTCTTGCTCTTAGGCGTTGGGCTGCAAGGCAAGGCGGCCTTGCACGATCTCGCACAGAGCGAAAACGTGACTGAGATCATCGCTGCTGATTGGGATTTTGAAACTCTTCTGACTTATATCGAGGGTAAGGATTACGGACCGATAGTTAGCTGCAAACATGTTGACGCGACCAGTGCGGAGAGTTTGGCAGGGTTGATGGCGCAGAAACCCGATGTGGTCATCGACTTGCTGCCCAAGGCATACCACAACATAATTGCGACCGCGGCCGTAGAGCATGGTATCCATCTCGTCAACACGTCGTATATCACCCCAGAGATGCAAGCCCTGGCGGACAACGCTGAGGAACGCGGAGTCACCATTCTCCCCGAGTTCGGCATGGATCCCGGCATAGACCTGGTACTGCTTGGCGAAGCTGTACGGTCACTAGACAGCATTGAAGACATCATCACCTATGGAGCAGGGTTCCCTGAGGAACAAGCCGCACGCAATCCTTTGAAGTATAAAGTGACTTGGACGTTCGAGGGCGTGCTGCTCTCCTACCGTCGGGCTGGGAAAGTAATCCGTGATGGAGAGATCATTGAGTTTGATGATACGGAGATGTTCAATCCCGAACTCATCCACGAGATCGAACTGGACGGTCTCGGGAGATTAGAGGCTTTTCCCAACGGGGATGCCGTCAAATATGCCAAACTGCTGGGGATCGAAATTTCAGGATTGCAAAACCTGGACCGCTATGTTTTGCGCTGGCCAGGTCACTGCGCATTTTGGAAAAGCCTTTTAGACTTGCATTTTCTCGATGATGAGCCTTTGATGGTTGCAGGCACAACTGTGGACCGCAAAAAGTTCCTTGTTTCGCTGCTCGAGCCCCAAATCCAATACACTGAGGATGAGCAAGATGTGGTCGTCGTTCGCATTGATGTGACCGGCACCAAGGACGGGCAGAAAAAACGACTGATCTTCCAAAGTATTGATTACCGCGACCTGGTAACGGGCTTCACATCCATGAGCCGCACCGTTGGCTTTACGGCCAGCATTGGCGCGCAGATGATCGGGAATGGCGTTATCACCAAACGGGGTTTACTTTCGCCGGTCAATGATATCCCATACGATGTCTTCGTGGATGAACTGCACAAACGGGACATCTCCATAACACTCAATTCGACCAATCTCTGAAAACTCTTGAATCCCCATCAAGAGTATGTTTCCGCAAAAAGGGTGTGAGCAAAGGTGCCCTGCACCTTTGCTCACACCCTTTTTGCGCGGTTTTACGTGGACAGAGTAATTATTCACAGACTGTTAATAACCTTAGGGTAGACTCTTCATACGCAGTAATATTTATTGGTGTTCAACAATATTTGAGAGGAACAGTATGAACAATAAAAATAATGCAGAGGTCGCAACGTTGGGTGGTGGATGTTTCTGGTGCCTGGAACCCATTTTCGATGAACTAATAGGTGTAGAGCGTGTAATCGTTGGTTATTCCGGGGATGAGCAAGAGGCAACCTACCAAGAGGTCTGCACCGGATTGACCCGCCATGCCGAAGTCATACAGGTCACATTTGATCCAACTGTGATCTCTTTCGAAGAGCTGCTAAAGGTGTTTTTCACCTTTCACGATCCAACTACGCTCAACCGCCAAGGAGCAGATGTTGGTCCGCAATACCGCTCCGTTGTGTTCTATCACAGTGAACAACAGAAAGCCGCCACAGAGAAAGTAATTGCCGAGATCGAAAGCGAAAAGATTTGGGTCGATCCTATCGTGACGGAGATCGCGCCCTTGATCAGTTTCTTCAAAGCCGAGGAGTATCACCAGAAGTATTACCAGAATAATCCCAACCAGGGATATTGCCAGGTCGTCATCGCCCCGAAAATTGCCAAGTTTCGGCAGAAGTATGCTGAGAAACTGAAGTAAAGAGATTCTCTGGCCCCCAACGGGATGCGAAGCGTTCCCTGTCACGATGCGGTTATTCAAGCTATGGAGCCTAATCAGGGCGGCTGTATACCTGCTCGATCTGATTGGCGAAGAAGTTATCCGCCCGGATCACCCGCCGAATAAACTGTATGTAATCGTCAGCGCCGTTGCTGCGCGGGGCGTACTCAAAAATGGTCTGCTTATGCGCAGGGGCTTCGGCCAGCTTGACGTTATTGCGGATCGGGTCGGCAAGTTTATCGCCAAACATGCGCTGCATTTGCTCCAGGATCTCACGATCTTTGCGCAAGCGCCCGCTATAGAGAGTCGGCAAAACGAAGAGCAAGCGAACTTGATGATCGGGAATGCGGCCAATGGCCTTCAATGTCCCTAATACCTGACGTGTGCCCATGACGGAGAGATGGCTCATGATCATGGGGATGATCAACTCGCTGATATATAAGAGGCCATTTTGACTGATCAATGTGACTGAGGGAGGAAAATCGACTAGCACAAAACTATAAGGGTCATCAGCAACCCGCAGCTTATCAGAAAGAACACGCCGGGCAACTCGCATATCTTCCATATTCCAGAGATCCTTTTCGGCTTTGAGCATACTGCGGTCGCTGGGCAAAATATCGATATTCTCACGCGCATTGTATATACAAGCCGAAGGTTCTGCATTCCCCAATAACAAATCTGTCAACGAATCTCCATATTCCACCCCAAAATGGTTGGCTAGACTTCCCTGAGGATCAAGATCAACACAAAGTATACGCGCCCCGCGCATCGCCAATCCCGCGGCCAGGTTGACGACCGTTGTGGTTTTGCCCGTTCCTCCCTTGTAATTCAATATACCGATGACCCTGTTTATCCTATTCTCCATACCAGCCTCTTCAATTGAACAAAATTGACTCTCGAGGAATTGCCAGGGCAATCCCCATGGCTCTTAATCTGGTATATCCCAATCCGTTTCACAAAAGCCATGCATTGGGAAAGACAGCTTTATGATTATAATCTATTTGAGGGTAGATCAAGCCTAAAACGGGTATGTTAGCATCGGCTACGCCATACACCCAAAGATTCAGATTTCTTTCAGGAAAGGTAACGCCATGAATGTAATCGCAGATATTGCCATCGTCCCCATTGGAGTGGGGGTTTCGCTCTCCAAGTATGTCGCCGTATGTGAGCGAGTACTGACTGAGGCCGGTTTGAAGCCCCAACTTCACGCCAACGGCACCAATGTCGAGGGGGATTGGGAGACGATCTTCAATGCCCTAAAACAGTGTCACGAAACTGTACATGCCATGGAAGCGCCGCGCATCTCAACCACGATACGATTGGGTACGCGCACCGACAAAGTGCAAACCCTTTCTGATAAAATCGATAGCGTTGAAGAAAAATTGATCAAAGAGGAATACAAACCATGAGGCCAGCCCGCAGCGAAGCGATCCAGCAAGCCCAGGAATATATGCGTAATAAGCCCATCTATCTGGATACAGAAACCACAGGAACTGATCCCCGCGCTGAGATCATCGAGATCAGCATCGTCGATCACAATGGAGATGTTCTCGTTGATACATTGGTGAAACCGCGCGGGAAAATCGACCCTGGTGCCCAGCGGGTTCATGGTATTCGCATGGAGATGCTCGCGGATGCACCGGGGTGGGATGTGGTATGGCCCCAAGTGGATGTTGCTCTTCAAGGTCGCTATGTGGGTATCTTCAATCTCGATTTCGACTTACGCATGATGCAGCAATCTCACCAGCGCTATTGGATGTCGTGGGAGCAACCCCAGAGAAATTTCTTCTGCATTATGAAACTGTACGCCAAATTCTATGGGGATTGGAACTCAAAATTCGGGAACTATCGCTGGCAAAGCCTGGATAATGCCCGCCGTCAGTGTGGATTAGACCTACCCAATACGCACCGCGCCGTAGACGACACTTTATTAGCGCGTGCGGTTCTGCATCATATGGCCGGTGCAGGGTAACAAAGATTCCATCTATTATGAAATTGACCCATAGTTAATATTTTATTCTCAAATCAACCAGCTAGAATTCTTCTTAGGAAGTGGGTTGTACGGAAACAGTACAACCCACTTTTTATAGATTACAAGAAGCAAGAGACAATTGCTGGAACATATTGGGGTGGTGGCGAAGCCACCACCCCAATATGTTCCAGCAGAAACTCCTACGTGGAACTTCGTTCAGGTAAGAGATCAAATATAGGAAGAAAACGATGAAACACATTAGCCGCATCGATTCAAAAAACACCCATGGATGGTTTGTTCGGCTTTACCAAGACGGCGAGACTCACAGCAAATTCTTCAGTGACGGTGTACACGGTGGTCGAGAAAAGGCACTCAAAGTAGCTACCAAATATCGCGACCAGTACATAAAAGAGCATAACATCCAGTATTTACCATATTTCGAAAAACCGATGAAGTCGAATAAAACTGGAGTAAGTGGCGTTTCAGAATCTTTCCATACCTGGCGCAGCGGCAAAAAAGTTCCCTGCTACATCGTATTTTGGGCACCCAAACCCAACGAGCGCAAAACGAAATATTTCTATCCACATCATTTCAATAACAAGAAAGAAGCTTTCAAGGCTGCAGTAGAATTCCGCAAAGAGAGAGAACGCGAGATCTTGCGCGATCACAAAAAACGCCTGCGCGCTGAGAAGCGCGCCGCCCGTCTCGGCCAGACATCCACAGATTAGTCATTGATATTCCATACTCTTTTAGAACACTTCCAGTCGAAGCAGCTGTTTCGATTCCGATCGAGAAAAAAATCGCAGGTTCTCCAGGAATTTCCGGGGTGATCCCCCAGAGACCCAAATCGCACAATACCCGATTCTCCAACCCTGATGTTATAATCTCCAACCATCCCTAATTTTCGAAAGGATTTATCATGACTCAGTGGAATCAACCCCCGGATATGCAAATTAACGTTGAGAAGATCTACAAGATCAACATGGAAACCAACCGGGGCACAATTGAACTCGAGCTCTACCCCCAGCACGCACCGAAAACAGTCAACAACTTTGTATTCCTGTGCGGGGAAGGATACTACAATGGCGTCAAGTTTCACCGCGTAATCGAAAATTTCGTCATCCAGGGTGGTGACCCGACAGGAACAGGAAGCGGTGGACCGGGCTACAAATTCGAGGACGAGACCATGGGCAACCCTTTGATTCACGAAACAGGTATGATGTCCATGGCGAACGCTGGACCCAACACTAATGGTAGCCAGTTCTTCATCACTCACTCCCCACAACCCCATCTCGATGGAAAGCACACTGTCTTCGGCAAAGTCGTCAACGGTATGGATGTGGTCAACGCCATCAAACAAGGCGACCAGATGATCGAAGTTGTCGCCACAGAAATTTAGCAACCTGGCCGACTCTCAATGAGACGATATAAAGTTATTGTCAACCCAGCATCTGGGAGAGGCGCCGCTGGGCGGGCGATACCTCTCATCAAAGCGCAATTAAAATCCCAAAATTTGGATTTTGATATCGTCACCACTGAGCAGCCCTGGCACGCAGTTGAGCTGACCAAACAAGCCGTGATGGAAGGGTACGATATCATCGTGGCTGCCGGGGGGGATGGCACGGTCAACGAGGTGCTCAACGGTTTGATGATCTCCAAGAAAGCTGGCTTCGTTGCGACCATGGGGGTGCTTCCCATTGGACAGGGAAATGATTTTGCATTTGGAATGGATATTCCCATCGAACTTGGTGCTGCCTGTGAGACATTGGCAATCAACAAACGCCGCAAGATCGATGTGGGCCAGATAAAGGGCGGATTGCTCCCTGAAGGCCGCTTCTTCGGCAATGGGGTAGGTATTGGATTTGATGCTGTCGTTGGTTTTGAGGCGCTCAAACTAAAACGCTTACACGGTTTCCCTGCTTATCTGGTTGCAGCACTCAAGACGATATTTTTGTATTTCAAGGCGCCAACTGTGCGTATCGAGCTCGAAGAAGAGGCACTAACCCTACCAACTCTGATGATCTCCATAATGAACGGTCGCCGTATGGGTGGTGGGTTTATGATGGCCCCGCATGGGGATCCTGGAGATGGATTTCTCGATCTGTGTATCGCCAGCCAGGTAAATAAACTAAAAATCTTTGGGTTGATCATCCGATTCATGAATGGCGATCAAGGAAATCATCGTGCGGTGCAGTTCAAACGTTCGCAGCGTATCAAGGTGACTGCTCTAAACGGTGTTCTTCCAACCCACGCCGACGGCGAAACCGTCAGCACGCAGAAAACACAACTCAGTGTCGAGTTGTTCCCAGCCGAACTTGAATTGATCTCTCGCTCGAAGAAATGACAGCCTATTCGTTCACGCCTACCCAAAGAGCGGTCAACGCGGCTGTCAAAGGTGCCATGTCACTGATCTGCCGCATTGATGCTGAACCTCTGCAGCAGATTCCATCACAGGGACCTTTGATTATCGTGACCAACCACATCAATTTCCTGGATGCACCAATCCTTTACTCATTTTCACAACCAAGACCGTTGAGAGGATTTGCCAAAATCGAAACCTGGGATAGCCCTTTCTTAGGCCCCCTCTTTACCCATTGGGATGCCATCCCAGTCCGGCGCGGCGAGGCGGATATGACCGCCATCCGTCAGGGGGTCGCGGCGCTAAAAGCAAGACATATCCTTTGTATTGCTCCCGAAGGCACTCGCAGCGGTCATGGCCGCTTGCAAAAGGGACACGCTGGCATGGTGACCTTCGCGCTGCTCAGCGGTGCTCCATTCCTGCCGCTTGTGCATTATGGTGCAGAGAAATACCGGGAAAATCTACCTAAGCTGAAACGAACTGATTTTCATATCGCCCTTGGCGATCCTTTCAAACTAAAGATCAACAAGAGGAAAATCTCCAGCGCTGAACGAGAGCAAATCACGGATGAGATCATGTTCCAGATTGCGAAACTGCTACCATCCGCTTACCGCGGCGAATACTCAGATCTAAACAAAGCGACCCAGAATTACATCGAGCCGATCACCCTAAACTGAGGAGAACAACCGATGGCCTTGATTACGAATCGCCAAGAAGCTACTGTCTGGCAAAAGAAATTTGATATCCAGGCACCACGCGTGGGGGAATCCGCTCCAGATTTCGAATTGCACGACTCCAATGGAGAGAATCCGGTCCGTCTCTCAGAATTCAAAGGTGAGAAACCGGTCGCATTGATATTCGGCAGTTTCACCTGACCACCTTACGTAAATGGGACCGTGAGTCTCCATGATCTTTTTGAGAAATACCATGAACAGGTGCAGTTCTTGTCCATATATATCCGTGAAGCCCATCCCGTGGATGGCTGGTGGTTTGGCAAGGGACCGATGAGTATACTGCTAAAACTGTCCCGGTCCAAAGTTGCCACCGATATATACGACCCCACAACCATCGAGGAGCGCCGCCGCGTCGCAGGGCAATGCGAAGAAGCCCTCAAATATGGCATCCGCACCTATGTGGACGATATGGATGATTACGTCAACCAGGCCTACGGTGCCTGGCCAACACGCCTTTATCTGGTCGGAATTGATGGATTGGTCAAATATGCGGCTGGATTGGGGCCTTTCGATTTTCACCCTTCGAAGTTGGGCAAAGCGATCGATAACTATCTAGCAGAACTCGAAGTTGCTTAGGATTTACCGTTGAAACATGCCTCACCCCGAATTTCATATTTCGGATGAGTTATGTTTTTTGTCCCCATCCCCCCGCTACGCGTCCCCATTTCTAAGGAACAGAGAAGGGGGATTGATTTCGAAAAAATGAGTTCCAGCAGCGAAAATCGCTGCTGGAACTCTATTTTTTCGGCTTACAGCGAGAGAGTGATATCTTTGCACGCTCTCGCTGCCCCGGCACACGAGTGCCGGGAGTGATATCCTAACGAAAACCTAAATAATTCTTTATTTGGGGATTCATCATGTTTCAGCGCCAAAATTTCCCATATATTGTAGAACTGAGATGGGGGGTAATTCAATTCAACGAAATTACAAGATATTCCTCTTCCACAACCAGCGGATAAAGGGTTGCGAATAAACGTCCTGCGAGTTGCTCCGCTCCTTTCCCTGTGCTACAATCACCTTGACGAGTGATTATCCCCCAGAAAATCATGCCTTATGCCAAAGGATAAGAAAAAGAGCGCTAAGAAGAAATCTGCTCCAACTTCGCCGCCAACTCCAGTCCGGAAATCGGCGGTGATCCCTTATCGCTTCAAGAACGATGTCTTGCAATTCCTGTTAATCACCCCCAAAACCAAGGATGTAAAATCTGCCAAGGAATCTCCTTGGATTGTCCCCAAAGGGACGATCAAAGCCGATATCCGTCCGGCAGAATCTGCGCGTATCGAAGCGCTGGAAGAAGCTGGGGTGCTTGGTGAGCTTCATCCGCGCATCAAAGGCTTCTATCGCTTCGAGCCAAAGAATGGTGCTCCCCAAGAGATCTATACATATTTCATGAAAGTCTCCTACACCATGAAGAATTGGGAAGAGAAGAATCAGCGCAAACGTAAATGGGTGGCCCTTGAAAACATACGCGAGTATATCGACGAGTCAGAGCTTTCCGCGATCATCGAGGGGAATGAAAGCAAGTTGCGCCGGAAATTACTTTGGGAGCGTGCCAGGAAAATGATCTTTCCTGGATAGTCAATCAAAAACCAGGTAAATGCGGTTCCTTTTCAACATCTCATCAGGTGACCAAGGAGCCGCTTTTGATTTTGATATTCTTAGAAGGTACACAGTTCGGCGAAGAAATTGCCGGCTTCAAAATATGTTGAGTTCCTAACATTCCTACGTCAGACACCAACCCGTCTTGAAAATCTGGTAGCATCCCTGTCGAAGAAAGAGCTTATCAAGCGAGAGAACGAAGCCTGGTCAATTCAAGAAAATGTCGGTCACCTTCTGACAGCAGAATCTCTTTTTACGGGTCGTTTGGAAGACTACCAGAACAATGCCGAGCTCCTGCGACCAGCCCGCTTCGAAGATAACCCTACCGACAAAGCCAATTTCAACAGCAAAGAGATCGAGTGGGTATTGCAAGAATTTCGCACCCAGCGCGAGACCTATATAGCTCAGCTGGATGCGCTAGACCCAGAAGAGTTCGGCAAGACATCGCTGCATCCTCGGCTGGATAAGCCCATGCGCATCTGTGATATGCTGCTCTTCCACGTCAAACACGATCAACACCATCTTGCACGCATCGAAGAACTAAAAGAACTATGGGATGGTCTGAAATAATCAATCCGGAGGAAATATTCGTATGAAAGAACCTATTGTTTTCCCAGCCCATGAAAATTACGTGATTGGTATGCAATTCACGCCCGACAGCAAGACCCTGATCTCTTCAGGTATGGATAACCAGATCAAGGTGTGGTCAGTCCCAGGGTGGGAGCAAAAAGGCACCTTCGAGGGACATACGCACAGCGTTAATGATCTGGCCCTTTCCCCCGATGGGATGACTTTGGCCAGCAGTTCCACGGACCAGACTGTCAAACTGTGGTCGTTTCCCAAGGGCCAGGAACTTCATACGCTGCAAGACCGCAAGAAGACTGTCGCTACGGTAGAATTCTCGGCTGATGGCCGGTGGGTGGCTGCTGGTTCCTATGGGGGACGGGCCGCGGTCTGGAACCTGAGTGGGGAGCAGATCGTGGGGATTAAAGCCAACCCCAAGAACCTCGCATCTGTAGCTTTTTCACCCGATAAGAAGGTCCTAGCCACCACCGGCCTGGGCGCAGAAATCAGACTTTGGTCGCTACCCGAGGGCGAGCAGATCGCTGAACTCACCGGGCATGAGATTGCAGCCTGGTCGCTGCGCTTCATCAAAGGTGGCAGCCAGCTGATCTCCTTGGGGTACGAACAGACCATCAAATTCTGGGATACATCCAACTGGCAATTGATAGAATCCATCGATGCCAAAGAATATGGCATCAAAGGATTGAAACTCTCTAATGATGAAAAACGCTCTGTTTCCAGTGCCGAGGGAATGCTGTACCTTTGGTCGACAGATTCTTGGGTAGTCGAGCAGGAGATCGATGCGGGCGCCAAAGCGCTTTACGGCATGGACTTCTCTCCTGACGGCAAATGGCTGGCCGTCGGCGCTGCGGATAAGAAGATCCGCGTGTGGGAATTGTAGAAAAATTGGATCTCTCAAATATCATTCAGCGTGAGTCTCCACCAGTACCTTGGACTGAGGGGGAGAAAATCCCTTGGAATGACCCTGGCTTCAGCCAACGCATGCTCCGAGAGCACCTAAGCCAGGATCACGACGCTGCCAGCCGTCGTTTCGAGATCGTCGATGGTCATGTCGAATGGATCCATTACAATATTCTGGCGGGGGCACCCTCTTCGATCCTCGATTTGGGTTGTGGACCTGGATTATACAGCAGCCGGCTGGCGACATTAGGCCATCGCTGTCAGGGGATTGATTTCTCCCCAGCCTCAATTGAATACGCCAAAGTTAACGCAGAACAGAAGAACCTGACGTGCCAATATACCCTTGGCGATATCCGGGAGACCGATTACGGACAGGGATACGATCTGGCGATGCTGATCTTTGGTGAGTTCAATGTCTTCCGAGCGCATGATGCCAGGCTCATCTTGGAGAAGGCATATCAGGCGTTGGACGATAATGGCATCATTCTCTTGGAGCCACACACTTTCGAGGCTGTCCAAATGATCGGGGAACAACCAGCATCCTGGTACAGTTCGGAGGCAGGGCTGTTTTCCGAAACCCCCCATCTTTATTTGTACGAGAGTTTCTGGATCGAGGAGATCCAGGTCGCCATAGAGCGTTACTTCATTCTCGACCAGTTCTCCAACCAGATCAGCCGCTATTCAGCGACCGTACAAGCTTATCGCGAAAATGACTACCAGGAGTTACTCCAGGAAAGCGGTTTCAGAGATGTTAATATATTTTCATCATTGCTAGGTACACCAGATGAAGTCCACCAACATTTATTCGCCATCACAGCTAGAAAATAAGCATTTACCGGAAAGTGTCTGGAAAAAATGTCACTCTGAGCCGCCATTGGCGAGCGAGGCAGAGATTCTTCACCCCTACGGGGTTCAGAATGACAGTAATTTTAAGTTTGTCCGGAGTCTACTTATAGAATATGAACACAACTACAACAACGAATTGGTTGGAACGCATCCCCAAAGTTGAACTCCATTTACACCTGGAAGGCGCGATTCCCTACGATGCCTTGTGGGAATTAGTAAAAAAGTATGGCGGCGATCCCGAAGTGCCTACGCTGGAGGCCTTGCTGCGCAAATTTGAATTCAAAGATTTTCCCCATTTCATCGACACCTGGGTATGGAAGAACCAGTTCCTGCGTGAATATGAAGACTTCACCTTCATCGCCGAGGCTGTGGCGCGCGATCTGCTCGAGCAGAATATCCGTTATGTGGAAGCCTTCTACTCCCCGCCGGACTTCACCGAACGCCTTGGTCTGACCACCCAAAAGCTAACAGAGGCCATCCGAGCGAGGTTCTCGCAAGTCCCTGAGATCGAGATCAACCTGGTGGCTGACTTGGTACGTGATTTCGGCCCGGAAAAAGCGGCGATCACTTTGGCTGAGGTAGCGGAAGTCAAAGCGTTGGGCGTAATTGGCATCGGCATCGGCGGCTCGGAGCAGAATTGCCCGCCGGAGCCTTTTCAGGAGGTCTACGAGCAAGCGCGCACATTTGACTTCCACACCAGCGCCCATGCTGGGGAGGTCGCGGGGGCAGAATCCGTTTGGGGGGCAGTACGCAGCCTCGAGGTAGAACGCATCGGCCACGGCACCAGAGCGGAGGAGGATCCTGCTCTGCTCGATTATCTAGCCGAGCATCAAATCCCCATCGAAATGTGCCCCATCTCAAATATCCGCACCGGGGTTGTCCAATCCATCCAAGAGCATCCAGTCAAACGCTATTACGAGCGCGGCCTGATGATCACCATCAACAGCGACGACCCCAAGATGTTCGATAACTCTATGGCTGAGGAGTACCAGTTGCTCGTGGAAGAGATGGGGTTCTCGCACGATGATATCCGGGTGCTGATTGCCAATGGCATTCGTGCCTCGTGGATGCCTGATGAACAAAAAGCCCAAATGCTCACCACTTTCCGCAACGACCCAGCCTGGGATATTTAGAAGTTATACTTCTGATCCGAATTATATTTCTGGGGGTCTCTGGGAAACGCCGTAGAACCTCAGCAAATCCTAGAGAACCTTTTTTGTACAAAGGAAAATTCGATGCACTATATCGACATGGACTCCTGGCCGCGGCGCAAGCATTTCGAAATCTACAACGCTTTCGATTACCCCCACGTCAACCTGTGCGCCGACGTGGATGTAAGCATCTTCTTCCCGGCCATGAAAGAGCGTTCGATTTCAGTTACCGTGGCGATCACTTACCTGGTTGCCAAAATCGCCAATCAAATCCCAGAATTTCGCTACCGCATCCGGGATGGCAAAGTACTCGAACACGATGTAGTGCATCCTTCGATCACTATCCTGACCGAGGATGAGCTATTCAGTTTTTGCACCATCCCGTTCACAAAAGATTTTACTGATTTCTGTTCAGAAGCTACCGAAGCGATTGCCTTCTACAAGGAGAATCCGACGTTAGAGGATGAGCCCGGACAGGATGATCTTTTGTTCACCACTAACTTGCCTTGGGTCTCCTTCACCAGCATGATGCACCCTATCCACATGACCCCGGCGGATTCAGTGCCGCGTATCGCCTGGGGCAAAGTCAGGGATGAGAATGGGGTGCTCAAGATGCCGCTGTCTGTACAGGGTCACCATGGCTTGATGGATGGACTCCATATTGGTCGGTATTTTGAAGCCATGCAAAACACACTCTCTGGATCTGAGCAAATCTTTTCATCTTTTTCCTAGCCATCCAATCACAATAATTTTGCGTGTAAGACCGGCAGGCTTTATTAAAAGTCCGATAGCTGTCATGCTGAGGGCGCAGCCCGATGCATCTAGCGAAGCACAATTTCACTTTCCTGTACAAAAAAGTGCTATGCCAGACCCTTCGGCTTCGTCTCAGGGTGACATATAGATTTTCTGCAAAATATCGGGACGACTTTAAAGAAAGCCGTAGTACACTGTAAACTAAATCTAAAATTTATCCTTTTTAACCTTTGGCCGGTCTCCTGACCGTGCCGGAGTGACTCGGTCGGGAGACCGGTCACAG
>CAYTKR010000025.1:0-48702 GCA_964438295.1 uncultured Anaerolineales bacterium
TACCATCACTGCTTGAAAAGCTAAGTCTAAGGGGTCGCGTGTTCGAGTCACGCCGAGGGCGCCAGATAGAGCGGGTTGATCCCGCTCTTTTGTTTTTTCAAACAAGGGTAAAAAACGTTCCCAAGACACTCTGCAATCATTAACTTTCATTATGAACTCAAAAACGAAACAAATTCTGCTCACCAACGATGATGGTATTAAATCCCCTGGATTGTGGGCAGCTGCTTCAGCATTAGAAGCCCTTGGGTACGTGACCGTAGTCGCTCCACGGGAGCAAAGCTCCGGTGCCGGGCGAAGCCTGCCGCCTTCTTCTGACGGCATCATCACACCTGAAGAAGTTCAGGTCAACGGCAAAACCTGGACGGTGTATGCTGTTGGGGGTACCCCTGCGCAGGCTGTTTTACACGGCGCTCTTGAAGTTATGCCCCGCAGACCTGATCTGGTGGTTTCTGGGATCAACTATGGCGCGAACATTGGCACCGGGATCACAGTTTCTGGAACGGTCGGTGCGGCTTTGGAAGCCGCTGCCCTGGGTATACCTGCCCTGGCAATCTCTCTGGATACGGCACTTGAGAACCATCTTACCTATTCAACAGAAGTAGATTTTTTCGGCGCTGCACATTTCGCGGCCTATTTTGGCATGCGGTTATTGGATAGTGCCATGCCCCGAGATGTAAATGTACTCAAGGTTGAAATTCCTGCCACCGCTACACCCGAGACACCCTGGGAGATCACCCGTATCTCGCCGGTGCGCTATTACCAACATCTCCCCCCCGAACGGAGTTCTTGGGATCAGCCCACAAGATTAGGCTACCGCATTGCGGATAAATGGGACAAAACCACCCCTGACTCGGATGTTTACGCTCTGTATATCAAAAAGATCGTCTCAGTCACCCCATTGAGCCTTGACATGACCTCGCGCCTGCCGCTTACCGAACTCGACAAACTGCTCCGAAACTGATAAGTACTGCAAACCTGCGATATACTAGTATCTGTATCGAGGAGGCTGAATGGATCCGTTTGCAGACCAAGTCGTTCTTATCACAGGTGCGGGGAGAGGAACAGGCAGAGACATCGCCTTAGCCTTTGCTACCCAGGGCGCGATTGTGGCTGCCAACGACATTACGCCCATAAATCTAGACGAAACTGTAGAACGAATCAGCGAGGCTGGCGGTCGGGCTAAGGATTATATTTTCGATATCTCCAAGAAAATGCCCGTACAGGCTATGCTCAACGAGATCATCGATGACTGGGGGAAACTGGACATTCTGATCAACAACGCCCATGTAGACCCTAAGAAACCTCTGCTTGAACTTGATGAATGGGACTGGCGCCGTACCATCGATGTCAACCTGACCGGGCCATTTCTGCTGGCACAATCCACGGGGCGCATCATGAAAGAATCCGGCAAAGGGGTCATTATTAATGTGCTTTCGGGTGGAGAAGGCCATGCCGCGCTGAAGTCCAGCTATTTCGCCCTGATCGGTTTAACGAATGAATTGGCTGCTGAATTTTCCGCTTATAATATCCGTGTCCATGCAATCTCAACCGCACCTATTAAAGATCTTTCTCAAAGCGTAGAACCTGCACAGGATATCGTCGAAGCAACCTTGCATTTGTGCAGCCAAAATGCTGGCGAATATTCAGGAAAACTAGTCACCACCAAGCCATGACAACCATCTAGGAGTTAGATATGGCGTTCGAAACCATCCTGGTTGAATCGATAGAGCGAGTCGGACTGATTCGTCTCAACCGGCCCAAGGTGCTCAACGCACTGAATGGCACCCTTTTGAAGGAACTCGCTCTGGCATTAGAAACATTTGACGCGGATGATGACATCGGTGCTTTGGTCGTCACTGGGAATGAGAAAGCCTTTGCTGCCGGCGCAGACATCAGAGAGATGGCTGAAGCCTCAGCTGTAGAGATGCTCAAGAGTGATTTCATTCCCACATTCGATCGCATCCGTGGCATCAAGAAGCCAGTCATTGCGGCGGTCTCCGGCTGGGCGCTGGGAGGCGGAAGTGAACTGGCACTCTCCTGTGACATGATCATCGCATCAGAGACAGCAAAGTTTGGACAGCCGGAGATCAACATCGGCGTGATCCCTGGGGCCGGGGGAACCCAAAGGTTGGCGAAAGCCGTTGGTAAAGCGCTTGCCATGGAGATGGTGCTCAATAACCGCACTCTGAATGCAAGCGAGGCCCTAGCCCATGGCATCGTCAATAGAGTTGTGCCTGTTGGCAACTTATTACATGAGGCCCTCGCACTGGCAGCCGAGATCGCTGCTCGCGCTCCCCTAGCAGTGCAATTCGGTAAGGAAGCCGTCAACCAGGCGTTCGAGTCCTCCCTCAGTGAAGGTTTGGCAGCTGAACGCAGAGCCTTCAATTTCCTCTTTGCCAGTGAAGATCAAAAAGAGGGCATGGCGGCATTTGTTGATAAGCGAGAACCTCAGTGGAAAGGACGATAAGCATAGGCTTCGGCCAGAAGACTGCAATCTGCTTGGGCACATAGAATTATTCTCTATCGATAATCATGATTACGTTTCGGGATTTGGTCAATAATTTAAGAGAGCTGGGGCTGGATGGGGAACAATCCGTCATCGCCCATGCCTCACTTTCTTCCTTTGGGCATGTGCAGGGTGGCGCAGAGACCATTGTAGGCGCTTTATTGAGCGTGACCAAGGGCTTGATCATGCCCACTTTTACTTATAAGAGTATGGTAGTTCCGGAAAATGGACCTCAGGATAATGCCATCAATTATGGGGGACATACAGACGCAAACCGTTTAGCCGAATTCTATCAACCCGATATGCCTGCGGACCCAATGATGGGGGTAGTCGCTGAAACCTTGCGCCAGCATCCAGATGCACAGCGATCCAGGCATCCAATATACTCTTTCTCTGGAGTGAATGCAGAAGATGCGATTGACGCCCAATCTCGGGCTGAGCCTTTCGCACCTGTACGCGTGTTGACTGAATCCCTGGGCATGGTCCTGCTCTTAGGGGTTGATCACACTGCCAACACCAGCATCCATTATGGAGAGCAACTCGCTGGGCGCAAGCAATTCACCAGGTGGGCACTCACCCGTAAGGGAGTCCTGGAATGTCCTCGCTGGCCGGGCTGTTCCCACGGCTTCAACGCCATCGCTCCCCATATCGAAAAATATACCAATCGAACCCAAATCGGCGGCGCGACAGTCCAACTGATCCCTTTGTCGATGTTGATCCGCACTGTTGTTGATATCATTAAAAAAGATCCCCTGGCATTGTTGTGTAACCGCTCGAATTGCGAACGTTGTCAGGCCATCCGTCACTAACTCGTGGAGAATCCACCATGCCCAAAAAACCACTCCTAGGCTTACTGCTTCCATCGACGCGTGCTTTCATGAATGAGGCTCGCCGCGAAAGGGATTTCTCTTTTTTGGATCGCATCCATGGCTTTGTCTATTTGCACTGGCCCTACCATTATATTGGCTTGGGAGAAACCAATCCCCGTATAGCTCGTCTTTTGGCGCCCTTGAGCCGCTTTGTCAAACATGAGGCTGAAGATAACGATAAAGCCAAGATTGCCCCAGGGTACCACGGCAAAGTGATGCCATTAGAGGCTGCCAAACAATTGGTGAGTATTGAAGAAGATATCGAGATCCGCGACCTCGAACATATCATCCCCTACGAACACGCCCGAGATATCGTTCTGAATAATCCTGATCACATCGTTGCTCTGGAATGCCCTTGTCGCACATCTCGTTCTGAACCCTGTTTACCTCTAGATGTTTGCTTGATCGTTGGAGAACCCTTTGCCAGCATGGTTTCCGAACACCATCCTAACCAGACGCGTTGGATCTCATCCCAGGAAGCTGCTGATATTTTGAAAGCTGAGCAAGAACGTGGGCATGTTTCGCATGCCTACTTTAAAGATGCCATGCTGGGGCGATTTTATGCCATCTGCAATTGTTGTGCCTGCTGTTGCAAAGCCATGGAAGTTAACCGTGGCGGTGATCCCATGATCTGCTCGTCGGGGTATATTGCAGTCATCGACCAGGATCTATGTATCAGTTGCGGCAACTGTGAGGAATACTGCCAGTTTGATGCCATCGCCATGGACAATGGATTCGCAGAGGTAGAGTACGAATCCTGCATGGGATGCGGGGTTTGTGTGTCCCACTGCGATGGGGATGCCGCAACCTTGGTGCTTGATCCTGCCAAGGGGGAACCCTTGATCATCCAAGAGTTGATCGAGTTAGTAGGAACATAAACGAAACAGCGTTCGAAAAAAAACAGCACGCATCCGGCCTAAACATCCAGATGCGCTTTATTTTTCATATACAATTCTTACACCCTGCTGATCTTTCTCTAATCCCTCGAATGATATAATCCTAACAGCAAGGTTTTCCACTTGCCAAAGGAAGGTACCGATTATGATGCGATTTGATCGCTTTACAGAACGCGCTCAGGAAGCTGCTCAGCGCGCTGCCGAAATCATCCAACGCTACGGACACAACCAAATAGACACCGAACATATCTTGTTGGCGCTGATCGAGCAGCCTGAAGGCGTGATTCCACAATTATTAGAAGTGCTCAATGTAGACGCCGATGCGCTTACAGAGCGGCTGGACTACGTGCTCAAAACCACACCCAAGGCCAATATCTTCGGCGGTGGCGCTGGGCAGATCTTTATCACGCCGCGCGTCAAGCGGATCGTCGACTTGGCCAACCAGGAGGCCAACCGTCTTAAAGACGAGTATATCTCAACTGAACATATCTTTTTGGCCATCTTAAGCGAGCGCAATACCCCAGCTGGGCGTATGCTAGATGGCGCAGGAGTGACCAAGGAACGTGTCTACGAGGCTGTGCAACAGATGCGCGGCGGACAACGTGTCACGGATCCCAAGGCTGAGACTCGCTACAAAGTTTTGGAGAAATATTCCCGCGACCTGACCACCATGGCTCGCGAAGGCAAACTCGACCCAGTAATTGGCCGAGATGCCGAGATCTTACGGGTGATCCAGATCCTCTCCCGACGTACGAAGAACAACCCGGTGCTGATCGGCGAGGCCGGTGTAGGCAAAACAGCCATCGTTGAAGGCCTGGCGCAGAAGATCGAATCCAACGATGTTCCTGAGATTCTGTCTAACAAAAAAGTTGTCTCCCTGGATTTGGGCGCGATGATCGCCGGTTCGCGGTTCCGCGGTGAATTCGAGGAACGTCTCAAGGCCGCCATTGAAGATATCCAGCGCGCCGAGGGTGAGATCATTCTGTTCATCGACGAACTGCACACCGTAGTCGGTGCAGGCGCGGCTCAGGGCACGTTGGACGCATCCAACATGCTCAAACCGGCTCTGGCGCGAGGTGAACTGCAATGCGTTGGGGCTACAACACTGGATGAATACCACAAATATATTGAGAAGGACTCCGCTCTTGAGCGGCGTTTCGCTCCTGTATACGTCGAAGAACCCAGTGTTGAGGATACCATCTTGATGTTACAAGGGTTGCGTGACCGCTACGAGGCTCATCATAAGGTCAGCATTGCCGACGAAGCCATCGTAGCTGCGGCTCAACTCTCTAACCGCTATGTCTCCGACCGGCATCTGCCTGATAAAGCCATTGACTTAATCGATGAAGCAGCAGCGAAATTGCGCGTAGCTCTGTATTCCCTACCCCAGGAACTCAAAGATATGAAGTCCGAAATCGAGCGATTGCTGGCAGAGGAAGAACAGGCTGGCCTGGAGCGCGATTATGAGCGCGCAGCCGAGAAGAAAACCGAACGCGTCCGTCTGGAAGATGAGTTTCATGATGAACGCGAACATTGGGAGAGCGAACACGAATTAGATGAGATTGTCGATCAAGATGACGTTGCTGAAGTAGTCTCCCAGTGGACGGGTATTCCCATCACACAGATGCTGGAAACTGAAGCTGAGCGACTGCTGCAAATGGAAGAACGCCTGCACGAACGCGTCATCGGCCAACATGAAGCGATTACGGCTATCTCGGATGCTATCCGTCGAGCCAGGTCTGGGTTGAAGGACCCCCGCAGGCCCATTGGGTCATTCATATTCATAGGCCCCTCAGGCGTTGGCAAAACCGAGTTGGCCAAAGCCCTGGCAGAATTCATGTTCGATGACGAGGAAGCTCTGGTGCGCATCGATATGAGCGAATACCGTGAGCAGCACACTGTCTCACGGCTTTTCGGTGCTCCTCCAGGATATGTTGGCTACGAAGAGGGTGGCCAACTGACCGAAGCCGTGAGGCGACGCCCTTACAGGGTTGTGCTCTTCGATGAAATCGAGAAAGCACACCCCGAGGTCTGGAACGCCCTGCTGCAGATCTTCGATGACGGCCGCCTGACCGATGGCCAAGGTCATATCGTCGATTTCCGCAATACGGTGCTGATCATGACCAGCAACCTGGGCACAGAGTACGTGCACAGCTCAGGCAGTTTAGGCTTCTTGCGCAACGCTGACGACAGCAAAGAGCGTGAAGCCCAAGCCAAGATTGAGAGTGAACTTAAGAAAACATTCCGTCCCGAGTTCCTCAATCGCATCGATGAGATCATCACATTCTCACCGCTCTCGCTGGACGAAATGATCGAGATCGTGGAACTGCAGATGAACGATGTCGAGGAACGCCTAGAAGAGCACGGCATTACCGTAAAACTGACTAAAGAAGCCCAAAGATGGTTAGCCGAGATCGGCTTTGACCCCGACTTCGGTGCCCGCCCGTTGAAACGAGCTCTGCAGAAGCGGATCGAGAGCCCTCTCTCGGTCAAGCTGTTGAGTGGCGAATTCAACAAGGGCGATACCATCATCGTCGATGTCGAGGGTGATGAAAAAGAGTTGGTTTTCAAAACTGGTAAAAAGAAGAAGTCCAAGAAAAAGGCAACTGAATCTATCGAGGCGTAGACCTAATCCTGCAAATTGGATTGTAGTCTTTCCATTACCAATATAACGATGGAGGAAGATGGCAAGTAATCCTTGCCATCTTCCTCAAAAAGAAACATGACTCACCCCGAATTTAATATTCTGGATGTGTTATGTTTTTTATCCCCATCCCCCCCGCTTCGCGTCTCCCCTTCCCCATTTCTGTGGAACTGGGAAGGGGGGATTTTACGCAAAAAAGGGGTTCCAGTAGCGTTTTGCGCTGCTGGAACCCCTTTTTTGCAAATAACAGCGAGAGAGTGGTTTCCCTGCACTCTCCCGCTACCCCGGCACAAGCGAAGCATTTCCGATGGAAGCAAAGTGCCGGAGTTAAATTCTACCGAAAATCTATATGTTTCTTAAATTGGAGGTGCCTCACACCAAAAGGAGTTTGCAGAGACTTCCAACTCATTGGGTCCATCAAAATTCTCAAAAATAATTCATTGTCAAAAAAACGGCTGTTGGGTTTTCCTCAAAGAGGTAGAATGAGCAATATCCCTTTTTATGGAGATTGAAATGAGCAACGTTGGTAATAAAACGATGGGATCAAGAGAATGGCTTTTATTACTTCTATTGTCACTTCTGTGGGGCGGATCCTTTTTCTTCGGTGAGGTGATACTTACCGAGCTGCCGCCCTTCTCCCTGGTCTTGGGTCGGGTCACTATTGCGGCAATCGCCCTACATTTGATCGTACTAGCCAGCGGTCACCGCATGCCGCTCTCTCCAAAAGTGTGGGCGGCATTTCTGGTGATGGGATTGTTGAATAATTTAATTCCATTTAGCCTAATATTTTGGGGTCAGACTCAAATTACTGGTTCGTTAGCCGCGATATTAAATGCCACCACGCCTGTTTGGACAGTGCTATTCGCTCATTTTCTAACCTTGGACGAAAAACTTACCCCAAACCGCATGGGTGGTGTAATCTTTGGATTGATCGGTGTAGCAATCATGATTGGAATAGATGCCCTCAATGGATTGGGCATCAATGTATTCGCACAACTGGCAGTGATCGGTGCAGCTATATCCTATGCCTTCGCAGGTATTTTCGGCAAACGTTTCAAGGAAATTCCATCGATAGTGACTGCAACAGGGCAGATCACTGGGACTACGATTATGATGATTCCACTCGCTCTCATCGTCGACAAACCATGGTTATTACCAATGCCAAGCATAAAAGTATGGGGCGCGTTGTTTGGATTAGCTATTCTCAGTACTTCAATAGCTTATATTATTTATTTTCGCTTGCTTTCAACTGCTGGAGCAACTAACTTGCTGTTGGTAACATTCCTGGTCCCTGTCAGCGCGATTGTATTAGGAATGATTATCCTGGGTGAACAATTGCTCACTCAACATTTCGTTGGTATGGGCTTAATTGGATTGGGGTTGTTGGCAATTGACGGTCGTGTGTTGAAACGAATTAAAATTGTAGGCAGATATTCCAGTTGAATATACTCTCTAGATTGACTTTTGTATAGATATAGTATATAATTATGCTATACAGTCAATTTATGGAGAAACTCATGTCAAAAAAACGAAACTCAAAATATGAAATTCAGGAATTCCACCAAGCAGTTCAACGCTCGTCTCCCACTGCTATCCCATGAACAAATCAGCTCGCTCGGCATTGATTATGGATTAACGAAAACCCAGGTGATCATCATTGCAGTGGACCGCTTATACCGTGATTTGAGAGCAGAATCCATTAGTTTAACTGATGCAGAAAAAGATGTTCGAATGCTCAAGACTGTTGCACGCATCGCCCCACAATTCGAGCTCGGGCAGGAGGGGTAAATCACATCACTGACCAGGTGTCTTCGATTTTGAACCAATTTCCTCGCAATCGACAACCCAAACAATTCTGCGCCCTCTTGGATCATCTACATGTCGCGGAGTATAGTTTTCAAACCAATTTTTCCAATATGCGTTATGCTGGGAAATAAGTTCGGCAGTTTTTTGTATCAGGGCAAACAAAAAATTTCTTCCCTTGGTGTTCCCCGCTCTTGGCAGTTCGGATCAGCATTGGCCGGTCACATTTAGGGCAATTGGGCGCTGATTCCAAACCCCAATATGAACTCAAGATACGGGTAACCTCTCCCTCGTCATAGGCTTCCAGAGCCTGTACCCTCACCAGTGGCAGATTAGCCGCTTCGAAGGCGTTGTCAACAAAATCATCGCGATGCAATTTGTCAGGTTCTGAATGGTTGGTATCATCGAGTTCAATGCCCACTAAAGGGTTCAACGTCTCTCGCTGGCAAACCAAAAAGTCGATATGTTTCTGGACAATCTGATTAAAATATAATCGCGCCTCGCTGGAGTAAGGCACTATGGTGCGATCTACTCTGATAATATCCGCCATGCGAGTTTTCGATAGGATTACTGCGTTCGCGGGGATAACAGAAGCCAATACTTTGTAAAATGCGAATTCAGCAGGGGAAAGAAATGATTCCCTAAGTTGATAAGGATACTTTTGCAGAGGTTGATCTTTTTCTGGCTCAATCACTTCTGGATTGCGTTTAAAGATCTGGAATATCGCCGCTAAACAGCCCTGATTTTGATCATTAGTGTTCGTCATCACAAATCTCCGATTTTGGATCGAATCAATGTATAAACTCAAAGTTTATCACAATAGGTAGTTGCCAGATTTGAGCCACACCAGGGTCTCTGAGAATTCGTATTCCGTGATATACTCATTGCATCTTAAAACCAAGTACTGAGGTACTCACAATATGCTGAAAATCGAAATTTTATACTGTGAAGTTTGAAACTATTCACCTAGAGCTGTCAGTTTGGCAGGCGCACTATTAACTGAATTCAAGGGGAAAATCAAAGATATCACCCTCATCCCTGACGGTGGGGGCAAATTCGAAGTGACTGCAAATGACCAACTGGTTTATTCCAAAATTCAGACAGGTCGTCATGCAGAACCTACAGAGGTGCTCACCTCGATTGAAAAACTTATTGGCTAAGGAGCAGGAATGACACCAACCAAGAAGAAGGGACGCGTCTTTTCTGGCGCTCGCCCAACAGGTCGCCAACATCTTGGCAATTATCTCGGCGCGATCAAGAATTATGTAGCTCTACAAGATGAATTCGAAGACACTATCTACTGTATCGTAGATATTCACGCTCTGACAACTGTCGATACTACCAAGGATATTAAACACAATACCTATGAAATGGCATTAGATTGGTTGGCCGCCGGGATGCGCCCTGAAGACAGTATGATCTTCATCCAATCGCATGTGCCAGAGGTCCTCGAGCTGCACACCTTCCTCTCTATGGTCACGCCTTTGGGAAAGCTGACCGATCTACCCACCTTCAAAGAGAAAATCCGCCACCAACCCCATAATGTGAATTACGGTCTGGTTGGCTATCCGGTTTTGATGGCTGCCGACATTACCTTGTACAAAGCCATCGTCGTCCCTGTCGGCATAGACCAAGCTCCACATCTGGAGTTCACGCGCGAGATCGTACGCTCATTCAATTACCGTTACAAAACGGATGTGCTCATCGAACCCCAGATGAAAGGGACCAAAATCCCTAAAGTACTTGGCATCGACGGTGAAAATAAAATGAGCAAGAGTCTCAATAATCATATCGAGCTAGCTTCCAACCCAGAAGAGACTCAGCAACGCGTAATGCAAATGGTCACTGATCCCCAGCGTGCACGCCGCTCAGACCCAGGCAATCCCGATGTGTGCAATGTTTTTACCATGCACAAGATCTTCTCAACTGATGATGAGATCGAGATGATCAACACCGAATGCCGCCAAGCTGGTATTGGCTGTGTCGATTGCAAGAAAATCTTTGCCAAAAACTTAAACGAGCACCTGGTGCCTTTCCGCGAGCGGAGAGAAAAATTGGCAGAGAAACCCGATGAAGTCTGGAGTGTTCTAAACGATGGTGGAAAGAGAGCTAGAAAAGTAGCCAAACAGACTCTTTCTGAAGTAAAGGATGCAATTGGACTTCCCTAAACATACCTAATCCATTTTTTTCTAACCAAAGGAGGAGATAATGGACGCAGGCACAACCCTAACGAATTTTTTGGCCACCCTTGCTCAAGCTTTGTTGATCATCGCCATCCCGATAGTGGTGGCTGGAGCATTCATGTGGGTTCGGCAGAAAGCCGCCGAGATCAAGCAGAATCTCTCCAAAGAGCAGCTAGACATGATCGACAAGGGCGTCAAAATCGCGGTCAGCGCTGCGGAACAAGCTGGGTTTTCCGGCTTGCTTCAGACAGGTCGTGAGAAGAAGCAATATGCCATCGATGCTGTCCAAAAATATCTGGATCGCGCGGGGGTGCCGATTGACGTGGATGAAATAGCCACTTTGATCGAGTCCGAGGTCAACTCACAATTCTCTAACTATGCTCCACCAGTAGACACTCCCGAAGCTCGTAGCGCCCTGCTCGATAAGGCTGTTGAAGCCGCTGTACTGGCAGCAGAACAGAGTGGTGCCAAGAAGCTCGCTATCGAAACCGCAACCGGTGTAGCCATGTCTAAGAAAGATTATGCCGTTGATATCGCCACAAAATATCTCGGCGAACACGGGCTCAAAGTCGATCCTTCCCTGGTTGATGGTATGATCGAAGGCCAAATCATGAAGCTTAAGCTCAAAGCTCTGGAGTGGAAGGCGACAGGAACGAATTCGTAGATCGGCCAATGATCTGATCAATTTATTATGCGTGCACTGATCCAACGAGTAAGTTGCGGGCGCGTCTCTGTAGAGGGGCGCCCGCTTGCTGAAATCGGTCCAGGGCTTGTGATCCTCTTGGGGATCAACCCTGAAGACGGGGAAGAACAAATTAAGTACTTGACCCATAAGATCGCCAATTTGCGCATCTTCGAGGATGACGAAGGTAAGATGAATCGCTCTATCCTTGATGTGGGTGGCGAGGCCCTGGTGATCTCCCAATTTACGCTGTATGCCGATACCAGAAAAGGACGCAGACCCTCCTTTACGCGTGCCTCCAGGCCCGAGGAAGCTAATCCGCTCGTGGACATTTTCGCTGAGAGACTGACCTCGGAGGGGGTTCCAACGAAACAGGGGCAATTCGGCGCTCATATGCTGGTAGAAATCCACAATGATGGACCAGTAACCATCTGGATGGAAAGGTAGTATTAGTAGTCTGGACTTGGGGTCTGGGGATGTGCTCCGCACATCCCCAGACCCCAAGTCCAGTGATATTTAGAAGTTTCATGGCTACAAAAAATCCCGAAGAAAAATTAGATTTCAAGAAGATCGTACCCGTATTCGTTATCGTCCTGATCGATCTCTTGGGATTGACCATCATCATCCCCCTGTTGCCACTCTATGCGACGTCTTTCGGGGCCAATGCCTTCGTGATCGGCGCATTAGGAGCAGCGTATCCCATAATGCAGTTCCTTGGCGCCCCGATCTTGGGCCGTCTCTCAGATCGCTACGGGCGACGCCCTGTGCTGGTAATCAGCCAGATAGGCACGTTCGTCGGCTTCATCATTCTCGGGCTGGCAAATACACTGTCCCTATTGTTCATCTCGCGCATTATCGACGGCATATCTGGTGCCAATATTGCCACGGCCCAGGCGGTCATCTCCGACAACACTACTGAAAAGACCCGCACACAGGGTTTGGGGCTGATTGGGGCGGCCTTCGGCCTGGGCTTCATCATCGGGCCAATCATCGCCTTCGCAACCCTGGCAGTCAGTGACAATAATTACAGTTTGGTAGCATACGTCGCGGCGGCGTTTTCACTCGCATCCATCTTTCTGACCTATTTCTGGCTGGAAGAATCCCATCCACCGGAAAAGCGCGGCCAGCGAGATTCGGGCTCTCGTTTTAGCATCCAGGCAATGCTGGAGGCCTTGCGTAAGCCCCAAATTGGATTCTTATTGGCACTGATGTTCGCCCAGCAGTTCGCATTTGGCGGGCTTGAGCAATTGCTCTCCCTTTTCACTCTCAACCGGCTGGGGATGAACGCCACCAGTAATGCCGGGTTGTTTGTCTACATTGGCATCGTGTTAGTTCTAATCCAGGGTTACTTTGTGGGTAGGTGGAGCCGAAGGATGGGCGATCGCTGGTTGGTATTGATGGGATTGCTCGTTCTGGGGGTGGGAATGCTGCTTTCAGCATTTACCCCCGCGCAACCCGTTCCCTGGTATAACCGAAGCGAGGTGACTGCCGAACTGACTGCTGGCACAGACATGCCCGGTGAGACACCCCCTGTTCAAAATATCCAGATCGATTTGCCTGAGGATGATGATTTAGGTTGGTTTGGATTAGGCTGGCTGGTTGTGGCCATGTTTATCACTGCTATCGGAGGTGGCGTGCTCCAGCCATCCATCAATAGTATGCTCACAAAGCGCGTCAGCCCCGCAGAAGTCGGCGGCACATTAGGGATATCAGCGGCATTCCTCAGTGGAGCTAACTCCATAACGCCGCTGGTGATGGGCGCGATCTTCGAATGGCTTGGTTCAACCGCGCCCTTCCTGATTGGGGGTATTATTCTTTTAATCTTATGGTATATTGCCATTCGCACGATCGAAAAATTTTAACAAATAGGGTTGCGAGCTTTGACTCGCAACCCTATTTTTACAGCACTCCCCGCTGCATGGCTTCAGAAACTGCAGCGGCGCGTGAATCAACCCCCAATTTGCTGTAGATATTCGAGAGATGGGCTTTGACCGTGCGCTCTGTGATCCCCAGACGATAGGCGATCTCTTTGCTGCGTTCGCCTAAAGCAACTGCCCCAAGCACTTCTAATTCTCGCTCAGTCAAATCAACAACTGTTCTCGAAACAGGTTTTCTATCACCCGATTCCCCAGCCAATAAAGAATTGATGATTTCAGGTTTTAGTAAGGTCTCTCCACGCGCCGCAGCCCGAATTGAGTTAAACAAAGTCCCCCGGTCGGTGTCTTTGAGCAAATAGCCGCGCGCGCCCAGACCTAAACCTTTGCGCATGAGTTCATCTTCGTTGAAGGTGGTCAGAATGACAACGGCGATTTCAGGATGTTCGACACGCAGGTGCTCAATGGCAGTGAGGCCATCCATGCCCGGCATGCGCAGGTCCATCAAGATCACGTCCGGCTGGAGTTTTTCAGCCAGTTGGATGGCCTGAGCGCCATCGGAGGCTTCACCCACCAGGTCGAAACCAGCCTCGGTTTCCAGGATCAAGCGCAAGCCTTCACGCACAATCAAATGATCATCACAGATTAGGACGCGGATCGATTCAGTCATGGATTTTTTCAATTGGTAATTCCAACTTGAGCGTGGAGCCTCGGGACGAGCAGCTCTCAATGGACAACGAGCCTCCCAAAATCCTGGCCCGCTCCCGCATACCCAAAAGGCCAAAATGTCCGGCACGCCCCACGCAATCCTGGGGATCGAAACCGATGCCATCATCTCGAATTTCAATTTCCAACTGATGACCATCACAAGACATTTCTATAACCGCTTGAGTGGCATTGGCATGCCGAGCAATATTGATCAGGCCTTCAGATACTGCGCGCAGCGCGTTTTGTGCAACCTCGGGGGATAGCATTTCGAGGGAGCATACATTCACTTCGCAAGGGATGCCTGTGTCATGGGTAAAACGATCAGCCTGTTCCTGTAAACTATCCACAAGCTCTCGGGAAGACTGGGATTCGCGGAGATCGCCAATTGCCCGGCGAGCGTCTGCCAATGTGGTCCGAGCTCGCCCCATGGCCTGCTGGATAATAGATTGGGCTTTTTGAGTATGGCCAGCAGAAATATGGGAATCCACCGCCTCGAGCTGTAAGATCAAACCTGCCAGTCCCTGTGCTAAGGTGTCATGCAGCTCGCGAGCCATACGCTGGCGTTCGGTAGTCAGGGTCAGGAACTCGACTTGAGAGGCATATTCGGAAAGTTGCTGATGGGCCTCTTCCAACTCAGCCAGCAGATCTTGCGCTCTTTCACGCGCCTCAACCTGATTGGTGTATGTAAATACATATAGCCAAACAAATATAGCTATTGGAATTGCTGTGATAATCCACTCCCATGCTTGGGAGAAATCTGAAACGACCAAATAACTGAGGAACGAAGCCAGTAAGAAAAACACTCCATAAATGAGTGAGATTTTGGAGCGTCTAAACATGCCGATGATTTCCCCCAACAAAGGCGCAAACAGGCCGTAGGTTAATCCAATACTATTGGAGATCAGTACGATGATGAACGCCAGGGCACTCTGGATGAGCACATAAAACGGAGTTAACATGGTTTTATAGGTCAGATGGGGAGATACCCAGTGCAAACCACCGTGGAGGAGCATCAAAATGGTGAAGGAAAACCACCGAACGGGTTGGGCTTTATCTGCAAAAAAATACATCGTAAAGCCATACTGGATCACCATCCCAAATATCAGGAACCAATAAAATGGCCTGACTTCTCGCATCGCCTGATCGTAATCGCTCGGCGGCTCTGATCGCAGATTTGCTCTAAAAGTATCGATCCATCGGGTTTTATTCATCGTATTGAAATTGTACTCTAATCTCTCAAGTAGGCTATTGTACGGATGGACAATGTACGAAAATACAGGCATCAAAAATCTAATAGTCCAATGGAATATTTTGCAGATCAGACTAAACTTATCTACGTGAACCGAACCATTGGAATCAGTAAATGGTATTGTCAGAATGGTAGAGATAATAAAAGATGTAGGAGTTACGCACTTAAAGTGTGGTTTGCTGGTAATAGGGGGTGGGGGCGAAGCCCCCCACCCCCTATTACCAGCATATTCCTCGCCAAACTGCGTAAGTACTAAGAGGAATGGAGAAAGGAATATATGCGAGGTGAATTTTGAATAATCCAATAGCAATTTACACAAATGATCTTCATAAAGATTTCGGCGAAGTTTATGCTGTAAATGGTGTGAATATTGAGATACAAGCTGGAGAGATATTCAGTTTGTTGGGTCCTAATGGAGCAGGAAAAACTACAGCAATTTCGATGATCTCCGGGCTGCTCAAACCAACGCAGGGTGATGCAACGATCTTAGGGCATTCAATTACCCAGGAACCCTTGGATGCCAAAGCTGCTCTCGGTGTTGTCCCGCAGGAGATCGCGCTCTATGATGATCTATCCGCACGTGAGAATCTGATGTTTTGGGGCAAGATGTACGGCCTGAGAGGTACTGCACTCAAAAGCAGAGTCAATGAAATCCTTGAGACAATCGGTTTAGTTGATCGTCAAAAGGGGCGTGTAGAGAAGTTTTCGGGTGGCATGAAGCGCAGGCTGAACATTGGCATTGCGCTGCTGCACGAGCCCGATGTAGTCATCATGGACGAACCCACAGTGGGCATAGACCCACAAAGCCGTCGCAAGATCCTAGATTCGGTGATGGATCTCAACAAACAGGGAATGACCGTGCTGTACACAACCCACTATATGGAAGAAGCTCAAGAGCTTTCCGATCATATCGCTATTATGGATCATGGAGAGATCATCGCCAACGGCACGCACGATGAGTTGGTCAAGATCGTCGGAGAGTACGATCGCATCGAGTTGAGTATCAACACCTCATCTGAAAACGTAATGGAAGCCTGGAGCAAAACGCCTGGTGTCGAGAATATCAGCGCGGAAAATGGTCAGCTGCACTTATTGGTCGATGACTCTAATGTCGTCCTTCCCTCGCTGTTCGAGGTCGCTGTTCAGGCGGGCGTGCGTATCACCTCAATCGAAATCCAGGAACCAAACCTAGAGACGGTCTTCTTGCATTTGACTGGAAGGGCATTAAGAGATTGACGGTAGACCGACGACGGAAGACGGCTAACCATAGCGGTCCCCAATCCCCGGTCTCCAGTCTCATGGAGATATATGATGAAAAAATCAATAGATATTGCCCTCAAAGATATGACTCAGTCATTCCGCAGCCTGTTCGCGATCATGTTCATGTTTGTAATCCCAATATTGATGACAGGCATGTTCTCCCTGATGTTCGGGGGATCTGGCGACGACGAGGAAGGGTTCGTACTGCCTAGGACGAAGGTGATCCTGGTCAATTTGGATGAAGGCAGGCTCCCAGGGATTCCTGTTCAGTCAACATCAAATCCCTCATCTGATGGATATTCGTCGATCGGAGAAATGCTTTCAATGGCGCTCTCATCAGATGGGCTTGAAGACATAATGGATCTGACCCTAACGAGTTCTGCCAAGGCTGCCAAAACAGCAGTGGACAACCAGGAAGCCGGGGTAGCCATCATCTTGCCGAAAAACCTGACAGAATCTTTTATGTCGACGGAAGGCTCCATTGCGGTCGAGGTATATCAGGATCCAACACTAACCATAGGCCCCCAAATTGTAAAAGGCATCATCAACCAACTTCTGGACAACTTTTCAGCATCGAAGATTACCCTTGCAGTAACTTTGGAGCAGATGGAAAACCACGGCCAATTGCTAGATGAAACGCAAATCCAGGCCGTCGTTACCCAGTATCTGGGGACCATTCAACCTGAAAACCAAACTCAAGAATCTGGGAATGTCAATCCATTCCTTGATATAAGGGCTCCAGTAACCGAAGAAAAAAAATCCAGCCAATCGATCAGCATCATCGCCATGATGATGGCTGGGATGTCGATCTTCTACATTTTCTTGACAGGAGCCAGTGGAACCCAAACCATCTTGAAAGAAGAAGAAGAGGGCACGCTGCTGCGTCTTTTCACGACACCTACGCCTACGGCAACGATCCTGCGCGGGAAATTCTTGTCGGTGACCATGACGATATTAGTCCAGATCTCTGTGCTGCTGCTCTTTGGGAATTTAGTCTTCAAAATCCAATGGGGTGATCTTTTATCCGTCGCGCTTTTGAGTACTGCCATAACCTTGGCTTCATCAGCCTTTGGTATCTTCCTGGTTTCCTTTATGAAATCTACTCGCCAGGCAGGGATTATGATCGGTGGTCTGGTGACAATTATGGGGATGGCTGGCATGATGCCGATCTTCACCCTAGGCATGCCAAACCCACCTGCATTCATTTCGGCAGTATCCCATCTGGTTCCCCAGGGATGGGCGGTGGAGGGTTTGCAGATCACGATGACCGGCGGGGGCTTACCTGAAATCTGGCTCAATATCCTTGTTTTGATAGCCTGGGCCATCGGCTTGTTTGGGATTGGTGTCTTCCGCGTCCAAAACAGGTACAAATAATTATGCCTAACGGAGAATCTCATGCGTATCCTTGATTTAGCATACAACGACTTGATACAAATCCTGCGAGATTGGAAGTCATTCCTGTTCTTACTGTTCATGCCGGTTGTCTTCACTCTGGTGTTTGGCTTTGCTTTTGGCGGCTTCGATAGCGGTGGTGACGAAGATGTCGATCCCCGACTTCCCGTAGGAGTAATCGATCGGGATCAAAGTGAACTCAGTGCTGCATTTCTGGCGTTACTAGAGAAATCCGACGCCCTCCGTCCCGTTTCATTCGAAAACGATTCCCCAGAGGGCGAGATCGAGAATATGGTTGCTGAGGACGAGCTTGCCGCTCTGGTCATCGTGCCGGCTGGTTATGGAGAAAGCATCCTATCCGATCGGAGCATCAAACTCAGAGTGATCTTGAAAGATGAAACGCAAGCAGGAGCTACCGCCCAGAATGGAATTCATGCAGCTGCTAACCGCCTGATAAATTCATCCAACACGGCCCAGTTCAGCACTATGGTCCCGAAGCAGCAGATTCCCTTCGCGAGCGAATTAGACCGAGAATCTTTCTACGAAGGATCCCTTGAAAGCGCCATATCATCCTGGGACAATCCCCCCTTTGTTCTGCTAAGCACTCAGACGGGAGTCGATCAAGAGGCTGAAGAACAGCCCAACGCCTTTACACATTCATCACCCGGGATGATGGTGCAGTTCGCCATCGCAGGCCTTATTGATGCCGCAGGCGTATTGGTCAATGAGCGCAAATCAGGCTCATTGCAGCGGCTGCTTACCACGGCCATTTCTCGAACTGAAATCCTGTTAGGGCACTTTCTGGCAATGTTTCTAATGATCTTGATGCAATTCACCATTTTGATCTGCTTTGCTGCGATCATCCTAGATGTGGGGTATTTCGACGCCCCGTTTGCCACGATCATCATCACGCTGGCAACTGCCCTCTTTGTAGCCAGCATGGGCATGCTCATTGGTACACTGGCAAAGAAAGAAGAGCAAGTGATCATGTTCTCACTGATCCCCATGTTCATTCTCTCTGGTCTTGGCGGAGCATGGGTTCCCTTGGAATTTACCAGCGAAGCCTTCCAGACAGTAGGACATTTCACCCCTGTGGCCTGGGCGATGGATGGGTATCAAAATATCGTTGTGCGCGGCATGGGAATCGAATCTGTTCTCTTACCAGCGGTAATTCTACTTGGATTTGCAGCAGTATGCTTTGGATTTGCAGTATGGCGATTCGAACTCGAATAACCATCCTACGAATTTGATCAACTCAAGAAATTCTTGTGCTCCTAAGGGCTTTCCAGCCTTGGGGGCATATTGATTCAATAGTACTCCATAATCTGAATGGGTTGACCCAACAGAAAGGAAAGGTTTTTCTCTTAGAAATACCGTTATAATTTTTTGTTAATTACATACAATATAGTACATTAATGATTTCCAGGAATTGACGGGATTTCCCCCCAGATTTAGGGGGGTGCTCCACACCCCCGTACCCCTAAATCTGGATAGTCCCAAAGTGTTTCTCAAAAACCCTACAATAAGCTATTTTGAATTACCTGGACAAAATCAAGGATTTAATTGAGAACAACTCGAGGAATTCAGTCCATGGGACTAACTCCAAACGCGGAATATTTAAACTCATCCAAGAAAGGAAATCAGGGGTCTGTTAAATATTTCTCAACTCTTCTGCTAGCAATTTGTATAACCCTGGTCGGCATGTCGGCCTTCGTATGGGGCTTGGAGATCCTATTTCCAAATTTAACCACTGGTCAATCGCGCAATGTGACGATTGCATTTGCGACCATAGCCACAGCATTTGCTGCTCATTACCTCATGGGAAAATATAGTCGACTATGGGAGGAGTTGCAACAAGAAAAGAAATTGCTAGAAGCCTTGATGGATGCTGCGACAGATAGCATCTACTTCAAAGATGAACGGTCACGGTTAATTCGAATCAACAATAAGATGCAACAAGACCTTAAGCTTGACGATCCAAACCAAGTTATTGGCAAAACGGATATCGAGTTATTTGGGGAAGAATTGGGTCACATAACTCGAGCAGATGAAAAACGCATAATCGAAACAGGGGAACCTATAATTGATTGTGATGAAGAATGGCGCAAACCGTGCGGGGAGGTCAATTGGACATCCACAACCAAAGTTCCCATGCGAGATCACTCAGGGAAGGTCATCGGTATTATCGGTATAACAAGGGAAATCAATGAGCGTAAAAATGCAGAGATCGCCCTGCAGGAAGCCCATGACCAACTCGAGGTTCACATTGAGAAACGTACGGTTGACTTGATCAAAACCAATGAGAAATTACAAAGAGAAATTACTGAGCGAGCCGAGCTAGCGCGAGAGAATGCCCGCCTATTTTATGAAGCTAAACAACGCTTAGATCGGTTATCTTCCCTGCGGAGCATAGATCAAACCATCAGCAGCAGCTTTGATTTGCACTTCACATTGGATATGCTGCTCAAACAGGTACTCTCTCAATTAGCGATCGATGCAGCAGATGTGCTATTGTTCGATCGCCATTTGCAAACATTAGAATTTATAGTTGGCGTAGGATTTCGGACAAACGCCCTCTACTACACAAACCTGCGTTTAGGAGAAGGACTAGCAGGCAAGGCTGCACTGGAACAAAAGATCATCCAAATCCAAGATTTAGGCAACCATGAGTATGCTTTCGAACAATCTTTTCATATGAAAGACGAGGGATTTGTTACTTACTATGGTGTTCCCTTGATTGCAAAAGGGCAAATTTTGGGAGTTTTAGAGATCTTCCATCGACAAGAACATTCTGCTGAGGAGGAATGGCTGGAGTTCCTAGAAACCCTAGCAGGACAAGCCGCTATTGCTATCGATAACATCAGCCTCTTCAATGATATGCAACGCTCGAATATCGAGTTAGTACAGGCTTATGACGCCACAATCGAAGGCTGGGCGCGCGGCCTGGAATTGCGCGACATGGAAACGGAAGGTCATTGCCGGCGCGTTGTTGAAATGACGATTAAATTAGCGCGAAGCATGGGTATTAGCAATGATGAGATGGTTCATATCCGTCGAGGGGCCCTCTTGCACGACATTGGCAAAATCGGTGTGCCTGATTCGATCCTGAGCAAACCCAGGCCACTCAATGAAGAAGAATGGCGGATCATGCGCCAACATCCTGTCTACGCGTATGAATGGTTGTTGCCAATTCATTATTTGCGCCCTGCACTGGATATCCCCTATTGCCACCACGAAAAATGGGATGGAACTGGATACCCGCGTGGTTTGGAGGGTCTCCAAATTCCTTTGTCAGCGCGTATTTTCGCGATCGTAGATGTCTGGGATGCATTGACATCAGATCGACCCTACCGCGATGCCTGGCCATTGGAGAAGGTTTTGGATTTCATCCGCAGTGAGGCTGGGAAACATTTTGATCCACAAGTTGTGGAAGCATTCTTCGTGCTTCAAGCAGAGCTTTCACCTGTGAGAATCCCCATCACCCAATAAACAAATCGATCTCAAGCACTTTCAAGAGGACTCAGGAAAATAGCAACTCTATTTCGGTCTGAGCACTTGGACTCCCTTGACAGGCGTGCGAATTTGCGCGATACTTGCAAGCAAGTACTTACTTGCACAATCAATAACTCATGACGAAAGATGCCTCCCCTCTTCCAGATGAAACGCGTGAACGCATTCTTCGCGCGGCCGCTGGGCTGATTGCGAAACAAGGTTATGCCCGCACAACTACGCGTGCGATTGCCGAAACTGCCGGTGTCAACGAAGTTACTCTATTCCGACATTTCGGTAGTAAACGCAATCTGCTATCAGCATTGATCCAAGATCGATCTGCCTTACCAAATCTAACCGATCTAATCGCAAACCAACTCACTGGTGATTACCACCAGGATTTGACTCTTTTCGCGAGTGTGTTCTTGAATGCATTACTTCAGCGCCAAGATGCACTGCGGTTAATCCTGTGCGAAGCCAATGAATTGCCTGAAATTAGAGATGTAGTAGCCCAAATTCCCAAACAATTGCGAACAGTCCTTACTGAATATCTTAAAAAGAAAATCGATGAAGGCCTTCTTCGAAACCTCGACCCCGAACTGATGGCTCAGGCTTTCTTGGGGATGTTCTTCTCACACGTTGTGGCTGGAGAATTTTTGGGCGGACCGGCAGCTTTCGAGCAGAGTACGGATGACATAATAACCAATTGCGTTGAAATCTTCGTAAAGGGAACATTAAATATCCCAAAGTAATTCAGAGATAGCGATGCTAACAAATACACGCTTGTGGTTTAGAAATATTACTCTTGATCATCTCATCCTGGGCACACTCCTAGTTTATGTACCTTTACACATGATCGATGAGGGTATCTTCAATTTCGCTGCCTGGGCTGAATTGCACTGGCATATCCCAAATTACACTTTACTCAAATGGCTGTTGCATAATGTGTATTTTGCGATCGTCCTCGGCATAGGATTCGTTCTCTATCGCCGAAATCCCGCTTCATTGTTGCCTGCGGGTCTGGGTATTGTGCTGTGGGGTTTCATGAACGGCGTCAGTCACATCATCTTCACCTTTATCTTCTGGGAATATTCGCCAGGGTTAATTTCTGGATTGATATTCATCTTCATCGCATTACTTGCGTACCAACGAACACGACAAATGGACTTTCAATCATCGCATGTGACAGCCTACTCAATCCTGGCCGCTTTATTCTATTGGGGCATACCCATGTTTCTGTTCATCGAAATCGATAAGTTACTCAGAATATAACGAGGCAAGGATGGACTCAGCAATCTCTGTACAGTCTGTAACTCGTCGCTTTGGGGATCATCTGGCTGTTGATGATCTCTCCTTTGAAGTAAAGCAGAGTGAGATCTTCGGCCTGCTTGGGCCAAATGGGGCTGGAAAGACAACCACGATGAACCTGATCGTAGGGCTGTTGAAAATTCATCACGGAATGATTCGCGTGTTGGGATCCGACCCGATCAATGAGGCACGCTTGGTTCGCAAGTGCATTGGCCTGGTTTCCCAAGATACCAACGTATATCCAGACCTGTCAGCGATGGACAACCTCTGGCACCACGCGGCACTCTATTGCGACGATCTCTCAACGGTCAAAGAACGCATTGAGGAGTTCCTCAAGATGATGAATTTGTGGGAGCGGCGCAAAGATGCGCTGCGTACCTACTCAGGAGGCATGAAACGTCGTTTGGCGTTAGCTCGAGCATTACTTCATGACCCGGAGATAATTCTTTTTGATGAGCCAACCCTGGGCGTTGACGTTCAGGGACGCCATGTACTCTGGGAACATATCCGATCGCAGCGAAAGCAAGGCAAAACCTTTATCATTTCAACCAACTATATGGAAGAAGCCGACGCGCTTTGTGACCGGCTAGTAATCATCGACCACGGCAATGCCGTCGCGCTTGATTCACCTGAGAATTTGAAATCTGATTTGGGGCGCGACATCATCTCCCTGAGCACTACGCCTGAAATCAAAGATCCGGGTGCGCTGTTTGCTGGCCTTGGTGTGCAGGCGTTTTCATCCCTTGAGACAAATCAACTACGCCTCGAAGTTCGCAATGCCGAGAGCGTCATGGGTGAGTTGGTCACACGCGTGGCCGCTGAGCACCGCATAGAGTCAGTACGCATGGCCCGTCCCACCCTAAATGACGTCTTCCTACATCATACCGGGCGGGCATTGAGAGATTAGCCCCTATTCCCACCTTGCACTTCCCGCTAATCTAGGGAAAGGGTAAGACAGAAGCACAATCATGAAACGTTTCTTGTTGCTCATCGCCAACGAATTCAAATTCGTTCGCACTGCAATTGCCGTACACCTTGTGGCCATCATCCAACCCACACTGATGTATTTGCTTATGGCGATGATCCTGGTTGAGCCCACATTTCTGATGCACGTCACCCAGCCCAGCAGCCAGATCGGATCTGATCTCGTCTATGCCATGCAGGAAGTCGGCTCCCCCATTGGCAGACCCTATATCGATGTGGAGCTCATTGACGAAAGAAGCGATACCAGTGGGCTGCGCCAGGTGGTCGGTGTGGAGACGGAGGCTGGCTTTTCTACCGCAGTGCAGTCTTATGGCTTGATCGACAGCAACATCGTCAAGAATTTTCGCAATCGCCTGACTGATGCCGCGCTGCGAATCTGGAATGACGACCTGGGTGACCAAGCTGTGAGCATCATCGAGAAACCTTGGCTGCCACAGGATGTGCCCTACAAAGTATATTTTGGAATAGCACTGCTCCCCATGGCCGCAGCAATGGCTGCTTCCATCATTGGCGCAATTTTGACAGCGCAAGAATTCGAACGCGGCACCATCCAACAATATCGGCTATCTCCCATACCCCCAATCATGATCTTAGCAGGCCGCTTGACGCGCTTGATACTCACTGGGTTACTAGGCGCCGGGGTGCTGCTGGTGACAATGGGCGTAGTAACCAGTTATTGGCCAGCAAGCCTCACAAAGGTCGTACTGATCATCCTGTTCATTAGCTTGATCAGCGGTGGGGTGGGAATCGTCGCTGGGCTGGCCATTCAAAAAACTATTCCCGCGTTTATGATCGCACTGATCACTTCGTTCATCAGTTGGATCGTCGGAAACGCATTTGGGCTAGCAGCCGGTTTCGGGCGCGGGTATGCCACTGCCAGCCTTTTCATGCCAAATTCTTATGCGGTCGAATTGCTCTTCCCGCTCTATTTTGGTGCGCCAGTGGGATCACCGTTTACAGCGATATTGGTATTAGTCTTGATGAGCTTGATGATCGTTGGCTTGAATGTCATCGTCTATCAGAAACGGGTGGCAGCGCAGGTGTAGCATGAAGCGTTTCTGGATCCTTTTCATCACAGAAGTCAAAGTCTGGCGGCATGATCCCATCAGCGCCGCCGGCGGGTTCATCCCAACAACTTTCATCTTGCTAGCCTTTGGACTATTGTTCGGGGGACGATTGGCCTTCAAATTAGGCCTGATCAATCACGACCAGGGACCCTATGGACAGGTTTTAAAAGAGACCTTTGCAGAATCCCTATCTCCCTTTGGCATCCCTTACTACGATATCATCGATTTACCTGAAGCTGAAACCTGGGAGATGTACCATCAATTTGGCTTAGAAGGTGTTTGGGTAATTCCGGCGGATTTTTCTGCGCGCGTGGAAGCTGGTGAAAATCCTACTATCGAAATGTATTTCACCAACTATATTGACGACCGCGCCAAAAACCACCGCCTTTACAGTGCAGAAATAATGTGGCGTTTTTATGAATTGATCGCCTACCCCACCCCTCCACTGGCTATGAGGGAGGCATACCCGCTTCCGGAGATGATCGAATGGTTTCCAGTTATTGCTGTAGGGGTCGTCCTACTCGCATTCATGATTGGGGGAATGATGAATATCTTCATGCTGACCTACAAAGAGCAGGTGGACCAACTGACCCTGGAATTTGGGCTGGCACCGCGTTCTCTGGCCTGGATTCTGCTCCCCAAGACTTTGCTCGCCTTGATCATGAGCACACTCACTGGTACAGCCTTGATGGCCATTGTCTATCTTTGGATCGGAGCCTGGCCAGGTTTAGACCAGGCCTTTTTCCCTGGACAGGCATTGCTGGGAGTGTGGATTTTGGCGGCTTTGGTGGTGCTCTTCTGGGTGCCGATTACGATGGCATTTGGGCTGCGCGCCCAATATTTCGCGGGGGCTATCGCCGTGATGTTGACCGCTCTTACTACTTTTTTCATTGGTGGCGGGTTGTCGCTGGTGCGCGTCAACCTCGACAGGGCAGTCTGGTTTACATGGCTGATTCCTAACGCATACGCCGTCGACCCGATGCGCGATCTGATCTTGTTTCACCAATGGCCTGTAGATTGGTCTCGGACACTGCTGATCTTAGGTGGGTTTGCAATTTTGGGCTTGTCTGTGGGATGGGGCGTCACCTGGAAGCAATTGCGTAGACTGGGGTGATTCTGAGAGATCCTTCGCTCGCCTACGGCGTGCTCAGGATGACATACAATCAAATCCATATAAACGGGATTCTCACCCGTTCTCTCCGGCCAGGCGGGCTATCTGGAGGGTGCAAAAGCGCACCACAGCCTGTTTTTCTTTCGGCAGGGCACTCTCCTCAATTTGGGCGATGCGCTCGACATCATTCATCGCGCGGATGATGCTGACAGGCACTTCGATATCCCCTTCGGTAAAGGAGCTCAGATACTCGATTGCACCGATAAGAAAGTGGCGCATTTCATCATCAACGCGCGCCGTACGAAAGAATTCTGTCAGTGATGGAGATAATTTTGCCCCTCGAAGAACCGGGGGGGCAGCCTCAAACGCTCGTGTCGTCGAGAAGGAATACAAAGCAGTCGCAAGTTCAGCAAAACTCTGCACCCATTGATAGATTGACTCTCCTAACACATCCCAAATGATCGAACGCCAGGAATCAATCCGCTCCGGCAATTGCAGCAAATTACTAACTTCCACGCGCCATTCATCGGCAACTTTCCCAGATATATTTTGCATAAAGGCATCAATATCCCTGTTGAAAAGATTTTCTTGCAACAGGACCGCCAAGTCTGGACGGAGGGTTGGTAAAAGTTCAGGAAGGAAGACCCCTTTGACAAAGAAATTGTTGACATCTACACCATGGCGTCGAAGAAGCTCTTGTTGGAACAAGTGCAAATAGTGTTTCATCGCATCGCTATCTTCTCGCAAGGCCACAAAAGCAGAATTCCCCGCAGGGAAAGCGGTTTCAATGCGCTTAAGATATTCGCCCTTGCTATCCTGGTAAATACGTGGCATCAACCAGCTCACAACGGAATAATCCCGTTGTGAGCTGGTTGATGCCCAATACGACCGTCTGAGATTGGTTATGAGAAATGGCGCGCAGAAGGCTGCCTTGTTTGGCAAGAGGAATGATCTCCGCAATATTGGCTAGGATGCGTTGCCCACGATCGACGCCTGAGCCAGGTGTGCGTCTAAATGTGGGCCGATCCCTCAATTGTGGCAGAGACCTACCGATGAAATAGGAAATGACATGGATCCCAACCACATCTTCTTGCTGACCATAAAGGATATGCCGAAAATTATCCGTCAATTCCTCCAGGAATCCTTCTAATAATGCATCTTTCGTTCCAATCGTCAACCGCTCTAATTCTTGCAAGCTTCGGCTTTGGGTTCCCAAACGGCTTTCAGCAATTGTTTCAGCAGCCCTGATAAGGTCTTCGCGATGGCTGTGCTGCATTGCCCGCACGTGATTATGAAAACTGACATAATCACGGACTCGCAAAAACCGGAGATATTCCGACAAATTGCTTTGGAAAGTCCGCAGATCTCCACCCAAGAAAACCCCTTGCAGAGGCGTCACAGCATAAGCTGTGCTTTTTCGGGCAGCGGGCATCAAGTGTTGGGAAATTCGGCGTCTATTCCCCTCACTATTCTCAATGGCACGATTCCCGGCAACACGAGAGTAATAGCCTCCTTGACGTTGCATCGGCTCACCACTGCCCAGTTTGATGCGAACAGCCTCCACCACCCCGTGTTCAGCCAACCAGGAGTGGGTATCATATTTTGCCTTCCGATAGAGATGAGCGGCATTCGCCTGACTTACCTGCTGGCTCAAATCAGATCCGGCGATAAATACCTCACAAATGATTTCTTTGAACCGAGCTTGCGGAGATTGCCCAGTATGTCTGCTCTGGGTGGCATAGTCTAATATCCGGTCAAGATAGGAGCGAATATTTCGAACGCTATCGATGTCTTCGAACAAAGGAATCAACCAGATTGGAGGCAATTCAGTTTGTGAAAGATCCCTGCGCAATTGATCCGCATGAATTCGCATCTTGCGGTCGAGAGAAATCAGCGCTTCCGGTTTGGATGATAAACTGATTTGCAAACCCAGGGTCATGCCAGGATTTCCATATTTTCCGGCGATTGTGTTGATCTCATTGATATTGTAGGCGGTGGTATCTATGGCAAACTGATCGCGCGCCGTTATCAATCCCTGATTGATGCGCGGTGTGAGCACCATGCGCTTCAAAATATCACGATATCCAAGCACTTCCCGGACCATCGGCTCTGAAGTGCGGTTATTCTGAATCGAGGGAATCAGTGCGTGCAATTGTTTGCGGAGATCCTTGTTCAAAGCAAAATAATACTCCAACATCGATCTCCGCTGTTGCCGAAGATCAAACATCTTTCGCTCGTATCGATCGTTGTGCTGCCAGAGTATACGCGCTGGATCTCGGCGCAATCGGAGACGCGTTGCCAACCGACGCAAAGATGTAGTTTCAACAGAAAAGGGGAGGATACCTCGGTAACGCTGCTCCAACTGGTGAGTAAGATATGTGATCTCATTTAGGAGCTTGGTAAAGCGTTGATTTCGCTGGGGAAGCGCGCCAAGTTCGGATTTCAGTTCTGGTTTAATCGAAATCATCGGATCGACGTGTTGCAGAGTATCCAAAATGCGTGTCATTCGGCGCACATTTTCCATCACGACAGCAGCGACCAAGCGATGGCCTTGCCCGGATGGCCGATTGCTGCCATCCCAGTCGCTCCAAAAGGATAAAAATGGGGACAACGTAGTTTCGGAGAACAATTCTGCAAACTCTTCACCAGCGATCAATGAAGCGAGATCTAATAATATTTCATCAACTTCTTGTTGTGAATTGATCGCTACATTGAGTCCCAGGTATTCACGCTGCAGTTCATGGGCAGCTCTTTCGACAAGTGTTGGCCCAACTGATTGCACTCCGATCAGAGCATTTACGACCACATCGAGAGTCATCTCGGCTGCCAACGAATAGGCTTGGGTCGGATGTACCGTACGATCGTATGTACGTAACCGGAATTGCTCCTGACGCCGCTGGAGGGAATCTTTCATGAACTCCCCTTCCAGCCGTTCGGCCAGCCATTGTCCACTGTCGTTCGACGCTCGCTGTAACAATTCATCTTGAATCAACGATCTATCTAATAAACGATTCCGAAATACGGCCAGCCGTTCGGGGACATACGAATGCAAAAAATCTTTATTCAACTGCTGCTCAACAAATGGGTGCAAACTGATGCGGCGGCGACTCGCGCGGCCGGACTCGAACTGCTGGATGAGTTGCCTCTCGAAGATGTCCCATGAACTCAAAAGTTCAGCATTACGACTTTGGCTATTTTTCGTCAGATGAATCGATAGCTGCTTGCGGTTATATCGAGCCTCTTCTTCAGCAATCAGGCGATTCAAATCAATGAGCAGTCTGCGGGTTTTGCCTTGTAAAACCTGGGCATTATCCACGCCGCCTAGGGTCAGGCGAAAGGTGGTTCTTCCTGTTTCAAAACCCTTCTCCGTGCGCGCAAAGGTCGCCAAGGGTAACATACCGATCCCTGCGCGAGCCATTGAGGATGCCAGCCAGTCCAGAGATAAGCCCGAAGGCAAGTGTCCAACCTGTAAGAGGGGGTACAAGCTACCTGCTGGAGGTAAGATCTGCAGCCCAAAGGGATTGCGGTCTAATGGCAGGTTTTCTACTGAGCGCAATAGGGCTTGGGTTCTCTCGAACAAAATCGAGTTGCGCAAATGCCAATAGGTGCGAACTGCTTGTGTTGTGTTGCGATAAAACAAATACGCCAAGAAAATTGCGGCCAAATTGGGCTGAATATGCAAATTTATTGATTCAAATCGTTGACGAATTTCCCGAACACGGATTTCAACCACAGCAAGCCTGGCGCCAGCAAAACTGTCGGTTTTTGACATAGAATGAACGCTAATCACCCGGTCGGCCTGGACTTCATTGATGACACCTTGACGGACAAGTCCCGAGGCAATGTATCGTGCAGTTTTTATTTCAGGTAGGTCTCGAATAGGGGCAACATTCTGATAAGCCAAGTCGTCGATAACAATGATGTCATTCTGCAAACAGTATGCAATCAACCGCTGGATGTCACCTTCATCGAAAATTTTTCCTGTAGCATTATGAGGATTATTGATAACTACTGCGCCGCGTTGTGGCCAAAGTGCGTCCTCTTGGCGGAGTTGCTCAACTCTCTCGATGATGGCATCCACATCTAGCCCTAACGATGCAGAAAGAGGTACGGTATAGGTTTTTGTAAAGCACTGCTCGTAAGACCAACTCAGGTCTGGAATGACAACCTCTGACACTCCACTGTGAAAACCCAGAATTCCCAACGCCGTACGAGATGAGCCACTCACTACGGTGCAGGCTTCGCGACGATACTGGGGTTGATGTTTTACAAAGGAGCCCAGGAAACTCGCCTGAAGCGATTCTGTCCAATCAGGATTATGTGCATTTTTTATTAGCAGCGCGAGGATCTCGTCAGCCGTATATTCAGCCAACTCATCGAATATTTGCCCCTTCAAGGCATTTTCAACCTTTTGGGAAAGCGTTGCAGTAACATCTTCTACAGCCCTAATCGAATAGGTCAATGCTTGGGTTCGGTCGACAAGCAATCGGTCAAGATTGCGTTCCGCGCGTTCGACCAAAGCAGGCAATGCTGTTTCCGCAGAAACACCCATCGCCAGATCCTCAAAGGATGGCTTTTCTTGAGGAACCTTCCCCAGCGCATCCAAAGGTTTATCGGTGAGTTCATGTGAGAGTAGAAAATCTAGGTACTCAGCTTCTGAGGCAGACGGTGTCCCCTTGAGATTGAAATGAACGTTTTCAATCACGCCCAAGAACTCGGCATTACCAGCAATGAAAACCGTAGATAAGGAATGCAAATGCTGAGCGAAAATAGCGGGTGTCATCAAACGGATAACACGCTGCACAAGTTTGGCTTCTCGCGCCAGTGACAGATGGTTCGGAGCGTTATTGGCCTCGATGAAGAACAGCGGCCGCTCTATGCCTAAGAGACGCAAAGTACGCCGCGTTACTTCGTCTAAAGGACCACCAACTAAAATGAACGTGGGCATCTGGGGTTGGTGTTCCAAGAATTGTTCGACTTGCGCAAGCGCCACGCGTTCATCGTCAGCTAAATCATTAAAGAACAGATTCGGAATCTCCTTCACCTGAGGTTGGAGATGACATTGATAGCTAAGGATACGAGCCGGGGCGAATTCCAAATAGGACGATATGGCAAACAAGATAATTCGCAAAATCTCATGAATCCCACCCGTACCTAAAACGATCTCTCGTTTGCCCGATTGTTCCCCCGTATCGTAGTGCAACGGTTCTTGTTGGTGTTCTAACCAACTGTGAAACGCATCGACCAAAGCGTGTGGCTTTCTCTTGGTGTAACCACCACGAGGCATGTAAGGAGCACTCTTTCGAATCGCACGAATGAGAAATTCGAGTCTCGGTTTACTTACCTCCTGCAATCCAAGATATTCTAAAATCGCATCCGGATCAGTATCGCGCAGGCTCTCCTCCTGAACGTCGATACCCAATGCGATGCGCATGTATGCGGAGGAGAGACTTGCATCCTGCAGGGGGTTCCCAATGTGGAAATTAACACGCTCCTCATCAGGCACAACTGCTGCCGCAGTAGACTCGCTGATCTCCGAAACTCGCGCGGCTCGGATCGGTTTGAGGCGAAGATCGCTATTAGGGTCCGAAGGATACGATGTCATCGAACTCACTTTTCTACGTGTCAAGAACCCGCAAGATATTGGAAAAACCTTCCATGGATGATTATTCTTCCTTGTTCTCTCTTTTCTCTTCTAGGGCGTTTTGCATAAGGTTCTGGAAGACGCCCAACAGATCTACGCTTTGCGCCACCTCTTGAGGAGTGAGGGAAACAATCGTTCGGGCGTTTTTTAGATTTTGGCTCGCTTCTGCCAAACGTGCGGCTTGAGGAGTGAGCATCAGCAGTTCCGGGCTGCTCTTAAGGACTTCCAGTTCTTCTTTTTCGAAGGCCAAACGCAGGCGATTACGCTTCAACTCGTCTTCAAGTTTCTGATGAGTCAACGCTGATTCACGCTCAAACAATTTTTCCTTCAATTGCGATTTTTTCAGTTCAAGAGCATGTTCCATTTGAGAAATTTCCTCGTCAGCCTGGAATTTTGCTTTTGCAGCCGCAGAACGAGCCTGATGGTTCAGGCGCTCTGTTTGTTCGAGCAAGCGCGCTTGTTCCTGCTGGCGAAGGGCATCGCTGATCTCAGGATCCACCGACTCCAGGGATTGAACAGCCAGGGAGATCAACTCGACACCAAATTTCTCCTGAATAAGTGCCGAACGTTCATCCAGGTAATTCAAAATCCCGGTTGATAATAGCGCGTGGATTTCACATTGTTCTGTATATTCTTTGACCAATCCCTGGAGCATAACTTGCGCTTCTTCGGCAGCATGCGCAACGACATCTTGATTCCAGCCACCAATTCGGATCAACGATTGAATGTGGTCCAGTGATGGCGCAACAGAGCCAACCAATTTGATCCGAACTTCTAAATTTCCGAGTGTGGTCGCCTCGATCGTCAACCGGATTGGGTATGTTGTGCGTTCAAGAGGGAGACTAAAATGCCGCGGATAGATCAAACCTTTTCGAATGCCTATTTGACCATTGGATTCGTAGAGCAGCAAAATATCCGGTTTACGAATTCGATATTCGATTAGGATCACTAACAAACATAAACTCAAAATAGCGCTGATTATTACTCCAATTGTGATGTCCATATTTCACAACTCCTGCATAACTCTCGATTTATTGGCAAGATCCAAATTAAAAGCTCTTTGGGAAACCATTGAACTTCCAATACTGAACATATCGGGATGCTCCCTGCACTACATTCAGTCATTTCTATATAGTTTTCCAGGAAATCCTGGAAAGCTAAATTATACCCAAGCATACGGAAAGAGCCACCAAGCTTTAATTTTCTGCCTTTTGTCAGTATAATAAGGATCAGAAGCGTGGACATAAACGAATTGAGATTTTTTATCGTAGATCTCAATTCCATACAGTAAAACACAGGCAAAAACAATGCTAGCTGAACTAAATATTGCCTCTCAAATTATCCAACAACTCGAGGTTATGCTCCCCGGTCGGTTGGGGAAAACCATCAAGGAAATTTATCCAATTTCCCAATTTCAGACGCGTGCATATTCTTATGCAATGCGCTGCACGGTTGTATTGGATAATGGACTGGAAATTACCATCCGAATAAAAATCGCCAGGAATCCTGATACCCCAACTCTCGAACATGCGATCGCTGATGAATTTCTTAGACAAATAGGCAGGCGCGAATTTACCTCGTTAATGGCTGTGTATGACCTCATTCAAGAGGATTCTAACTCAAACCTCTGCGCCATCCAGGTATTGGGTTACCTCTCAGATTTTAACGCCATCATCATGGTGGAATTGCAGTCGAGAAATCTCAAAGATATGTTATTCGATCTCCGAATGAGAGTAGGAATTCAAAAATTCCGTCAGCGCTTTTACAATGCCATGGCTGATATTGGACGGTTTTTGCGACTATATCATGACCGAATAGGTCAATCTAGGCTCGAACCGTTCGATGGCGAGCAATTCCGCAAACTTGTTGCAACAACAATTAACAAGGTTAGTCATGGCCGGGATTTCTTGGATCTCTCTAAACTACAAGACTCGTTTTCTGAGGTGATCAACCAAACAGATTCGCAGCTTATTCCTAATGCAGCGCTCCATAGAGATTTCGCTTTCCGAAATATCGTCATGACCCCTGATAATCGTGTGGCGATATTAGATATGGATGCCAGGCTTAGTTGGCAAAGGCAACCTATATATTTGGATATCTCCCGTCTGATCGTTGATCTGGTCGTGCAGAAAGTGAAGATTCTAAGCTTCGGCTTCCTCGTTCCCGACCGCTATCTGCATCAGTATGAAATATTGTTTTTGGGAGGGTATTTTGGTGAAGAACCAATAGACCGGCAATTTCTTGCCCTGTACAAATCCTTGGGTATGCTGGAGGCTATGAATTGGTATGAAGCCAGAGTCAATGCTTTGAGTGGTGTTCAGAGAACTTTTGCTATTCGACTCTTTCCCCAAGTGCAATCTTATTTGCATAAGAAAGCTTCTGATTTCATCGAGGAGGCACAAATTTGACTTCATCCAAGATTGCTTTATTTAAAATGGGGAGTTTCTCATTGGTTAACCAGCACGTCGAGGAGATCCTTTCAATCAAGTTTCCAGAGTATGATCTCGAGGTATTTGACATAGTCCAGGATTTTGTGAACGATAAAAGCATATTTAATATCCTGTCTATGATTCGCTGGTACGGGTTCGATTTTATATCAGGGAAACGAAAACTCCTTGATGAGTTATCTCAGCAGGCGATCTTATCGAGGACAACTTATTTGTATAACAACGTCAGGCGATCCATTTTTCGCCAATTGGCAGCCGATAAATATGCCTTTTCCTTTCAGACTCAATCGCTATTTGATGCAAGTATCCCGGGGGTGCCACATTTTGTGTACACTGATCATACGCACCTGGCAAATTTAAGCTACCAGCATTTTGACGAGAGCATGTTATATTCAAACGCCTGGATAGATTTAGAACGTGAGATATATCAGCGGGCAAGGATCGTCTTTACCACGAGCAACTTTGTTACCAATAGTTTGGTTGAGGATTATTCGTGTGCACCTGAAAAGGCAATTTGTGTATATTCGGGGATCAATGTTGAACCACAGATCGATATTTCTAGAAGAAGTTATCGGGATAAACATATTCTATTTGTGGGGATTAATTGGAAGAGGAAGGCAGGACCTTTGTTGATCGAAGCCTTCAAGCGCGTGCTACACGCTCACCCCGATGCAAAGCTCACAATCTTAGGCTGTCAACCCAAGATCGACGTTGCGCGTGTTTCTGTGATCGGGCGTGTACCAAGCTCCGCAGTTAGCCAATATTTCATGGATGCTTCCGTATTTTGCCTCCCTAGTTACCTAGAGCCCTCAGCCGCCGCGTTGGCCGAAGCAGCTGCCCATGGTTTACCGGTAGTCTCGACGGATATCGGCGGCACCCCAGACCGAGTTATCCACGGCGAGACAGGTTATCTAGTGGAACCAGGCAATATCGAAAGCCTGGCTCGCTATCTGATTGACTTGCTCGATGATCAAGAGAAGCGGGCTCAATTCGGTCAGAGAGGCTATGAGTTAGCCTTCGAGCGTTTTCGGTGGATAGAAGTTGGCAATAGGATCGAGGCAAACATCCGCAACGCCCTTCAAGGGGGGAAAGCTTAGCTCTCTAGGCCTTCAGCTTGAGTTAGGTTTAGATTATTCCCTAACCAAAGGCTTGCATCCAATTGCAAAGCGACGGCCCCAGCAGCCAGCATCGCCTGGGCCTCTTCTTGCCCATACACTCCCCCGGACCCAATGATGGGGATTTTGTATTCTCTAAATTTTTTCAGAGCGCTTAGCGCTAATGGAAATACCCCCGGGCCGTAAAGCCTTCCTGAAACCGGTATACCGTGCTCATCAAGCAATGTACCTCGTGGCGCTCCCAAACTAATGGCATTCACCCCAGTTTCGACTATCGCCTCAAGGATATCCCTACTCACATCCAGATTAACCCGCAAGATCACAGGGAGTTCACCAAGTGTTGCTTGGGCCATCATGGCCGCTAGATCAGGGTCGCAATCGGGGGGTAAACCAACTTCAACTCCCATTATCCCCTCGGCCATTTCCAGGCGCTCTATCATGGCAGCTAATTCGTTTGGTTCTTGGGCCAACAAATGCAAGATCACTGGGATCGATGAGCGCGCCCAACGCTCACTGTAACGCCGAATGGTGGCGGACAATCCTGGATTGGGCAAACCTGTATGCAGCAAAAAACCCCCATGATAGCGCAGAAAGCGTACCCCACGAGCGGGCTTACGTGGTTTGCGGCTGATGGGATTGGTGATGAACGCACCAAAAGCAGATAGATCCACCGGACCCTTGGGGTCTGGTGCAAAGCCCAGGGTACCGGCAGCATTCATAAGAGGTCGTTCGAAAAACAGGTCACTCTTTGACATAGATGTTTGAGCTTCAACGTTGCGCGTTAAACATTTTCTTCTTCCCAAGGCTTCAACAATTCGAATATTTCATCATTTGGATGACCGTTTATTTGGGGGTAACGGCGGTGCAAGCCCTCGACTTTAACCAATACTTCAGGGATCGTAAGCTGCCTCCCAGCTCGTTTTGAAGAGCGGCGCACAAAAAGAGCATTTTGAGTGCGGTGACAACAGGCAGCGGCAACTTTCTGTTCGAACACGGGATTGATATCCAGCACGATGTGAGCCGGGTCTTTTGGGTTGAGATGCCGCGGCCGAGGGTGGCCAGGGAAACTGGCGTTGAATGTGTAGAGCAACGGGGCTTCATCAACGAGTGACTCGACAGCTTTCACGGAGGCCCGGTGTGTGAGAACGTGCGCGGGATGGCCGTACTCTCCATTGGAGCCATGCGTGATCAGAGCGATTGGGTCGAGGCGTTGAATTTGGTCGATCAGGCGCGCAGTCAGCTCACTCAAATCATGGGTATAAGGGTAGAGGGCATCATTCTCCCCGATCATTGGATCGACATAGCCTAAAAATGTGGTTCTTTTCCCGCCCAAAGCTTGCACGGCGCAGCGCATTTCGCTCTCACGGACTTGACCCAGTTCATCTTGAGTACATAGGGGTGGTTCTCCAACTTCACCACCTTCACCGCGTGTCGCACAGAGATAATGGACATTGGCGCCAGCGCGCGCCAGCAAAGCGAGTGTTCCACCGGCGAGGATCGTTTCATCATCAGGATGGGCAATGAATGCAAGAATGTTCATGATTTGTTTTCTTCTTTGGTGCAAAAAGATTGCAAGGCTCGTAATGCGCGTTTCATTTTGCTTTCAGCTTGTTCAAATTCTCCAAGATTTTGAAATTCAATGGCCAATTCTTTCAAAGCCTGGGCATAATCTGGTTCGCCGTAACGCTTTGATAATCTCAGATACTCAGAGATGCTCTGGCACAAGGCCCATTTGCCCACATGCCCCGAGAGGAATACCACTCGGTTCTCGTTCTCGAGATCCATCGTACAGCCAGGACACGACACATGAGCAAAGAAGCGATTGCCGCCCTGGAGCTGCCATGTAGAGATTGGCATTTGACTGATAGATGCAAAACAAATGCTACTCTTGTTTGGGTTTTCCAGTTCCATCCCATTGATCTGAAATTCGTCTTCCATTGTCAGAGAGATGGGGCACTCTCCAATGATTTCAACCGGTTTGATCTTGATCTTATTCATGGTCGTCTACATAAGATACTTCGAAAATTACATTCCCGCCTTCTCCGGTTCCCGGATCGGGGCAGGAAACGTAGAGCGGTGCTCGGCTAATACGCAAACGGCCTGCGTTCATCACGAACGAAGCGTGAGCTACTTGACACGATTTTTGATGTCCTTGAGGGCAAATACTCGTCCCCTGGAACAAAAATTCGTCACCAATCTCTAATCCTGCAAGACAATGACCACGGACCTTAGCAACTTCAATTCGAATATCCGTCATATCGTTCACCCTACTGAACTACCATCTAAGCCTTTTCAAATCAAACACTGGACCATCTTTGCACGCTAACTTGAACCTTTTTGGGGCTGGAACAGCGCAAACGCCGCACTCGGCAATGGCTCCACAGGGCATGGGAGTTATGATAAGAGCCTGAGCAAGGCAGGGGGGGATCTCATGCGGATCAAGTGCAAGAATCTGTCGCACGGTGGGCAAAACATCTAATGGAACGTCTAAAGCCAAGGTATCAGCCCATTTCAGCGATTCGGGTAGCGCACTAAGGGGGTGTGTTTCGATCGCAGCGGGAAGTGGGGCAAATTTAAATGGTGATGCGGATAATTGAGCAGCAGTGATAAAAAGTGCGATATCTGCTCCATTCTCTAGGGCTGGGTTCACCAGGGGGAGCAAGCGAGCGAACGATCCCCCAAGTGCTGCCAGAGCCAGGTGGCGCGTATCAGTGGGGATTTGGAAGCCAGTTCCAAGAGGCCCGCGCAGATTGAGGGTTGAACCAGGACCCCAACCAGATGGTATCTCAGATGTACTTTGGAGAGTTGCCTGAGATGAAGTACCCACTCGAAAGAGCGGAACAGGCAAAACGGAGTCTGAATCATCGGGATCATTGGCCAGGAGATACTCTCCAGGATCAGGAATCACCTCTGGAGAGCTATCAATCCTGAAAGAAACCCGCTTATTTATTCCTGAGACTATCTCCGTAATTCTACCTTCAGAGGTTCCCATAGTCTAAGTGTATTGTATAAGCAGTGGCTCTGCAACCACTTTATAGAAGATTTATTAACAATCAGCCATACCTGCAATAATATAGGGCCATAGAATATGATTTTGACGTAAAATACAGCGGACATGCCTGCAATACCAAAGGCATGGTATCATTTTTGAGTTTAGTCGTAGATAGATTCAAAGGAGAAAAAGATGAATATAACCCTTGTTGTTTCAGCTGTCGCAGGTTTATCCTGGCTGGTAGTTGTGGGATTGCTAGTTTTTACCGTATTGCGCGCATCCCAACGCAGGCCAGTCAAAGGAATGGTTACCGGACTGCTGGTTGCTTTGTTATTGGCACTGTTATTGAACACTGTCAGCGCAGGCTTGGTCTTCATTCAACCAGAAGAACGCGGCGTTGTGGTCTCAGCGATTGCTTCTGAAGGCTATCGCGAAGAGGCTTTGCAACCCGGTTTGCGCTGGGTAATCCCCTATGCGGAGTCAGTTGTAATCTACAACATCTCGAAGCAAACCTATACAATGTCTATCGCCCATGCTGAGGGTCAAATTGTTGGGGATGATTCTGTATCTGCACGCACTTCGGATGGGCAGGAGATCTTGATCGATTCATCGGTGATCTTTTCGATCGACCCTGAGAAGGTCGTACCTTTGCACATCACCTGGCAAAAACGGTATACCGACGACCTGGTAAGACCATTGTCACGGGGTGTTATTCGTGATGCAGTCTCTCAATTCCGCGTGGATCAGGTGTACAGCACCAAACGACTTGAGATGGCCGAGCAAATGGAAGTGGAAATGACCACTGTTCTGGCAGAAAATGGTCTGTTGCTGGCCGATTTCGTGCTGCGCAATATCACCTTTTCGCCGGAATATGCTGCATCTGTTGAACAGAAGCAGATTGCCGAACAGCAAGCTCAACAGGCTGCTTTCGTCGTACAACAGAGAGAGCAGGAAGCCGAGCAAGCCCGCAAGACTGCCCAAGGTGTAGCGGATGCTGCCGTGATCGAGTCGGAAGGTCAGGCTCTGGCCATCGTGATCCAGGCGAATGCTCAAGCGGAAGCCAGGGTAATCGAGGCCACGGCCGAGGCAGAGGCATTGGAATTGATCGCGGCTGTCATAAAGAAAAGCCCTGATCTACTCACATACCGCTATATCGAAGAGCTAACACCGTCCATTGATGTCATGCTCCTTCCTAGCGACAGCCCATTTTTGTTCCCACTCCCAGAGCTAGAAAATTCGCAATAGGTCAACAACTCGATTGCACCTTTGGAGTGATTGAGGTCTCGTAGAAACGAAAGAATATTTAGCAAGTTTGCTAGTTGAATATTTCACCTAGCAAACTTGCGATTTTTAAAATGTGCTAATGAGCAGTCAAAATTCAGCTACCCCCTCTGAGCAAAAAATCCGTCTGACAACATTATCAACGTGTTCAGGTTGAGCATCTAAACTGAATGCGGAAACGCTGGCGCAAGTTCTGCGTCCGATTGAGAATATTTTCGACCACTCTGACTATCCCGATTTGATGGTCGGCATGGGCGATCCTGATGACGCGGCAGTATGGCGCATCGATGACCAACGCGCTTTAGTGGTGACAACAGATTTCTTCACCCCTGTAGTAGATACAGCCTATGAATATGGCGCCATTGCAGCGGCCAACAGTCTTTCAGATATATATGCCATGGGTGCGACACCCTTCCTGGCATTAAACGTGGCCGCCTTTCCGCCTGATTTGCCGGCCGATTTTCTGAGTGAAATCTTGCGCGGCGGAGCAGAAAAAGCGCGCCAGGCTGGCGTTGTCTTAGCTGGCGGTCATACAGTTCAAGATCAGGAACCCAAATACGGCTTGATCGTGGTTGGATTTGCACATCCTGAAAAGCTTCTGACCAAAGGAGGCGCACGCCCTGGCGATGTTCTCGTACTCAGCAAACCCCTGGGCTTTGGTACCACAACCACTGCAATCAAACAGTCCAAAGCTTCCCCCGAAGACATAGACGAAGTCATCGATTGGATGTCCCGTCTCAACAAAAATGCTGCATCTCTGGCTGTTGAATTCGGCGTACGAGGAGCTACAGATATCACCGGTTTTAGTCTACTAGGTCATGCTTGGGAGATGGCTTCTGCATCCAAGGTCAGCATGCGGTTCGATTGGGAGAAGATTCCCTTTATTTCCAGTGCAAACCGATATGCAGTGGACTATGTCTTCCCCGGTGGTGCATCTGATAATCGCCTATTCTACCGAGAACATGTAGACTTCAAGCGCAATCTCGAAGAGTTCGAAGAAATGCTACTCTTCGATCCCCAGACCAGCGGTGGCCTGTTGTTGGCAGTGCCACCGGAGAAAGTCGATGAAATGCTAGACCGTGCTAAAGAGATCGGTCAACCCTTGTGGGTAATTGGAGAAGTGCTCAAGGGGGATACTATCGAAGTTATTTAGCCGTAAAATGGGGGGGAGTTCATTGCCACCCCCCTTTTCATGGGATTTTAACCTACGAAATATCACTCCATAGAAAATGTACATAGGAGAGAAGTATGCGCTTTGGCATTCACGCTTTCCAGCTCGATGCCCTGATCCCCCCGGGGCGTGCTCCCCAGGAAGTCATGGCCCACATCACTGGCTTCGAGCACGCCGATCTGGTCAGGCCATTAGTCGAAAAAGGATTCAATCCCATCGAACTTAGTGGCGATTTGAATCTCTTTCTTCCCCAATCGTATTCTCCCTCTGCGATTGAAAAGCTTGTCGAACTCAAGTCTGAGACCGGGGTTACATATACCCTGCATTTGCCCCTGTGGTCCGTAGAAACCTCTACCCCACAGACCCCTGTGCGAAAAGGCTCTGTGCAAGCAGTGATCGACTGTATTCAGGTCACAAAACCGCTGGATCCAGAAGTTTACGTTCTTCACGCCACCGGTGCATTGGCAGCTGAGTTCTACCGCATGAAGATTCCAGAAGTAGCCAAGAGTCTGACCCTGCGCCAGTTTCAGGGCGCCGCCGCAGAGAGCCTGAGTACCATAATCGCCGAAACTGGCATCCTTAGCCGCAGGTTGGCCATTGAAACCATCGAGTTCCCCTTCGAGATGACCCTGGAATTGGCCCAAGACCTCGACCTTTCGATGTGCCTGGATACCGGGCATGTTTTGGTAGGTTTCTCTGGACCCATCGAGATTTTCGATGCCCTGGAACAATGCCTTCCTCGCCTGGCAGAAATCCATTTGCACGATGGCCCCTGGCAAGGTCCGGAAAATAAAATCGGCTATGGGAAAGATCACCAGGCTCTTGGTATGGGCGATTTAGATGTCGGGCGTTTTCTGGACCGGTTGGTAGAAGTGAACTTCACTGGCCCGGTGATCTTTGAATTGAGTTTGCAGCAAGCCTTAGAATCGTTAGATGTGATCTGCTCAATACGGCCGGAATTACTCCCCTAAATGTCAGTCGTGCGACCTTCCAACAAATAATTCGTATATTGCATCAAATACTGGTTCGAAGGAGAAAAACATGAACAATCGTCCCGGGTGTCTATCCGGATTGCTGAAACTCTTCATCCTCGATAAAGTCTTCGATTGGCTGCAAGGCCGCTTTGGGTTTGGCCGCGGACCACTAGGCTGTGGATGCGGATTCATTTTTATGATCATTTTCCTCGCTTTGGCGTGCTCAGTTGTCCTGGGGACAGATTGGCTGAGCTTGAGCTTCTAGTATAATTTGGGAAATCAAGACCGCGGACGGACCATCTGACTCAGTTCCGCGTGGTACAGTTCTAGGAGTTCATCTTGCAATTTGAATATAAATTTGATTCCCGCCGCTCCCCCGTTGTGGGGAGCCGCGGTATGGTGGCGACCACGCAGCCTCTGGCGGTCGCGGCTGGCCTGGAAATCCTAGCCCAAGGCGGCAACGCGGCTGACGCGGCCATCGCCACAGCTGCAGCGCTAAACGTCACTGAACCCACTTCCACCGGCATCGGTGGAGATGCATTCGGCCTCTTTTTTGATGCACAAACCGGAAAGGTCACTGCGCTCAACGGTTCGGGCCGAGCCCCGGCCTCCCTGACAATCGATCTCGTCAAGAGCGCGGGGTTATTCACTGATTCCCAATCCCCGATCGCCAATCCGTACCACCCCTACACCATAACCGTTCCTGGCGCTTGTTCGGCCTGGTGTGACCTGGTCGATCAGCATGGGCGCCTGTCTATTGCCGATGTCCTATCACCCGCCATCCGTCTCGCAGAGGAGGGATACCCCGTCGCGCCCACAACAGCTTATTTCTGGGGGCGCGGCGCCGAACGCCAACTGAGTCAATCTCTAAATGGCTGTGAACTAACGATTGACGGCCGAGCGCCTAAAGCCGGAGAGATCTTCCGCAATCCGGGGCTGGCGCGCACCTTCCAAGCCGTCGCCGAGGGTGGAAAATCAGCCTTCTACCATGGTGAGATTGCTGAAGCTGTTGCTACGGTGATCCAGGAGGCCGGGGGCTGTATGACCGTCGGGGACTTGGCGGCACACCAGGCTACTTGGGACGATCCCATTAGCACCACGTATCGCGGGTACCGCGTCTGGGAATGCCCACCAAACGGCCAGGGTCTTGCCGCGCTATTAGGCTTGAACATCCTCGAAGGCTTCGATCTCGAAGAACTAGAACCCCTTTCCGTAGAACGTCTGCACCTGCAAATCGAAGCAATGCGCCTGGCCTTTGCCGACACACGCTGGTATGTCAGTGACCCGCAGTTTTCCAATATTCCTCTGGATGAATTGCTTGCGAAATCCTACGCCATCGAACGCCGCAAATTGCTTGATCCGCAACAAGCTACGCTTGATCAACAACGCGGTGCACCTGTGGCATCTTCTGACACTGTTTACCTTTCTGTGATAGATGGCGAGGGCAACGCCTGCTCTTTCATCAACAGCAACTATATGGGCTTTGGAACTGGCATCGTGCCTAAAGGTTGGGGGTTTTCCCTGCAGAACCGCGGCCACAATTTCAGCCTTGATCCACAGCACCCCAACATGCTGATGCCGGGGAAGAGGCCTTATCATACGATTATTCCAAGTATGATCACCAGACCTGTAGGGTCTTCAGAGGCCCAAAAGGTCTCACAAGAGTTGGTTGCGTCTTTTGGCGTCATGGGCGGATTCATGCAACCACAAGGTCACTTGCAGGTCGCCAGCGCTTTGATCGACGATGGGATCGATCCCCAGGGCGCTCTGGACCGGCCGCGGTTCTGCATCGATGACGGTGAATCTGGGGGTGGGGTTGCCCTAGAAGCTGGGATCCCAGTTGACGTTGTAAAAGCGCTTGAAGAAATGGGACATCTTATTCAAGTCATCGACGGATATGCAAGAGCCCTCTTCGGGCGCGGTCAGATCATCCAGCGCGATCCGGATAGCGGAACTCTCTGGGGGGGTAGCGATCCCCGCGCGGATGGCTGTGCGATGAGCTTGTAACATACAAAATCATTTACATAACGCTAACATCTTCATACTACTCTACATGCTATAATCAAATCATTCAGATCAATAAACTCAACCTAATAAGGGAATTCGTGGAAAAAGGGTGTGCGCAGGGACGTAGCCCCCGCGCACACCCTTTTTCTAAGCTAAAATTCTCTTAGTTGACCAAGAACGAGATTAAAGGAGACTCCCAAATGATTATCAGCAATGAACTTGAAAATGCCATCAACGCCCAGGTTGGGGCGGAATTTGCAGCCAGCCTACAGTACGTCAGCATTGCGGCCTATTTCGATGCCGACGATCTTCCCCAATTGGCAGCATTCTTCTACCGACAAGCAGAAGAGGAGAAAGAACACGCCATGAAATTCGCGCACTACGTGGTCGAAGCTGGCGGCGAGGTGCGCATCCCAGCCATCGAAGAAACTTTTTTTGAGTTCACAGGACCAGAACACTGTGCGCAACTAGCGCTAGATTGGGAAACTGACGTCACCAAGATGATCAACAACCTGATGGATATTGCCATAAAGGATAAGGACTATATCTCCCAGGACTTTTTGCGCTGGTTTGTGGCTGAACAACTCGAAGAGATCTCCACCATGGGTACACTGCTAAAGACGGTTCAGCGCGCTGGTGATAATATCCTCTTGGTCGAAGATTTCCTAGCCCGCAATCCTATCGTCGAGGAAGGGCATGGGACAGAGGGTGAGTGAGATAATCCTTAGATATTAGATTTAAACGGTAACCGGGCACTCTCGTGAAACGTGGGTGCCCGGTTTTATTTTCAATAATTAGTGGTGTTTACTCTTCTTCAGGAGTTTCCTCATCAGGGGAATCTACCTCCCTTAATCCCCAATTTAGCAAACCAGCACCAAGTCCAAGCACGAAGGCTCCCAGCCCTCCTGCAGATGAAAAGTTCGCCAGCAGCGCTGTAAATGCAAAAGTCCCCAAGAAAACTGCGATTTGCACCTGCCAACGCTTTTCAGGCTGGTTAAATGCATAAAGGGTAAACCAACCAGCAGCCACACCAAAAACCAAAAGTCCCAATAAACGGACGATCGAACCAAGAAAAGCTGTCACATCAAGAAATCCCATCGCTGTTCACTCCTGCTAATCTACACCCACAACGTCAATATTAGGGAAGAACTGCTTCACAGTGCCTGCAACCCAACCCTGCAAGGTCGCTGTAGAGAGAGGGCAACCAATGCAAGCTCCACCGAGACGAACCTTGAGTTCATCGCCTTCGAGCGCAACCATTTCCACCGAACCACCGTGATATTGCTCTACGTAAGAACTTACCTGTGCGATCAAGCCTTTGAGCATTTCCTCCTTGGAATACCCTTGGTTGTTATCTGTTTCAGTCATACTTCATCCTCCAAGTGGTCTAACACCATTTTTAAGTCCATGCTCGAGCATGGCGACCACCTGGTCACGGGTATGCGTTCGTTTTAGTCGTCTCGCAACAACTTTAGCCAAGCGATCTAAAACAAGTATACCCGTTTTTGGATGTTTTTCATGAAAATTCTTTAAGTCATCTCCCCGAACACACACCAGTTGGGTATCTTCCAGACAAGTTGCTCCAGAAGTGTAGTGGTCACTTCCAAAAGCCGCTGACCAGCCGAAAACACCATCTTTTTCGATTTGAGCCACGATGATCGGTTCTCCATCATCAGGGTTGAAGCATATGGCTACACAGCCTTCAACAACGATGTATAAATGCTCTGCAACATCTCCCTGGCTGAAAATCACCTCATCTTCTTTGCATGAACACAAATTAAATAAAGGTGCTAGGCTTTCCAGTTGAGCTAAACTGAAGCCATCGAATAGACTCATTTGGGAGAACACTTTGGGTAACATAACAATTTAGTTCCGGCGTAGGCAATATATTCGTCGAGTTGGTAGCGCGCTCAGTCCATACGGCCCCAAACTGTTCCTGCTAATTTATCGTATCAAAAGATGATTTTATAGTGGCATATATCCCGATTGTATAGACATTCTTCCCTACGAATGGGTAATCTTAAAATGAATAGTATCGGGGTAATATCAATCGTATCCTAGATCGCGTATGGCTTGATCGGGGTTGAATTTCTTTTTCGATTTTTTCCCTAACAACTCATTCCAGTTTAAATCATCATATCGAGGGGAACGCACGGGCAAAGGCATGGGAACACCCCACCCCAGGAGAAGCACTTCCTCCTTCGGTTGCAAGCGAGCTAACATACCCCGTAGAGATTCGCGTCCTGAAAGGCCTGACAGTACGGCGCGAATATCATCTTCATCCCCCAACCAGCCTGAAATGCGTGTCCCTAATTGAGACATCACCTCATCATAGATCTGTGAGGGGCGCTGGTCGATGATCAGCAAGGTGACATAATATTTGCGCAGCTCGCGGGCGATGGTACTGAAGGTGGTCTGGCGGGCCATTTCACGATTGAGCAGTTTGTGAGCTTCCTCCAATACGATGACCAGGGGGCGCGGTTCTCCTTTCCCTGAACTGCGATATGCATTTGTGCGCCATACCCAGCGTTCGCGGATATTTCGTGTGAGCAAGTTGCTCACCAATAGATAATCCAAGTCGCTTTCGTGCTTCCCAAAAGAGAGCACAATGTGCTGACCAGCTTCCAGGGCTTTGACGATCTCCTCGACTCCATCGGAGGCAGGTTGTTCGACGATATATTCGGTGTTGAAGACACGGCGTAATTTGCTGTGCAGCCCTTCCGCGGCCATCACATTGACACCCTCTGCGTTAGCCCAGGCAGCCACGCTATCAGGCGCTGGGATCTTCTTGCCATCTTCTGTTTCGATAAAGGAGCCAATTTCCATCTTTCGAAATTCATTGAACCATTTGGCAGCGCCAAAGCTCTTGATCAATGCATCTAACGTCGTGGGTGTGGTCTCGCGTAAGTTTAATTCGCGGGATAACAGCTCGATATCCGCAGCGCCGATATCGCTCATGGCGATCTCCAAGTTGAAATCTGGGTTCTGGCCGCGGATTTGTGCGCCAGCACCCAGCCCAACCACGCGCACACGCGCTGGAAACTTGGTTTTCAGTCCAACCACCCTTTCACCCGTATCGGAAGCGGTGTCATCCAGTCCATACTCATTGTGCATATCGAGGATCAACACCGATGCGGCATTGTAGTGGATCAACCCTGCCAACACCATCCGAGTGAGGAAGGATTTTCCAGTGCCAGTTGCACCGAAGATCCCTGAAGAACGCTGGACGAATTTCTCCAAATTGACGCGTACTGGATGCCCTTGTTCTCGGGTGTAACCGATTTCGAAATTTCCTTTCTTGTCTTTGCCGAATATCTCAGCGATATCCCCTTCAATAGCGAGAAATACTTTCGAGTGATGGGGCGGCACTGTCTTGACTGGCAGTGGGCGTGGGGCATCTTGCAAACCGGCATCGACAGCGGATACCCATTGCTGATATTCAGGTGAGCCTGGCTCGGGGCCAACGTCATACATCAGGGCGGGGAGCACTTCTAGGTTGGTGAAAAGCGTCTGGCCATGCAGAAGACCCGCGATCTCAGCGGGGAATCGTCCTTCACTTTGTTCATCCGCAAATCGGGGATCTGTTGAACCGAGCTGAATATCTGTTACCAGGCCGTAGAAATTCCATGGCGGGCTTTCGATTACGACAAACGCACCCTCTTGCACTTCCTGTGCGGGAATTTCTAATCTGACGCGGAAACTATCTTTCAAGCCCCCACTAACGATATATCCGATTTGTTTTCTCTCCATTACATTCCTCCCTCAAACTCCATCGTGTCACCAAGAGCTCCCAGAACAGACATCAACGCAGGATAATCATCTCTGAGGAGAGTAATCAGTTCTGCCATAGCATTTATCGTCCATCTCTCATCACCCACTGACTTATGCGCCTGACTGGCTTGTTCCACATGTGCGGCGATCATTTCCCCAATGGGGGCTTCCTTGGATCGCAAGAGATGACGGAAATATCCAAACCTGCCTGTACCCGTAAATGCTCTAATTTCCTCTGCGCTGCATTGGTAGATCACATCCAAGCTGAGTGGTGGGCGTGGGGGCAGTAAATGTTTGATCTGGCCATTTTGGGCATAACCGACCGTCAGCACACTGATCTCAACCGGCACATTGCGATTGACGCGGTTGTCAGCGATGACATTCTCATCCACCTGATCTGCGGTCACGAGCTGGCGCACAATGCCGTCTTCATCGATATGGATGTCATGAATCACGCCGTAAACCTGCTGATCATTCCCAAGGGGTGCACGAACCAACCCTCCAAAGGTCGGCGCGTCCAATTGTGAAACGCGGCAACCAACCACAAAGCCCGTTGTCCCAGCTCGAAGCAAACGTCCAATTTCAATTGCTGTCATCCTCGATACCTTCCTGAATATCCACTATCACCTTTCGCACCTTGTTTTTGAGACTCATCTGCCAGGTCAACCCCTCGTCGACGCAATTCAAGGGCGATCATATTCTCAACTTGATTTTTCTCATCCTGTGTTACAACAGCGACCTCGTGGGAGCGATGCAACAGATAGGGATATGTCCGTGATCCTAAAATCTGGCACTGCTGAACCAAAATCGCTTGAAGATCGTCTAGCTTTTTGGCATCATCCACAACCCAGGCTGGGATTTCTACACGAACCGGGTAGGGATGTCCTTCATCACGTCCCACATTAAGGTAGAAGAAATGCAGCGCTAATTCGGCGGTATATTTATCAGCGTTGCGCGACTGAATGCCAAAGATTGCTGACCGCTCACCAGGTTCTAGAAGAAAATAGAATAAATCAGCATCGACGATGCCAAGAAAAGGACGGTGATCGCGGCCAGCTTTATCGATTTCATCCTGTGGCAAGGTAGCGATTTCTAAAAGACGTACCAGTAAGTCACCACCTGGCGTGTCAACATATCCAGCTGAGACTCCTTGAACGCGATGCAATCGTTGTAATGCCTTAAGATAATCTCTGAAAGTCTCCTCATACTTTTTAGCTGCTATCCCTTTCTAACGAGTAACTGGCATTTTGCAGGGTATACAGTCGGTAGACAAAT
>CAYTKR010000026.1:0-47272 GCA_964438295.1 uncultured Anaerolineales bacterium
CGCTGCTGGCAACGGAGGCGGCTGCGCTAGCTGCTAGTCATTCTCTGATCAAAAGAAAAAGGCCGGTACGCCCGGCCTTTTTTGATTCTGACCCTTAACTTTATAAACCCCAAACCTGAAGATGGGTTTCTGGGAAAAGGGGGCGGGGGCGGAGCCCCCACCCCCTTTTCCCAGAAATTTCCTCGCTGAACTGCGTAAGTTCAATGAGATCGCCTAACTGCTTTGATTCGTTACCGTTGTCTCAAGAATGAGAGGATCAATCCCAAGAAACCAAACAAACCCAATCCGATGATCACGAAGCCAATCGGCACACCGCCAGTGGCGGTGGTGCTCTGTTGAGGGGAAAACGTGGGGACGACCAGTGGCGGCGGCGGTGTCAGCGTGGGCATGCGTGTGGCTGGAATCTGCACCACGAACTGAGATGCTAAGGTGGGGTCGATAGTAGGCGTGACCAGCGGGGTGGGCGTAGGTGGCGGTTCGACAATGGGAAGCTCGTCCCCCAGGATGCGCACCAGGGGAGCATATACCCACGCTACACCCTCCTCAACCCCAGCATAGATGATCTGGACCCAATCCCCCGCGGGTGTGCGGCCCAAGGCAGGTGCTTCCTGACGGTTTAGCAGGACGCCCACGCGTGGGTAATCGGTGCCCGGACCCAAACGAACATTGATCTGTTCCTCAGGGTCTGAGTAGACGATGGCAATCGGGCCGGTAGGTGTTCCGGTGACCGTGGGGATCGCCACTGTCGGCTGCTGCGCCAGTCCATCACTGGGAGCTGTAGCCGAGGCCACTGATATCTGTATGGCAAGCAATCCAAATAAGCCGATCGCCAACCAAAACATGAATTTACTCGCTGTAAATCTCATAAATTAATTCTATCCATTCGCTAAATTCCAATGCGTTTTATACCACACTCCCTACATTCTGTTCAGTCAATTTAGGACGGCTCTCTACGAACTGCCGGGGTTATCCCCCAAAGACCGTTTAGGACATTATAAAAGAATACCCTCCATGCAATAATTTCGGAAATAGCTCCCGAAATCACGGTTTTCTTAAAGTCGAAGAAAACAGCCATCTACAGTCATTGCGAGGAGCCGTTTTGGGGCGACGAGGCAATCTCACGTCAAGAAACCTTCAGATTGCTTCGGGCTTCCCAAAGGGACGCAAAGCGTGCCCTCGCAATGACACATAAAGCAGCACGTTAAGAAAGCCGTGTCCCGAAATTGGGGAGTGGTGAATTTCATGGAGTAGCGAAGCTCATCAGAGAAGGGTAGTAGTTAGGAAAACGGTACTTGTACAACTGGCGCTGATTGTAGGCATAGACAAAGAGCTTGACCGCATTGTGCAAAGCTTCTTTCTTGCGTGAAAAGCAGCGAGATCGCCTGCGCAAGCGAGCCGGGTAGTGGCGAATATCAGCATAGGTGCTTCAGGCAGTTGAGATGCATAGGCCTTGACCCAATTCATCACCGAGACATGATCTACCTGCAGGTGACGTCCGATTTGACGAAAACCATGCCGTCTACGTACATGCGCACTGCTTGCAATCGTAATTCATCACTATATCCATGCTGCTTTGGTTCCGGTGTATATCGAATCTTGCATTGGGTACATAGATAGCGTTGGCTACCAGCTTCGGTGAAGCCAGATTTGCTCTGTTTTTCAGTGCTTTTACATTTTGGACATCGCATACTATGATTTTAGTGCATTTATCCAGCAGATTCACCACTCCCTATTCTTGCACTCGACCGGATCAGGTGACATCGGCTTTTCTAACAATATGTGGTACCCCTTATTGGCTAATGCAATTGCCGGCTCTGCATGCATGGTATCTAAGGTAGCAACAACAACCGCATCAGCAAATTTTTCTCGTTCAACAACCTGTTCCCAATGATCAAATTGATTTTCATTGGGAATAGCATGATCATCCATAATACGTCTTCGATGAATTTCGCGTAGTTCTGCCACTCCAACAATTTTCGCTTTTTCGGGATGCTATAAAGCAAAATCAGCATAGGTTTTTCCGCGATCGCCAGCTCCAATGATTATGATAGTGACAGGTTTCATATAGCTTCCTTTCATCTAAATATATTTATTTGCGTAGGGTTTCTTTTGTTGTGATAGATTGCTGATCGATTACGTTTAAAACTGCCGCCCATCGATTCAAGACTATTTGGGTAGAGAGAATCGTCATCGCTCGTGATCAATAATGTCAGGTGCAATTGGTCAACGACGCAGTATTATTACCCAAGAATTGCCCGATAAAATGCAAACGATTTTGGATGAATGTTACAAACGAAGCTGATCTTGTGAACACACCAGGTCCGGTTTATGATTTATTTCGATGGGTTGATGGGAATACTATTTCGGCCAATCAGAAATTAATGCTCCAGTCACACAAGATGCTGAGCACAACCCGCATGCTCGGCAAAGCCTCTTATCGAGCACCATCTCGGTTTCTGCACCGCGTGAAACTTTACCTTTAAGAATTCGGGCATCGTAAGGACAGACAACCACACATTGTTCGCATAACGTGCACTTGCCAGGATTAAATTCGAAAGAAAGGCCAGAATTATCGTCATGCTGAGGCAGATATTGCAATGCTCGCCTACAAACACTGCTGATTTTTGGGTGCCCGTGTTCATCGAGCCATTGATTTAACCCTTGGTTGATCCTGGAAAACCATCCCACACCCTGCAGGATAGGCGCAGTGCAAGCGCCAACTGCCGAAGCCCCGGCCATGAGCATCTCCATGGCATCATTGGTGGTTATCACTCCCCCCGTACCGACAATCGGTACGTCACCAAATCGCTGGGTCAATTGAGCCACCATAGCAACGGCAACAGGCTTGATCGCTGCGCCAGACATCCAGGTCTTTCCAGCAATCCCGCTGAGCATGGGTTGCCCACTCTCGATGTCGATGGACAACGTTGGCCCAATTGAATCAATGGCTGTAAACCCATCGACGCCCATCTCCAGCGCCTGCTCGGCTATTTCGAAGAAGCGTTCCCCCCAATTGAACGTAAGCTTGGCAAGTAGCGGGATATCGGTGCGTTGTCGGATCGCTTCCACCATTGGGACGAGATCATCACTGGTGTAGGCTACGCATTCGAGAATATCTACCACGCCCGAGGCGACCACTCCTTCTACCATCTCGGCGACCTCTTCAGGTGTATGGCCGAGGCTGACAATCAGCGCTCCAGGGTGACCAGCAAGGGCCGGAAGTTCACGATTCACCCATTCCAGCCAGGTCAGGTCAGACCATTGCTCAGAATTAAACAGAGTGTTGCGCAGATTCTTTTTGGGAGCAAGGGTGATATGCGGTGTGGGATTCACTGCAGGTTGCAGACGGAGTGTCTTTGTTACCACACCTCCGGCGCCTGAATCAAAGGCTTTTTGAACGCCTTCCGCGTTGTAGGATCGGGGGCCCGAGGCCAGGATCAGCGGTGAGGGCATTTGAATTGAAAAAAGTTCGGTCGTCAAGTCAGCCATCATTTACCTCTATACTCGATGAGCGCTTTCGACCACAATCTTTCGGCCTCGCTATGAGCGTTCTCCCGTAACTGCCCCAAATTCGCCCGCAGCAGTTCCCTATCACGCATGAGCACCTCGCCAGCGACCATCACCGATTTAACATCGCGAAGATTCCGGTAAAGAACTAATTGGTCAAGTAAGTTCCAGTCTTTCACAGGAGTTGGGAATTCGGCATCGATCAATTGCAGGTCGGCCTGCCAGCCCTTCTCGATGCGCCCAACCTTTTCCAGGCCCAGGGCACACGCGCCGCCCTCGGTGGCTAACTGCCACACCAGGTGAGCTGGCATCACGCCGGGGTCCTGTTTATTGGCCTTGTGAATGAGAAAGGCGCCGCGCATCACCTCGAAGAAATCATCGATATATCCGTCGCTGCCAAGTCCCACGGTAACGCCAGCTTCGATTAATTCAGGGACTGGAGCAATACCGCCGCCAACCTCACAATTCGAGAGTGGCATGTGAACCATGCGAACGCCGCGGGCGGCCATCAGATCGATCTCTTCCTCGGACACCTGGACACATTGCGAAGCGAGCATATTGGAACTGGCGACTCCGAGGGAGTCATAATAAAACATTGGCCGGACCCCATGAACATCAAGGGCGTGAGCAGGTTCATGTTTTCCCTCGGAACAATGCATGTGAACGAAAGCACCCAGTTTGTCTGCCAGGTCGAAGGCCTGCTGGATAAATTTGGCTGAACAAGTGAATGTTGTGTGGAAGCACATCATCCCTGAAATCAAACCTGTGCTGCACGAATGGATAAAATCAGCATTCTCTTTGTGACCCAGTTGTCCATTTTCGAGGCTGACACGCTCAGTAGCTTCAAAAGAAAGGATGCCTCGCAGGCCATGTTTGCGCACAACTTCAGCCTGCGCTTTCAGTACGCCGGGCAGGGCATAGGGGGCTTCCTCACAATCGTAGAAGGATGTAACCCCGCTGCGGATCATGCGCGCGCACTGAAGATCGGTTGCGGTTTCAATCATTTGGTGATCGAGGCGATCTTCGACCAACGGCCACCAAAAATCTTCCAGGAACGACCAGAAGCCGGTTGGGGCATTTTCCAGAGGAATACCGTGGGCGAGCACACCGTAAAGGTGTGTGTGCGCGTTGACAAATCCAGCAGAGAGCACTTGCCCCTCGGCCTTCCAAATGTGGTCATCGGGGAATCTTGAAACCAATGTGTTATGAGGAGCTACATCAGTAATTATTTCACCATCCACACGAATGCCCCACCCCTCCCGAGGTTGGTGATCGGGACCGGCAATGATCCAGTCAGGTAGTATCAGAGTTGCCGACACAAAACATCTCCATTATCCACCAGCTACAGCCGGGAATAACATAAAGTGATCACCATCCTCAATCGGTTCGTCAAGCTGGTCCCCATCAAGGGGATGATCATTTCGGAAGATACGCAAATGCTCCCTGATCTCGCCTTCCATGAGAACAGCATCTGCGAACTGAGGCGGATTGATCTTGACCAGCTTATGGATGAGATCTCTCACTGTGGTTGCTTTTGCGACACGAAGTTGCTCTCCCTTTTTTGTCGCGTAAGACGAGAGTATGTTGAAATATCGGACCGAAACGTTGATCATCAGTTAATGTCCTTGATAGGGTTCAGCCCATCCCAAATTCGCCCAAATCTGCGCAGCATCTCCAGATTTAACTGCTTTTTGAACGCGGACGACAGCATCGCTGAGGCCCAGTCGTTCGAGCGTCTCTGCCATAGGCAACCCGGTTTCTGCATCCCAACCGCGCAACTGGTAATATTCGGGGAGCATGATGTCGATTTGGCAGACGCTTCCTTTGGCGTTCCCGGATGGAGAAGGTTCTCGGATAAATCTCTCTGGGAGTACATCATCGGCGCTGGTGATCCCATGCAGGGCGTTATAGCAGCGCTGCAAGTTATAGATCCTCTCCCCAATTTCTTGCAAACCTTGGACATCGATCTGCATCCCAGTCGTGGCGCGTAGGGCTTCGGCCTGATCCTGCCAATAGATTTCCGCCATAACAAAAGTGCCACCCGATTTGCAATTCCCACAGGAATCGACCACCGCGCCAAAGTCCTCACCGTCCTTGACCAGGAAGGCCTTATGTTTCGTCGCTAAAGGCTCCACGATTTCAGGCATATAATCCTTACCATAACGGCGCAACCCTTCCGCTGGATAGCCAGTCTCGTCCAATATTGGGAATCCTTTCAGGTGATCCGCTCCTCTCGAAGATGTCACATGTGCCAGCCCCATCGATTGTTGAGCACGGCCGTCTTGAGCAGCAATATCTTGACCCTTGACGTGCATGGCGTATTCCTCAGACCCGCGCCCGAGGATTTTTGCATAGCGAGCCGCTCCCTCCGCGAGTAAATTGCCAAGGTGGCTATCGCGGAAGGCAATTTGCTTGAGTAATTCCAATAGTCCCGTTGTGCTACCCCAACGCAAATCAAGACCACAAATTTCATCGGCCGTAAGAATTTCCCGGTCTGCCAATTCCATGGCAAAAGAGATGGCCCGGCCCGCAGAGATCGTATCCAGGCCCCAATCATCGCAAAGCATATTCGCTTCAAGCAAACTTTCGAGATCATCGTTGAGGATATTCGACCCCAGGGCATTGAGATTTTCATATTCCACGCTGTTCAGGCGAAGGCCTTCCCGATCGCGGAATTCATAGATCGCATCGCAGCCTACCGGACAGGCATAACATGAAATGTCGCGGACGATGTGCTTTTCCCGCAGGGCTTCGCCGGAGATGGCTTCGAATTGCTCATAGCTGCCCAGTTGAAAATTTTTGGTGGGAAACCGCCCCATAGGGTTCATCAGCGCAACCAGACCGGGCGTGCCAAAACGCTTGATGCCAGGAAAGAATTCGTTGTTTCGGATAGCAGTGTGATGCCGCAGAGCCAGGGATGCGGCCGCTTCTGGATCGTGGATAGGGATCGAGCCTGTGCCTCTTACCACCACGGCTTTTAAATTCTTGGACCCCATGACTGCGCCCATGCCAGAGCGGGCTGCCTGCCGTCGAAACGTGACATTGATGGCCGCATAACGCACCAGATTCTCTCCTGCCTGGCCGATGGCAGCGACCTTGATTTCCGGGTCACCGATCTCCTTCTGAAGGATTTCTTCGGTCTCGAAAGTGCCTTTGCCCCAAAGGTGATCTGCGTCCCGCAGTTCAACTTTATCATCGCAGATACTCAGATATACGGGATAATTGGCGCAACCTTCGAGAACAATAAAATCATAACCAGCAAATTTCAACTCCGGTCCAAAGTGTCCGCCGGCATTCGAATCCCCATAAATTCCCGTGAGCGGTGATTTGGCAATGAATTCCAATCTTCCCGAATTGGGCATCGGTCCACCACTAAGCGGGCCAGGGGCAATGATCAATTTGTTCGCCGGGCTCAGGGGGTCAACTTCAGGAGGGACTTCATCCCATAAGATCTTTGTGCCGATTCCATTGCCCCCCAGGTACAACTCGGCCCATTCAACAGGTAGGGGAATTTTGTTGATCTTTCCAGTGGTGAGATCAATGCGTAAATAAGTGCCGGCATAGCCGCCATATGGATAAGCGTTCATTTCGACCTCCGGGTGGGCTCGAAGCCTTTGAGATATCTTTGTTCTTCCAGGGATCGCAAACTATCTGCCAACATCTGGTACATGGCCTCACCGCCGGTTTCATCATCCATCAAAACTAACGACCCTGGTTCGCATACCCGAACACACCAGGGATCGCCATCACACATATCACATTTTACGACGACGGCTTTCCCATGCTTCCCTCTACCCGGCATTACGTGAAACGTGATCGCCAGGATTTCACAGGCGGAAACACATTTGCTGCAACCCGTGCACAACGTTTCTTCGATGATCACCGAACCCGATGGAGTGACGGATATGGCTCCAGGTTCTGGACAAACCTGAACGCAGGCCTTTTGATCACACAAGGTGCACGCAATTGGCAGGAAAATACCTTCAACCTCGTCTTTCCAAACTTTGATGCGAGAGAGTGTCGGGTTGACTTTATCTTCGTGGGTCAAGACACAATACACTTCACACAATCGGCAGCCCGTGCAAGTTTCTGGATCGAAATGCAATCGTTTCATTCAACTTTACCTCGGTATGAATTCACCAAGTCCTTGGTGAGCGACAAATTCTCCATCCCGGCACAGTATTTCACCGCGCTGTATGGTCATGATTGGATACCCGTGAACCTGCATGCCCTCATAAGGTGTGTAGTCAACATTTTCGTGCAACACTTTTTCGCTGAGGGTGCGTTTCCATTCCGGGTCGAATACCACCAAATCAGCATCTGCTCCTACTTTTATGGTTCCCTTCTGGGGATACAAGCCGAAAGTCTTGGCTGGTTCCGTACAACAGATTTCCACCAACCGCGAGGTTGAGAGTAATCCGGTCCAGACCCCATGGGTATATAGGAGTGACAAGCGGCTCTCCACGCCCGGCAATCCACCTGGGATGGCTGTAAAATCTGTCCGTCCCAAATCCTTTTGCCCATTGAAATTGAACGGGCAATGATCAGTAGCAACGATATTTAATTCCCCAGCCGATAGCGCGTTCCACAATCGTTTTCGGTCAGCGTGGCTGCGCAGTGGCGGACTGCAAACATATTTTGCGGCTTCGAAACCAGGTTCCAGATAAAGATCATCGGACAAAATCAGATATTGGATGCAGGTTTCCCCACTTGCACGCACTCCCCTTTCTTGCGCCTGGAGCAATGCTTCAAGCCCGGCCGCTGTTGAGATATGCACAATGTACAGGGAAGCCTCGGCGACTTCTGCCAAGACTAAAGCACGCTGGATTGCTTCGGCTTCGGAGATCGCAGGGCGGGAAAGCAGGTGATTCTTGGGCCCATTGTGGCCTTTTGCCAATAAAATGCTGCTCTCGTATTCAACGATAGCAGCATTTTCAGCATGAACCAGCGTGAGGCCGCCGGCATCTCGAACCGCGGATAGAACTTTGAGGAATTCAGCATCATCAAGCGCGAATCCCTCATAAACCAGGTATGTCTTGAAGGAAGAACAACCCGCCTTCACGATGCCAGGGATCTGATCGAGCGTGTCCTGGTCAGCCTGACAGATCGTCATATGCAAGCCATAATCGATAACAGAGTTTCCATCAGCAAGAGATCGGCGGGCGGCAAGCGCCTCGGCCAGGGTCTGTCCAGCTTCGGGCTCGACAAAGTCGATCACGGTAGTGGTTCCACCACAGGCAGCTGCAATCGAACCACTCTGCCAATTATCACTGGATTGCGTTGAACCCGCGGGCATCTCGAAATGGACGTGTGGGTCTATCGCTCCGGGAAAGACTAATTTGTCTTGTGCGTCAATAATTGAATTGGCGACAAACCCTTGCCCAAGCGCAGCGATCTTCCCATTCGATATGGCGATGTCCTGCTCAAGCACATCTTGGTCAGTGATGACTGTGCCGTTGGCAATTACAAGATCATATGACATCTCAACTCCCGGTTGCCAACCAGATTTCGTACCAAATCCTCATCAAAGCAAAATGCGAATCTCACATCGTCAGGGCCATCACAGCTTTCTGGACATGCAGACGATTTTCCGCCTGGTCGAAGGCCGCGGAAGTCCAGCCCTTCCCTTCGGTTTTGTCCAGAACTTCATTGGTTACCTCGTAGTTCCTATCGGCGGGAAGACAATGCATATAGATGGCCTCTTTATCAGCAAGAGCCATAGTTTCTTCCGTGCATATCCAATCCTTGTGTTGATCGAATATCTTCTGAGCCTCGTCCATATTGTCTTCACCCACCGGCGGTTTAAACAAAACTTGGGGGCACCATGCTTTTGGATACACTACATGGGCTCCCCTTATGGCATCCTCGAAATCATTGCTGATTTCAAATGAACCGCCAGTAGAGCCTGCATAGTCCTCACAATGTTCCAGAATTTCAGGATCGAGTTCCATACCCTCGGGATAAGCAAGTGTGACATCCATGCCCATCATGGAGGCATACAGGATCGCAGACTGGGGCACTGCACGAGGTTTGTGTACGCTGGGTGAATATGCCCAAGACATTACAAACTTAACTCCTGAAAATCCACCAAACTTTTCTTTCGCTGTGAAAACATCGGCCAATCCCTGGAAAGGATGATAAATATCATCCTCCATATTGATCACTGGGATTTCGGCCCAATGAGCAAATTCACGCAAAATTTCATTCGCTGCGCCATATTCCCAATCAACAGGATCGCCGTAGCAACGTATGGCGATTCCATCACCCATGCTATCCAATACGCGCGCAACATCCGATACTCGCTCCGTGCTATAAGCCACTTCGCGTCCCGCCAACGCCGGTGTATAAATTTTTGATGGGTCGAGGAAATGGGCGTGCCCCCCCAACTGGGTCATGCCAGCTTCAAAGGAATTACGCGTACGCAGTGACTGGTTATAGAAAATCATGAACAAAGTTTTGCTACGCAAGATGTCATCGTGGTATACACCCATTGCCCGCTGCTGCTTGAGAGTTTCTGCAACACCCAGGATAGTGTGGATCTCTTCCTGAGAGAAATCGGTCTCGGCGATGAAATCCCGCCCTTTCAGGCTTTTTGTTTTCACAATTGACCTCCCGAATAATGTAAAGCTATATTGAAATTAATTAAGTGTAGCGTTACAATAACACAGACAACTTTTTGAGTCAAGAAATATCGTTGTTCCATGCAATCTACTAGGAGATTGAATGTGTCAAAGACAGCATACATAAATCTGAGCAACGGAGAAATCAAAGTTACGGATACTGATCAGGTTCTGGTGCGCGAATTTCTAGGGGGTCGGGGATTGGGTGCAGCCCTGCTTTATGACTTAGTCGATGTAGATATCAAACCCTTTAATGAGGAAAACCGATTGATCTTTTCGACAGGACTTTTCAATAACACGTCTTGGCCAACTTCCTCCCGCTATCATGTCACGTTCAAATCTCCTGCAACAGAAGCCTATGGATACGCAAACTCAGGTGGATATTTTGGCCCTGAACTGCGCAAAGCTGGGTATGATGCAATTGTTGTAACGGGGAAAGCAAGAACTCCAGTGGTACTTCAGATTACGAGTCAAAACATTGAGCTCAAGCCAGCAAAAGATTTGTGGGGCAAGAACACATCGGAAACCGCAAACATCTTGCGTCAGCAAGGCGGCCGCGTAGCATGCATTGGTCCCGCAGGGGAAAACTTGGTACGCATGGCTGCAATCATCAACGACGGCGGACGAGCCGCAGCGCGCGGCGGGCCCGGGGCTGTGATGGGCAGTAAGAACCTAAAAGCCATTCATGTGATCGCATCGAAACGATCAAACACCAGCCTACCCAGTTTTAGCAAGATCGCAGGTAGCAAATCCAAAAAAGTGTTCAACCACTCTGGGGTTCAAGATCTTAGAGAGAAGACCACGGTTATGCTCATGGAGGTGCAGAACTACTTTGGAAAATTGCCAGCACGCAACCACCAAGTAGCAGGAGTGCCTTTCATTGACAAGTTAGACAGCCAGGCCTTCAGCAAATTCTGGCTCGAGCGCAAATCTTGTGCCGCCTGCCCCATTGGCTGTGCTCGCAAATCAGGAATTGATTATGATGAAGGCTTCATCGAGATCGAAGGGCCGGAGTATGAGACTACAAATGCGTTCGGTCCAATGGTCTGGAATGACGACCCAGAAGTCGTGATCGCGGCAAACCACATGTGCAACGAATATGGGCTCGATACCATTTCGGTTGGGGTTACGATAGCCTTTGCCATGGAATGCTACCAGCGCGGTTTGCTTGATGATGATCTCTTCTCACTTGAATGGGGTAACAAGAATACTATTTTGGGCTTGGTGAAGGCGATTGCCTTTCGAAAAGGAATTGGGGACCTGCTGGCGGAAGGGACACAGCGTGCAGCTAAGGGGATAGGTCGCGGTGCAGAGAAATACGCCATGCAAGTAAAAGGACTCGAGCTTCCCCGGCAGGAACCTCGCAAAGCCATCGCCTTTGGTTTGGGTCACAGTACAAGCAACCGTGGCGCCGACCATCTCTATGCGCTACCTACTCTCGATGCAATCGCAGACTGGGAGACAGCGCGCAGGATCTTCCCAGAGGAGATCGTTGAAGGTGTGATGTCGTTTACTGAAGATACCTACAAACCCGATCTGGTCGTCTACAATGAACATTTTTGCGCCATTACTGATTCAGTTGGAATCTGTAAATTTAGCACCACAGAGATGTATGCCCTGCTAGTAGAAGATTTAGCTGAAGGATTGAACGCCTTAGGCTTAAAGTGTACTTCGGAGAGTCTTCTCAAGATTGGAGAAAGGATCGTCAATCTCGAAAGAATGTACAATGTCCGCCATGGCATGGATCGCAGGGATGATCAACTACCCGAACGCTTCACAAACGAGCCACTCCCAATATTTCAAAGTTCCATAAGAGGTACAGGGAGTGAATCATACATGGAACCTGAATCTACAGGACCAGTGATTAAATTGCAACCTTTGCTGGACCGATATTATCAATTGAGAGGCTGGGACTCCAGCGGTATTCCTACATCCAAGAAATTGAAGCATCTAGGGATATCAATTGAAAGGACTGAAATTTGAAAACCAGGCAGAGCAGTAACCGAAATCAAGACCTTGAAATTGGTTTGAAAATTAGAAAGCGACGCCAGGAGTTAGGCTTTAGCCTACGGCAACTCGCTGAAAAAACCGAATTGACCGCGTCTTTTTTGAGCCAGGTCGAACGTGGGATCACAAGCACATCCATTGGCTCACTTCGAAAAATCGCCGCCGGGCTTGGGGTTTCTCTAATGCATTTTTTGGCAGAAAACATCGACCAAACACCAGTCGTGAGAAAGGATTCTCGCACGCAGTTAAAATTCTCTAACTCTGGACTCGTGTATGAGCTTTTGGTACCAGACCTAACCCGCAAAATGGAAGTGTTTATTGGTGATATCAAACCTGGAAGGGAGAATATTGCCAGAACGCCATTGCGTGAACCTACAGAGGAATGCGTCTATGTTTTAGATGGGAGCCTTGAAATTGGGTTGGTTCACGAAACGTATATCGTCAATGCCGGCGATAGTATCTACTTCGAAGGCGTGCAACTGGTTTGGCTTTCTAACGCATCAGAGTCCGAGGGCGCCCGATGGATCTCAATGATCACTCCTCCAGTCTTCTAAAGAATGGATGGGATATCCTTAAATCTGAGCGAAAGTACCTGAGAGAGTTAGCAAGCAAACAAGCGGAATTGGCAAACTTACCGATTATGGAAGAACGCCGGCATATGTGGTTGACGCTCAATGACCATGGGCCGGGTGCACGTCCTCCTGTGATCGTTGAAACGATCACTTTCGATCGCGATTTCATGCCCGAACATATATTTCGATGTACAACTTCTGCTGGACGAGCAATAGAGGGCCAGCTTCTGCGAAATATCCGAAACCATGAGTTGATCGATGATGACAAGGTGATGCCCAACACTTTCAGGATCGAATGGTTGGTCGAAATCGATCATTTCGGCATCGATATTGAAAAACAGGTAGTCAAAGACAACCAGGGAATTCCTACGGGGTTCGAATTCATCCACCCTTTGAAGAATTTCGAAGCAGCTATTCATCTACTCCAATCTCCCCGCTGTTCGGTAGACCGAGAGCAGACGATGCTGTGGAAGGCTTTTATGGATGATCTCTTGGGAGACATTCTCCCCGTGGAGATCTGCAGCGGGATCTATGGAGAAACCATGCTTACCTACAGTGTGATCGAACTGATGGGTATGGAATCATTCTACCTGGCAATGTACGATGCTCCGCAAGAATTACATCTACTCATGGCATATTTGCGGGACGGATGCTTGCATGTAATGCGTTGGGCTGAGGAAGAAGGGTTACTGTGCCTCAACAATGGCAACCATGAGAGCTTTGGGTCCAGCTTCAATTTCACCCATAATCTTCCAGGTGATGATTTCGAACAGGATTCGATCAGGCTATGCGATATGTGGGGGGCAGCAAACAGCCAGGAGTCAGTGGGAATATCACCAGCGATGTTCCATGAATTCTGCTTCCCCTATTACCGCGATATCTGTGAGCCGATGGGATTTTTATATTATGGTTGTTGTGAGCCTGCCGATCCATTCTGGGATGATCTGCAATCTTTACCCCACCTGAAAAAGATCTCTATCTCTAAGTGGGCCAACGAAGAATTCATGGGGGAAGCATTGAGGGGCAGCGATATTATCTACTCCCGCAAACCAGATCCCAATCTCTTAGGAGTCGATATCCATCTCGACGAAACTGCCTGGGCAAACCATATTCGCAAAACTTTGAAGGCAACCCGGGATGTGGGAATCGAGTTCATTGTACGGGATGTGTACACGGTCCACGGAAATCTCGACAAACCACGACGTGCGGTCGAGATCGCCAGAAAAGAGATCGATGAGTTTCTGGGATATTGACAAATTGACAAACCCACCGCACGACTGAATATGAAGGCATTCGCGTACAGGTTTCACCGGGCTATGAAATCAAAAGGCAGAATTTCCACAAGCAAAAAAATTATAGGAGCAAAATCATAAAATGGAACTTGGAAAACATACATATGAGGAAATATTTTCACAACCTGAATCTTGGGAATCCGCATTATCTACGCTAAACGCAAAAATAAATGATTTAAAGGAAATATGGGATACGTGGAGTTATGATCAGGTGGTTATTACTGGATGCGGGTCATCTTATTATCTTGCCCTCTCTGCGGCCGTTCTGGTCGAACAACTATCTGGCATTCCAGCGCGTGGGGTGCCGGCTTCCGAGGCCTGGTTCTCACACCCAACCTATTTTGCGAATCGGCGCTCGTTGCTCATCGCAGTCAGCCGTTCCGGTCTCACAACAGAAACGGTCAGTGCCTGTCAACGATTCCTTGAGTCTGGCAGTGGTGATCTCTTAACGATCTCCTGTTATCCTGATGCTCCAATGGCATCGATGGGGATGATGAACATTGTCCTTCTATCAGGTCAGGAGCAATCGATTGCCCAAACGCGCGCCTTCTCGACCCTCTATCTGGCGAATATTTACCTGTCATCGCTATGGGGTGAGCGGGAAGACTTACTGGATTCCCTCGACAGGCTACCAGCCATCGGCAGAAGGATTCTCTCGAACAGTAAGGATTTGGCAGAAAAACACGGCCGAGATGCGGACATCGACCGATTCTATTTTCTCGGTTCGGGACCCCGTTATGGGTTGGCCTGCGAATTAAGTTTGAAGATGAAAGAAATGAGCCTAAGCCATAGTGAGCCTTTCCACTTCATGGAATTCCGGCATGGGCCAATGTCGATGGTCACGGAAAGCACCCTGATGATCGGTCTGGTGTCACCATCAAACAAGGCGTCAGAACTGAAGGTGCTCGACGAGATGCGCAATAGAGGTGCAAGAGTGTTGGTGATGAGCAATCAAGATGCAGATGTATCATTCGACGCCAATCTCGATGAGGTCGCGAGCAATATCCTTTACATGCCAGTGGGCCAGATCCTAGCTTTCGAACGTTCGATCAGTCGTGGTCTTGACCCAGATAAACCGCTGCATCTGACATCGGTAATCGAACTTGATGAATAGTAAGCAATTGAAGCGGGGTATTTCAGGAATATGGGGCGGTGGCTTTTCCACCGCCCCAAATTCCCGCCAATTTCTCATCGAAATTCGAGCTCTCTAGATACTTCTAAAACGAGGAATACAATGACGAAGATCAGTTTTATTGGCGCCGGCAGTATGGAATTTACTCGTCGGTTTGTGCGAGATGTCTTAACGTTTCCCTTATTGCAGGACGCTACCTTCTGTCTAATGGATATTGATGCCGAAAGGTTGGATTGGTCGTGGCAGATGGTCGAGAAATATGTTGCCGTGGGGAACCATCACGCAACTATCGAAGTAACGCAAGATCGAGTGAAAGCCCTGAAGGGTGCCGATATCGTTGTTGTAACGATACTGGCTGGCACAACGGATGTCTGGCAGCACGATATCAGGATTCCAAAGAAATATGGCGTAGATATCAACATCGGAGATACGCGCGGCGCAGCGGGCATTTTTCGCGCCCTGCGCACCATCCCGGTGATGCTGGAGATCGCCAGGGATATGGAGCACCATTGCCCCGAGGCGGTGATGCTCAACTACACCAATCCAATGGCCATGTTGTGTCGCGCCTTGCAGCGCGAAACCTTCATCACCGTTACCGGACTCTGCCATTCTGTGCAAGGGACGGCGGAAATGCTCGCCGGCTGGATCGGCGCGCCGACAGATGAGATCTCGTACAGATGTGCGGGAATCAACCACCAGGCCTGGTACCTGGATTTCAAGTGGAATGGAGTAGACGCGTACCCGCTGATCCACAAGGCGATCACAGAAAAGCCAGAAATCTACCAAGAAGAGATCGTGCGCAATGAGATGTATCTCCATCTTGGCCATTATGTAACCGAGTCCAGTGGCCATAATTCGGAGTACAACTGGTGGTTCCGCAAGCGGCCAGACCTGATCGAGAAATTCTGCACCCATGGCACAGGATGGAACCCCGGAGTGTACGCCTACATCCTGGATGAATATATTGCCCGCGAGGATACCTGGCGGGACGAAATGAGAACCTTCATCAACGCGGAAAATTTCCAGGATCAAGATAACGAGTGGCTCTTGCAAGAATACGCGGCCTTCATAATCAATGCACTCCAGGGCGGTGAGGGCTTCGTCTTCAACGGCAATGTGCCGAATACCAGCGTTATTACGAATTTGCCAGAAAATGCCTGCGTGGAGGTGCCGGTTTATGTCGATAAAGCCGGCTTTCACCCCATCCATGTGGGCGATCTGCCACCTCATTTACTTGCACTGAACCACATCACAGTCATGAGCGAGGAAATGGCCGTCGAAGGCGCGCTGACCAGTGATCCCGAATTAATCTACCATGCCATTGCCTACGACCCGCTCACCGCAGCTGTGTTGTCATTAGCTGAGATCAAAGCCATGGTCAACGAGATGTTTGCCCAAAACCAGCCACACTTACCGCAGTTCAAACACTTTTCCATCTGAAGATGACATAATTTGCGTGCCGTAGACAGATTAAAGGATAGCCCTATGACCTCATTAACCTCCCGGGAACGCATTCTCCGCACACTGAATTTCGAAGATGTCGATTATCTTCCCTGTTGCTTCATGAGTTTCAGCGCATTGCGAAAAAGACTCGATGAAGATATGTTCGCTTTGAGTAAAGCCGAACTCGAGATGGGCTTAGATTCCATGCTTTTCATTCCCTCAGTGGGGCGGCCATTGCGTCCAGATCACCCCGACTTACGAGGGCTACCAGTGCGCCCCAATCCTGCGGTGAAGAAAAAGGAGTGGGCGGAAAACGGCAAAAATGGAAGGACCATTCTGCACAAAGAATACAGCACCCCTGCAGGCGTACTATCAACGGCAGTGGAGATATCCGACGATTGGACACACGGCGAGCGCATCCCCTTTATCGATGACTTTCAGATCCCGCGCATGCTCAAACCTCTGGTCAGCCAGGAAAGTGAATTAGAAGCTTTACAGTATATGCTCACGCCGCCAAATGACGAGGACAAGATCGCCTACCGAGAAGAAGCCAACCGTGCTCATGAGTTTGTGGGCAAGCATGGCGCTCTATTAGCCGGAGGCTGGGGCGTGGGCATGGATATGGCCAACTGGCTCTGTGGAATTAACGAGTTGATGATGGCAACCATGGATCGACCCGCCTTCGTCGAGCAAATCTTGGAGATGATCCACACCTGGAATTTGCAGCGCATGGAGCTCGTATTGTCGGCTCCGGTAGATTTGTACATCCGCCGGGCCTGGTATGAAGGCGTCGATTTTGTCATGCCCGATTTTTACCGCCAGGCGGTTTTGCCGCGCCTCAAGCGAGAGATCGATCTGGCGCATGAGCGGGGTGCCAGATTCGGCTATATCTGCACCAGCGGCACGCAACCTTTACTAGAGCTATACCTTGAGGCAGGCGTCGATGTGCTCATTGGCATAGATCCCGTCCAGGGGACGCATACTGACATGCCTTATCTTAAATCTGTGGTAGATGAAAAGATGACACTCTGGGGAGGCGTGTCAGGAGCGGTGACTGTAGAATTAGGTTCTGAGGATGAAATCCGTGATGCAGTGCGTACGGCAGTATCAACGCTGGGTCCTCGCGGGCTGATCCTATCGCCCATCGATAATATAACGGTTGATTCACCCCTAACATGGCGCAATCTCGATATTTTCATCGATGAATGGAAACAAGTCCGCTGAGACTGCACTTTCTGAAAGTGTAACCGTTTTTCAAAAAAAGGCTTCCCACAGCACAAAACGCTGTGGGAAGCCTTTTTTTCGAACTCTTTAGAAGTATGGTGTAATGCTATTTCAGTGGCATACCAGCATCAACACAAGTGTTTTTCACGCGATCATACATGCTTTGCCACTCATCGCTGGGAGCCAAACTCTCGACATCATAACACTCTTTGAAACTCTTTCCCTTTGGTGGTTTTCCAATCATCTCTTCATAGTTTGGGATTAGAGCGTTGGAAATCTCGTTGGCCTTTTCCAGACTCAGCCCTGAGGTTTGTTTGAACACCTCGCCAGCGAATTTGATCTCCAGGGGAGTTAGGAAGTTGGTATATCTTCCACCCGCCGTACGCGTCCCCGTGCAGGAAGACGCCCCGCAAACGCTTAATAGCATCATCCCCACAGCAGATTCATAGAGCAACATCTCTGTGGCCGGACCCGCAGTTTGATTGAGAACTGAATTCGTGCAAAGATGAGTGTTGCGGCTCAACGCCTGGAAAACGGTACTCAACGCCCATAAACTCTTGCGATCGGTGTTGCCCATCGTGTGCAGGTCATAAGGGAAGCTGGCTCCGTTGCTGCATTGATAAACATTGTAAAGCATGATCGTCGCGGCAATGCACGATACCACCGATCCTTCGGGGCCTCCTGCGTAACCACCAATCATCGACCAGGAACCACCATACGATGTGCCGTTACAGTTATAAGTTTGGGCAAGTTTAAATAGATTTTCATACGTGGTCTTGATCTCTACGGGAGATAGACAGAGCACTATATCTCGTTCCGGTTTGTACCCACCTGGAATTCCATAGCCACCGAGCACACCATAATGTGTTGGGGCCGTACCCACCGCATATAGGCCGATCCCCTCTCGCCCTGCGCTTCTGATGGCTTCGTAAAAATAATCCGCTTGCAGCTTACCTGCTAGCAATTCGTAGGGGGAGCCAGCCCGTAAAGGAGCCCCCCAGACAGTTTCCAGAGATGGACCTTCTAATACATCAACAACTTCCAGACGCGCAATCCCTTCGACCAGTTGGACGAAGATATCCTCGCTGATGGCAATACTGAGCGGTGAAACCCAAATTGGCGCGGCGGGATCACTAACCTCTCGGTGCTGGAACGTGGCGATCTCATTGCCCTCACCAAGCGTGAACGTGTCTGGGGAAGCATCCAGGCCCGCCTGAAGTTCAGCTCGGCTGAATCGGATGGCGCGTTCTGTGTCAGTACAAAGCATCCCGACTTCTTCGGCGACTTCGAAACCCGCTTGATAAAATCGATCAGCCAAATCAAGGTCTTGGTTGATCGGATTGGCGGGATCGCACGTTTTATTCAACTCAAACTTGGCAAGCTTACCAGCAATGGTGTTCGGGATCACGTTCGTATCCCAGTCGAATTGCTTGACCAGCGGGCCCCGATGGGCTTTTTCAAGAACATCCAATAATCTAACGCGGTCGATTGACATGTGCTGATCTCCTATTCTTTAATGACAAGATTTCCAGATGAGGGTTGCGGGTGTGATTTATTAAGGTCATCACAAACTTGAACGGCAGATACCGCGCTCAATCCCCAACCATCCGCGCCAATATCGCGTGCGAACTTCGGTGTCACCGGTCCACCACCAACAATGACATAGAATTCTTCACGCACCCCAAGTTCCATAAGCAGATCCAACACATCTTGCTGGTAGGGCATCGAGGTGGTCATTAGCGAAGATAGGGCGATGAACTTGGCCTTTTCCTTCTGAGCAGTATCAGCAATCTCCATAGGCGCGACATTCACGCCGATATCGACAACTTCGTAACCATTCACACTCAACATGCTCGAGACGAGGTTCTTGCCAATATCGTGGATATCACCTGAAACCGCGCAAATCACTACTTTGCCTTTAGATTCCGCTTTATGCTCGGATCCAAGATGTTGTGAGAGCACTTCCATACACGCTTTCATCGCCTCTCCCGCAAGCATTAGTTGGGGAAGGAATAATTCGCCACACTGAAATCGTTCGCCAATTTGGGTGATCGTATCAGAAGCGACATCGATCGCCTCGAGTACATCGATTTCGCTGGCGATGATCTCGCGGGCAGTCGCCTCCGCCGCATCCCGGTCCTGATCCAGGAGATTGGCTTTAAGTTGTTTTAGTAAAGTCGAGTCTTTGCTCATAGTTTGCTCCTGAGTTCGAATTGAGTTTTCGATCTAGCTAAAGACCTATCAAAAGATAGGCCGTGTGTTGACAGTAAACCGATTCCATTTTATACTGATCTTGATATAAGGTTATAACATTATAACAATTAACCTTTCAAGAGTCCAGTCACTGTATCGAGTTCAATTCCTATGGTAGATCTAGAGCCAAAAGCAGGTGATTCGTATAGAATTGGCCTTGTTGGTCAACCTAATTTGTACCAAGTATTCAGAAAGGTGGAAGATAAATGAAGAATGCTGACCTTCTCTTGCGCAAAGGCTTGGTCGTGACAATGGACCCAGGCCAACCTGTAATTGAGGGCGGTACACTTGCGATCAAGGGCAATCGCATCGTTGGAGTTGGATCTGATGAAGAGATCATTGGCCGATTTCAGGCAACGAAGGAAATCGATGCGCATCACAACGCCATCATCCCAGGGTTTGTGGATACACATCATCATTTCTTGCAAAATTTCCATAAGGGAACCCGCGACGACCTGGCTCTGGTAGATTGGGTTGAGCTTGTTTCCGTTCCGCGTATCAAGGTCGCAGTTCAGGATTATCTCGTTGGAGTTTATGACCTGCAGCAGCATGCATCACGGCTCGGTTGCGTGGATGCGATTCGCGCCGGAATTACCACAATCCTAAATATGGAGTGGGCCACGCACCCTAGCGTGGTCGATGTCTTCGAACAGGCGGGCATTCGCGTGGTGCATACGCTCACTTTTTCTGATCAATGGATTTCCCCAGAAGTTTTGATGCCCAGCGAGATGCAAATTTCGCTGTCCCATGATCTTCTCAAACGTTGTCAGGAATCGACGGCTGGACGGGTGTCCTTTCGCTACGGATTGGCATGTCCTAATTCCTGCAGCCCAGAACAAATCAATGAGATCCGCGGGTTGGCAGACGATTTGCAGGTGCCCATCCACATTCACATTGCAGAATCCGAATACGAGTGGAAGAAATTTAACACGGAATTTGACATGACGCCCACTGGCTATCTGCACTCTTTAGGTGTCCTCGGCTCCGATGTTCTCGGCGCTCACTGTATCTGGCTTTCTGATGAAGATATTGAAATTTTCCAGCAGACTGGGACTAAAGTAGCCCACAATCCAGAATGCAATATGAAGGTCGCCGATGGGATTGCTCCTATCGTCAAACTGGTTGAAGCGGGAGTGGTTGTCGGGCTTGGAACGGATAGCTGCGCGGTTAATGACAATATGGACATGTTCGAAGCGATGCGAACTGCGGCGTTCCTCCAAAAAGTGACAACCATGGATCCGCAGGTGCTCCCCGCGGAAGAAACGCTCCGGATGGCAACTTTGGGCGGAGCCGAAGCCTTGGGGATGGAAGACGAAGTGGGCTCATTGGAAGTAGGCAAGAAAGCCGATGTGCTGCTCATCGACCTAACCGGTACTCATATGCGCCCTATCAACAAGATCGAAAACAGCCTGGTGTATGCGGCCAACGCTAGCGATGTTCTCACCGTGATCTGTGATGGCCAACTTGTTATGGAGGACCGCGAGATCATGATCCTGGACGAGGAAACATGGGTCTCTGAAGCAGTTGATTACGCCTACCGGCGCTTTACTGAGGCTGGGATTGACTTGCCAAACTATTATCGACTGAATTACTAGCTTCATCCATGCAGACTTCACCACGGGAGGTGGTGGAGATATCCAAAAAAGAATAACTATGTTACTGCAAGATTTTCAACCTCGGCCCACGCTTGAAACAGTGATTACACCAATCGGGCAGCCGCGCTTCCCGGTCGTCGATGCTCACAATCACCTTGGAGCAGTAATCGGACGCACTTGGGATCAGCGCCCTGTGTCCGAACTGATCGACATTCTTGATCAATCCGGGGTTCATACATTTGTTGACCTGGATGGGGGCTGGGGGGAGGATACACTAAATGCCCATCTTGATCAGTTTAAAGCCTATGCTCCAGATCGATTTCAGGTATTTGGCGGCGTAGACTGGAAGATGTGGGGCAAATTGGGCAATCGTTTTCCAGATTGGGCGGCGGGCAGACTGGAAATCCAGCAGAAACGTGGTGCCGAAGGCTTGAAGATTTGGAAGCCTTTTGGGCTTACTGTTCGAGATCATCTCGACACCCTTGTTCAGGTTGACGATGAACGATTGGACCCTATCTGGGAAGCAGCGGCAGCGCTAAATTTACCTGTTCTGATTCATGTGGCTGATCCGGTAGCATTTTTCCAGCCACTAGACAAATATAACGAACGCTGGGAAGAATTGATGGCACATCCTGATTGGCACTTCCCCAGCCCACCATTTCCGGCGTTTCTTTCGATTGTGGAAGGTCTAAAGAAGCTCGTCTTACGATTTCCAACGCTGACTTTCATCGGCGCTCATGTGGGATGTTACGCAGAAAACTTGATATGGGTTAGCGAGATGTTGAATTGCTGCCCCAATTATTATGTTGATATTAGCGCGCGAATTCCAGAGCTTGGTCGACAGCCCTACTCTGCGCGACGCTTTCTTATCGAGCATGCGGATCGGATTCTCTTTGGGACTGATATGGATCCAAGTCCGAGCATCTACCAGATCTTTTATCGCTTTCTTGAAACAGATGATGAGAACTTTCCGTACACAGTGGACGATATACCAGATCAAGGTCGCTGGCGAGTTCACGGCCTTGCACTTCCTGATGATGTTTTGGAAAAAATTTACAATGGCAATGCCCGCAAGATCCTGCATCTTCGATAAGACATGAAAAGCCGTGGAGCAATCGTGCATACCTGTCGATATTTGGTCTTCCCATGATTTACTGCTTGAATTCTTAAGTTCACGTATTTCGGCATATCAAATCCCGTGTGAGCACAGGTGCTTGCCGCAAGGAGTTTGACAGGAGATCGTTATGAATGAAATTAACCCCGCTGCCCTTCTTGAGTGGTGTAAGATTCCCTACGATCAATTGGAGACTCATCCAGATCGAAAAGTAAATTTTCGGTTATGTACAGATTCTAGCGCGATGGGCATGATCATGGCGCGTGAACTCATCGATGAGATTGCAACTCATAATCAAGCTGGGGAACAAACACGCGCAATCATTCCATGCGGCCCCAGTGCCTGGTACAAACCCTTCACCGAAATAGTAAACAAAGAAAAAGTCAGTCTGAAAAATCTCGTGGTTTTTCATATGGATGAGTGTCTGGATTGGCAAGCGAAGCCCCTACCCAGGGCGCACCCATATAATTTCCGCACGTTTATGGAAAGGTATTTTTATGATCCGGTTGACACCGATCGTTCGACGCCTGAAGGGTCCCGCATCTGGCTTCACAACGATAACATCGAAGAAGTAAGGCGCCTCGTTGGGGAGGCACCGATTGATATTACTTACGGTGGTTGGGGTCAGGATGGCCACATCGCCTACAACCAGGCCCGGCGTCACCCTTTCAGCAAGATCACAGTGGACGACCTTCGCCAATCGACAGTCCGGGTTCAGGAAAACAATCTGGATACCATTTTGGCTTTGGCGCAGCGGACCTTCGGATCAGCCTACCAATTCGTTCCCCCCATGTCCGTCACACTGGGCGTCAAAGAGTGCCTTTCAGCAAAAAAAGTGCGCGTCTTCAGCGATACTGGCGCATGGAAGCAGACCGCGTTGCGAGTGGCTCTCTTTGGTCCATTGAGCACAGAATACCCGTTAACTCTCCTACAGGAACATCCGGATGCACTGTTGACGGCGACAATTGACACCGCAAAACACCCAATCAGCGAGCATTCCGAATGGGATCTAGGTATTTAGAAGATCAAATGAGCATCGTTCTAGACAGCTGTAGGGAAAGGCGATACCAGGGAATGATCGGGGTAGGCGGGATTGGCAGCGGATCATTTTTTGAACTACGTGGTGACCATACACTCGGAAGAGAGGAAAGCCGGACAGGGCGCTTTCTCCCTCACCGTGATTATTGCAAATTGCATATCATCTCCCATTACGTCAATGCCTTGCTTGGGCCTTCTTTCGAAACGATCCTGATAGGAAAGGTTGGGGATGCTGCTGCTGGAGCTCGAATATTGAGTGAGATGGGTTCCGCGGGACTCGACATCAGGTACATAGAATCAATTGCGGGGGAGAGCACTCTGTTCTCATTCTGCTTCCTTTACCCGGATGGAACCGGTGGCAATTTGACCGTGGACGATTCTGCATGCGACAAGGTGGACGCAGCCTTTGTTGCGCAGGCGATACCAGAGTTTCGGCGATTGGCAGGGCAAGGAATAGCACTCTGCACACCTGAGGTTCCCCTTGCTGCCCGGAAACAACTTCTCCTTTTAGCCACACAATATGCTTTCTTTCGCACGGCCTCTTTTGTATCCGGAGAGATACGCGAGGCGAGCAAAATGGGTTTACTAGAAATGATAGATTTGCTTTCCATCAACACCGATGAGGCCGCGGCTATTGCAGGGCTTTCGCTTGATGAACGACAGATGGATGAAATCATTGAGACAGCTATTCTTGAACTCAAAAACCGTAATCCGGATATGAAAGTGTGTATTACTGCAGGTGGGGGGGGTAGCTGGTGTTGGGACACACAATCAATCAAACACGTACCTGCATTTGAAATTGAAGCTGTAGGGACTGCGGGTGCAGGCGATGCATATCTGGCGGGGATAATTGCAGGCGAAGTAGTTGGGTTGCCATTGCCCGTAGCGCAGGAAATGGCAACCCTCACCTCAGCGATGGCTGTAACGTCTCCACACAGCATCAATCCGGACATCTCCTGGGGATCCCTACAAGAATTCGCACGGCGTAACGCGTTCTGCCTTTCCGATCACGTAATCAGTTTGCTCTCGGAATCACGATCTTACGAGCAGCAGGAGGGATTGAGATGAGGGGATGTAAATTTATCGATACAGGCCATTCCACGTTTTTCAAAAATAATGGAATACAAGCATATGCAACCACGCGAACGCATTACTCGAATCATTAACCATCAACCGGTCGACCGTGTTGGGATTTACGAATCCTTTTGGTGGCAAACTGAGGAAGAGTTTCGCCAACAGGGAATGCCTGATAATATATCTGCGGCCGAGCATTTCCCATTGGATGCCGGAATGTACTGGTTCGATCAATCATTCCAACTTCCAGAACAAACGTTGGAAGAAAATGATGATACTCGCGTCTTCACCGATGGTTGGGGAGCTACGCTGCGTGAGTTTAAAACCCATCAAACACCACCCCAACATCTCGACCATGTTATCAAATCGAACCAGCAATGGGAGGAATTAAAGCCCAGGCTAGAGTACAGCAGCGCTCGCTTAGACTGGGATGAGGTGCATGCATGCTACCAACGTATCGAAAATGCCGGAAAATATCGCATTCTATCTGTGATCGAATCATTTGAGTGTACTACACCGATGCTTGGTTTTACCAAACACATGATGTTGCATGTGACCGACATAAACTGGCTGGCTGATATCTATCAGACCCACATGAAGCTCATTCTGAATGCCATGGAGGATATGCACGCTTCGGGTTTGGAATGGGACTGCTTGTGGCTCTATGGTGATATCGCCTACAAATCGGGCACGTTTCTTTCACCAAGCGCCTATCGCGAACTACTTTTTCCTCTCCACAGCAAGCTTTGCGATGCAGCGCACAGCTTAGGAATGCAAGTCGTTTATCACTGTGACGGAAACTTTAATGCAATCATTCCAATGTTGATCGAGGCTGGAGTTGACTGCTTGCAACCAATGGAAGTCAAAGCTGGGATGGATATATTCGAGCTCAAAACGAAATATGGGGGGCAGCTTGCTTTCATGGGCAATATCGATACGCGTCTCTTCCAATTCAACGATTTAGCTGCGCTCGAGAATGAGATCCGAGAAAAGGTTGGCTTCGCAATGCAAGGTGGTGGGTACATATTCCACAGTGACCATTCCATCGCACCTGGTACAAAAATGAAAACTTACGAGTATGCACAAGATCTTGTGCAGGAAATCGGCAAATACTAAAGGAAAAAGATATGAAATACAGAATACTTGGAAAAACCGGCTATAAAGTTTCGGAGATAGGATTTGGCGCCTGGAGCATCGGGGGGGATTGGTGGAAAGGATCAGAAGATGAAGGCTCACTACACTCATTGAGACTTTCTCTGGATCACGGCGTGAACTTTATAGATACGGCCTTCAACTACGGCGACGGTCGGAGTGAAATCCTGGTCGGTAAAGTTGTTAGGGAACGAGATGAACGCATATATGTGGCCACCAAGATCCCACCAAAGAATTACATCTGGCCAGCGCCCGAAGGTCTGCCGATGGAAGAAGCTTTTCCCAAAGAGTGGATCATCGAGTGTACTGAAACCAGCCTGAACCGATTGGGGCTGGAACGCATTGATTTGCAGCAGTTCCACGTCTGGCGCGATGAATGGGCCGATGACGATGAATGGAAAGAAGCCGCGACCACATTGAAACAATCCGGCAAAGTTGGTGCATTCGGAATATCGTTAAACTACCCTATGGGGGGCGTTTATGGCGAAGAGGCCGTTGCCAGCGGGTTGATCGATGTCTTGCAAGCGACTTACAACATCTATGAGCAAGCAGCGCGCGAATATCTCTTCCCATTGGTCGAGGCACATAACGTCGGGCTCATCGCCCGTTCACCTCTCGATGAAGGCGCACTGACCGGGAAGATTACACCGAGCACAAAATTCGAAGAAGGCGGCTTTTTGGACCACTATTTTCGCGGGGAGCGCAAACAGGAAATTTGGGAGCGTGGTAAAGCACTCGAATTTTTGCTTAGGCAAGAGAGCGACATTCTGGCAGAAGTGGCGCTACGGTTTTGCTTGAGCACACCCCATGTGAGTACCGCAATCTGCGGTATGAGAAAATCCGAGCATATTTTGGCCAATATCGCCGCACCTGACAAAGGCCCCTTATCAGAAGAAGATCTGGTTGAATTGAAAAAACACGCTTGGCCCCACAATTTCTGGATTTGAACAAAGTGGAACCCTCAGGAGTTACTCACTTGAAGTTTGGATTGCTGGGAATAGGGGGTGGGGCTTCGCCCCCGCCCCCTATTCCCAGCTGTATCCTCGCCGAACTGCGTAAGCTAACCCTATTGACTTACCAAGCAAGAATCCGTATGTAGATAGTAACCCCAAAAAATATTCTGAGAATGTTGACGATATCGTTATAAATCCATATAATAGGATAAAATAATACTCATTATAACAACATAACAACCATACAATACAACGTCAAGGATGGTTCTCAAGGAATTGCCGTGATGATCCCCCAGAGACCATACTAGATCGCATTACCATCATGAATCCTGTACCAGGAATTATTTGGTTAGGAGGCCCACCATTTTAGATCGAAATTCACCTATCCCTCTTTATCATCAAATCAGCGAAGCCATTCTGCATTCTATTCGCAAGGGTCAGCTTAAACCTGGAGATACGATTCCTACAGAGCAAGAGTTGATCAAGAGCTACAGTGTGAGCCGCATCACCGTACGCCGTGCCCTCCAAGAACTCGAGAAAGGAGGCTACCTGATCCGCAAGCAAGGATTAGGAACTTATGTAGCCCCATCAGGGATTCGAAGAGGTGCGATGCAATTAAGCAGTTTTACAGAAGAAACCGCGTCTTGGGGAATGGAACCCAAATCGAAACTGCTTGCTCTCAGGCAGGAACCAGCACCGGAGTTTATCGCCGAAAGGTTCGAAATTCCCAGCGGCCAACAAATTTGCTATGTCGAGCGGTTACGAATGGCCGATGATCTGATCATCGCCCTCACCATTTCCTATTTGAACCTGCCGCCCGAGATTGAACTGTCCGTGGAACGTTTCGAGGAAACCGGTTCCCTTTGGGCTATCCTGGAACATGATGGCCTGATCATCGCCGATGTCGATCGCACTATCGGCGCGATCTCGGCGGATGAATTTCGCACCAGATTACTCGATGTTGAATTGAATGATCCGCTATTGTCCGTAGAGAGTCTGGTTTACTCCTCTACCGGATCATTGATTGAAATCTCACAAATCATCGGGCGCGGAGATCGCTATAAATTTAATTTTCGGTATAACCGATAACGTCAAACGCTGAGGTCAATACAGGGGCAAAATCTAAAGCACCAACAGATACGCTTATCGATGCAATGTCCTTCCGCCCTGGTCACATCGCGATTGGGCGATCTCAAGAACATATTTCTAAGGCAGTGTTCTAAGGTTTAGGGCGGGAAAAATCATCAGCCGACAATACCTTTTCTCGTTGAGGTGATCGAAGATCATGTATGTTTATATTTGTTTTGATGTAGAAGACCCCATAAATATCGATACCGATGATGTCGCTCTCGACATCGCCCAAATTTTGGCAGATGAAGGCATCATCTGCTCGATGCTGGTTGTTGCGGAGAAAGCACGCCTTTGGGAGAAGCGCGGGCGCAGAGATGTGATCAGTGCCGTTGGTCTGCACGATGTTGGGATGCACACCAATCTCCATTCCTACCATCCAAATGTCGCAGAATACTTGGAAGACAAAGATTGGGCCGGGGGAGTTGCTGAGTTCATTAAACGCGAGCAAGACGGTGTTGTAGACCTCGAGCGGATTTTCGGGCAATTCCCATCCTCTTGGGCGACCTCAGGGTACAGTTGGGGACCACAGATCGCTGCAGCCGCGCGCAAAATGGGGATCCCATCTCATGTGTATTCCTTTGTGAAATCTGGCCAGACAGGGGCATCCTGGTTTGCCGGTCAACTTTGCTACGACGATTCAACTTGGCTGGATGGGGTGGAAGATGCCTATTGTGATGATGCAGTATTTGAAAAGTCATTATCCAAACTTCTGGAGGAAGTAAAACAGCGCCAAAAACAAGGCCTGGTTTGCATGGGAATTCGCGCCGCCCACCCCACACGTTTCAGGTATTTCGATTATTGGGATGAGATCAATTTCAAAGACGGCATGACCACACCCCCAGAAAAATGGTTAGCTGGTCAAAGACGTTCGGATGAGGGCTACAAAATTGGTATGCGCAATTTGCACCGCATGACAATGGCGGTGCGCGACCTGCCAGGAGTGCAAATCCTTCCCTTCCGGGCATTAAACCAAAAGTTTGCTCTTGAAAACCAAACTATTCCCTGGGATCGCATACCAGAAATTGCACAGGCGGTTATTCGTGATGGCTCGCTGAGCGTTGATGATCCTCTTGCCTCCCCGGCGCAAAAATTGGATCTTCTCTCGCGCGCCCTCCTAAAAATCGTTGGAAAGAATAAGCCCAAATATTTGCCATTACGAACTGTCCTTGGGCCTACATCTTTCTCTCCAGTGCTAGATGATACAGTGATAACAAATCTCGAAGTTGGGATTGCTTTTGCCCGTGACGCAGCCGAATATATTGACCGAACCGGTCATCTTCCATCCAGCCTCATAGTCAACGGTATCACCATAGGGCCTGGCGCGCTTCTGAGAGGTATTGCGAGTACACTAGTGTATACGATGAATTCATCCCTGCCAGATGAGGTCAAATGGCTGCCTGGTCCCGAAAAACCCGCCATTGCCGAAGAAATCAGCACCCCTTTCGTCGAACTTGCCTCAGGATGGGTGCCTCATAAACGAGATTTACGGACTGATCTCCTGGCTTTGCACACCCAGCTTCAGTGCTGGACACTCAAGCCGGCAACAGGATGTTCCTGAGCTATTTTCACCAATAGGTAATAGTCAAGAGTAGTTCAAACACATCGTTATTCACGAATTTCTGCGAATGACACCAATGACACGAATGATTAATTAATTCCTCTCAAAAAACCTGCAATTCGAACCATTCGTCCTTATTCGTGATATTGGTCTGTCCTAGCATTTGTTCCAGCTACTGTTGACCAATACTTTTTTACCAAAAATTGTATTTCTGCATGTGTCGTTGTTGACAAATGCCCTCATTTGACTTATTATTATTATGACGTCATATTGTTATAACAACAGATAATTTGGCTGATTTCTGCTCTTTCAGTACTAACACCCTGTTTTATATTTTCTTATGAAGCCAGCATTCACTACACATCCCAACATCCTCACCATCGACGTAGGTACATCAGCTCTCAAAGCGGTACTATACAGCAGAGATGGTAAGGTATTAGGCTCGGTTGAACAGCGCTATTCGTACCATTCCGAAAATCCCGGGTGGGCTGAAATCGATCCTGAGGTATGGTGGCAGGCTTTAAAGGGCGCGATTGCAGATCTCCAAGGACAAGAGTTCAACCTGGGAAATATCGAGGCGCTGTCTTTCACAGGCCAAATGCACAGCGCGGTCTTGCTTGATAAGAATTACCAGGTGATACCACCAACGATCCTCTGGTTGGATCGTCGGGCTACAGCAGAAACAGCCGAACTCGTCGATAAACTTGGAGCCCCACCATACGAACTCAACAGCGCCTATACCCTTCCAAAACTGCTCTGGCTAAAACGAAATTCTCCCAGTGTGATTGAACAAGTGCATAAAATTTTATGGCCCAAAGATTACCTGCGTTTCCGATTGACAGGTGAAATTTTCACGGATATTACAGAGCCAGGTGGAGCCGGATTTCTAAACTGGAAAGACGGGGAACTTGTCCCAGATCGTCTGAAATTGGTGGATCTTTCCCCCCATGTGTTGCCCCAAATTCTACCTGCTTCAGCAAATGGGGGTCAACTGCTCCCAGAGATCGCTCACGAGTTGCGTATCAACCCATCAGCCAGGGTAGTCATTGGGATGGGAGATTCAGCCGCACTGTATGGGGGCGCGCCACCGGTACCTGGGCGGGTGACCTGCTCCCTGGGAAGTTCATCCATGGTTTTCGCGCCGGTTGAGAAACACTATTCTGATCCTGATAACCGCCTACATGTCTACCCCTTCGGCCCCTACCCCATGCTGGGAGGGGTTTCCACTACCACTGGCATGAGCCTCACCTGGGCAGTTGATCAATTTGGTCATGGAACAGAATTTGACAAGGTCGTTCATCAAGCCCTTGAGATAGAACCGGGCGCAAATGGCCTGACGTTTATCCCCTATCTTGCGGGAGAACGAAACCCTTATTGGAATGACGACATACGCGGTGGATTTTTCGGCCTGCGCCTGAATCACAATCCACAAACCATTGTGCGCGCGGTAATGGAAGGTGTCGCCTACAGCCTGCGGCATTTCCTGGACCTATTTAGCGAGCTCGGAGCCCCGATCCGTGAAATTGCGCTCTCTGGTGGTGGTTCCACAACAGAAGGCTGGCCTCAAATTCACGCCGATGTTTGTCAATTGAATGTCTTTCGATTTGCAGGAAAAGAGACAGTTACTCGAGTTTTATTCGCACTTTGTCAGGAAAATTTGGGGCGCGGTTCATTTGAAGAGGCCCTGACAAACACATTCCCTGAAGCGGAAGTCATTACACCACGATCAGAATTATCCACCTGCTATGACGCAGGCTACCAACGATATCGCGCTTTTGCCGAGTTTGCACATAAGCAAGCTCAGGGATGAGTTTTTAAGCACTCATCTATTGCCTAGGCTCGACAAAAGGAGACGCAATCAAAATGAGAAGATTAAAACGCATACTCAAAGGTCATCAAAAACGATGTTTGTTGATCGCGCTGGATCATGGACCCTGGCTTGGCCCGGTTCAGGGGATCGATCACCCCACAGATATCGTCAAGTGTGTTCTGGATGGAGGGGCTACTGCTTTATTGATGACGCCAGGTTTTACCAAATCAGTGGAACACCTGCTATCGCCCACTACAGGGGTGATCTGCCGCGTTAGCATCGCAATGGGGCTTTCAAAAGAAGCTACTCAAGAGACGCCCATTGCTACAGTAGAAACCGCATTGCGCCTCGATGCGGATGCTGTGGCGGTATCGATCTTCTTTGGGCAAGGCCGCGAAGTTCGAACTATGAGGTTCTTGGGAGAATTGGCTGAGAGTTGTTTCAAATATCAGCTTCCCGTGGTGGCTGAGATGATCCCGGCTGGGGATAAATTCTATGACGCTGAAGCCATCGCTCATGCCTCACGCATCGGCTATGAAATGGGGGCTGATATATTAAAGACCAGTTACTGTGGTGAAATCGAAGCCTTCAAACAAGTTCTCACTGCATCTCCCATCCCCGCACTCGTCGCCGGTGGCCCAAGTTCTGAGAATGGCGACGGCGGCACCTTCAAGATGGTACAAGAAATTGTCGATGCTGGCGCATCTGGAGTAGCCTTTGGGCGGCGGGTGTGGCAAGCCGACGATCCGCAGAAAATGGTAAAGGGAATTCATAAAATATTGTTCGCTGAATAAGTTCTGGAGGAATTATGGATTTACAAGTGATCCACGACCGGTTAGTCGAAGTGCTCGGTGCCAAGTATGTGACCAAGGAAAAATTCCTGACCCTGGCGTACAGCCAGGATTTCGGCTCTGAAGCACCTCGAGTACCGGCAATTGTCGTTCGGCCTGGCACAACAGAGGAAGTCGCCGAAGTATTCAAAATTGCCAACGAGTTCAAGATCCCCGTTTCACCACGCGGCGGTGGTTCTGCGCAAGAAGGCGGCTGCCTCTCTGATGGAGGTATTCTGCTGGAAACCCTGCGCATGGACAAGATCATCGAAATCGATGAAGACGCTGGCACAGTGACGGTTGAGGGCGGCATCACCTTCGGAAAACTGGCTGATGACCTTGAAGATGCGGGGTGGAAACTGGGCATCGTCCCCTCGGGTGCACTTTCTGGAACCGTGGCCGGCAATGTTTCCCGGCCAGGCGTTGGCTGGGGCAACGTGCGCTACGTCAGCCAGGGAGACCAAACCCTGGGGGTCAAAGTGGTTCTACCCACCGGCGACATCATCGAGACCGGCACAGGGGCCAACCCTAATTCCGATACGTTTTTCCGCTATGCTTTAGGTCCCGATCTCACCGGACTGTTCATCGGCTCCGAAGGCGCTTACGGCTTCATCACGGAGGCCACATTGCGCATCTACCGCTACCCCGAAAAGGTGTTCCTAGAACGCTGGATTGGCACCGAATTGGGCGATGTTGTCAAAGCATTGCGCGAGATCATCCACCAGGGCCTGGTCTGCTTCATTGGCGTGCCCGTAATCGAGCCTGGCTTCATTATCTTGGATGTCAATGTCGAGGGCCACGCAAAAATTGTAGACGAGCAGGTTGAAATGATTCGGTCAATCGTTGGCCAGTATCCCTCGCTAAAATATGAAGGGCCAGACGGACCTACAAATTTCTTCAAATATCGCTGGTTCAATACTGGTGAGGAGTTCAAGGACGGCCTGGCTGCATGTGCAGTCTACTTCCTGCCCTTCGACAAGCTGGAGGAAGGCACCAAGGCAATGCAAGAGCTGGTCGATAAATACGAAATCGAAATCTTCCACCACCAGTACTTCCCAGAGGCCACCTGCTCGGAACACGTCAGCCTGGTCTTCTATCACGATGGCGATGAAGAGGGACGATTAAAGGCGCGCGCCTGCATCGATGAGATGATGCACAAGGCTTTTGAGATTGGCGGTGCCTGCTACACCAAGGGCCATCAATGGGGGCCTTACATTCAGGAACACCTGGGCGAAACTGGTTATTGGAAAACCGCCGTGGCCATCAAGAAACTGCTTGATCCGAACAACATCTGCAACCCTGGTGTGGTTGGGCTGTAAAGGATGCGTGATGAAATATGACTAAGCTTGAAGCACTTCGCAAGGAAATCCACGACTGCGTACGCTGCGGTTTCTGCCGCATCTGGGAATGGGCTGGCGTCGAGCACGTTTGCCCAACCTACCCCTTTACCGATGGCTGGGATACCCAATACGCCCGCGGCCGGGTACGCTTGGCCCGAGCGACCATGAATGAAGAGGTCGAGATCACCGAGCAATTTCTCGAACATGTTTACGAATGTACGCTGTGCTCGAATTGTGAAACGCACTGCCCGGTAGAAGTGAAATTGCACGATATTTTTATGGCCTTTCGTCACGATCTGGTCGAGAAAGGACACGTTTTGCCTGGTCATCAACGATTGACAGATACTACGCTCGAACATCTCAACCCCTATGGACCACCTAAGTCGGCAGATGCTCATGAGATCAAGAAGGCCGAAGTGATCTTTTATCCCGGTTGCACTCCTATGCGCAAGATTGACGCCATGGTCCAGGGTGGGGTTCAGATCCTCAAGAAACTCGGTCTCGAATATGACATATTCTATGAAGATACCTGTTGCGGTTTGCCTCTATATGAGATCGGCCAGACCGATGCGGCCAGGGAAGTCGCTGAGAAAACCGTTGAACTGATCATGAAGCACGAGCCCAAGGTTCTGCTCACCAGTTGTCCATCTTGTTATCTGGCGTTCAAATCGACGATCCCAGAAGAATTTGGCATTCCCATCGATTTCGAAGTCTGGCAAGTTGCCGAATTATTGCCCAAGCTGGAAGGGATATTGACCAATGGCGAAAAGAAGATCGTCACATGGCACGACCCCTGTGTGCTGGGACGCCATCAGGGCATTTACGAAGAACCACGCCAGTTAATCAGTGCGATCCCGGGTGTTGAATTGGTCGAGATGGCGGCCAATCGCGAACATTCGCTTTGCTGTGGTGGTGGTGGGGGCACCAGCGCAGTATCTTCGAAGATTACGCTGGAAACATCCGCCTACCGTTTGAATCAGGCAGTCGAAGCGGGCGCAGAAGTGATCGTCTCTTCGTGCCCCAACTGCACAGCTCGATTTGACCAGGCCGCGCGCCGATTCAAGATTGACATCAAAGCCATGACCCTCTCCGAGTTGGTAGGGTCAGCAGTCTAACAGATATTCCTACTTCGGGTATATCCTCCAGTGCGGTGGCTGGACAACTTGTCCGGCCACCGCGGAGGGAGGGCTACGAAGAGGTTCTTACTAGATCAGCAAAAATTGGAGAGGCAACACATGATAGGAAAATACGCTCTAATCACAGAAGACTGCAAATTCATTATCGAAGAAAGGGAAGTTCCCGAACCCGGTCAGGGTGAGGTTCTAATCCAGATTGCTGGGTGTGGAATCTGTGGAACGGATCTCAACTTATTCACCGGGAACCAACCCAAAGGTTGGAACATCGTCTATCCATTCCAAATGGGGCACGAGCTTTCAGGCGTAATCCACGCCGTGGGTGAAGGCGTCCCAGACGAACCGGGGCTACGAGTTGGAGATGAGGTCGTGCCCGATGGCCGTCTACCATGCGGCTATTGTCGCTATTGCCGCCGCGGACGAGAAAATCTGTGCATCCGCCAGGGGTATATCGCGGGAGGCTTTTCAGAATATTTCATCTATCCGTATCCGAATTTGGTCAAAGCACCCAAAGGGTTGGATCTGGTAAATGCCACCTTCACTGAGGCGGCCGCCTGCTGTGTCAATGGCAACAACAAGCTCAAAGACGTGCCCCTGGGCGGTGTCGGGGTTGTGATTGGCACCGGGCCGATTGGCATGATCCACCTGCAATTGCTAAAAAGCCGGGGACTTTCGACCATCGCCATCGATCTGAAGGATAATCGGCTAGAAACATCTCAGGAGAACGGCTGGGCTGATCACACCATCAAAGCCAATGTAGCCTTCGAGCCTGAACAAGACGTGATCGATGAAGTCATGAAATTGACCGGCGGATTTGGCGCTGACGTGGTTGTCACAGCCGCAGGGCTTGACCCCTCGGTACTCGAGGAAGGCATCCAAATCGCAGCCAAGTGCGGCCAGGTGCTGTATTTTGCCGCTACGCTGCGTGACCCTGTGACACTCAACTTGGACGGCATCCATTATCGGGAGCTCGACCTGGTTGGAAGCCATGACTCAACGCGTGCCGATTTCGAGAAAGCCGTTCACATGATGTCATCTGGCGCAATCGATGTGACACCGATCATTTCGCATAAGTATCCATTGACCGACATCTACAATGCCTTTGATTTTGCCAACAAGCGCGAAGGTTTGAAGGTCGCGGTCGTTAACGAAGGCTTTTAGATACCAAACGTGAGAGGAAAATAAAATGAAAATTGGCTATGCAGAAATTCAAGACACCTATGCCGAAGCCTGGGAGCTCGAGGTCGTTCGTCTGGTGCTCACCGCAATGACCGGCGAAATCGCCCTGGAGGGGGCACAGCATTTCACCGGTGCGGCAGGCTCCAGCGAATTGGGATCCCGCATCAACGCCGGGATCGAACGCGAGGCCTACACTTCTGAGACGCCAGATGGCCGTCCAGGCGTGTTCATCCAGCTAACCATGCCGCCCAATATGCGTGATACCATGCTCGAAGAACTCGAACTGCGTGTTGCCCTGGCGACCCTCGTTCCTTCGATTGCAGTATTCGATGCCGCGGTGGTCGATACCAGCGAAACCATCGACATGTACGGATTAACCAAAGAGCGCTGGAAGGGTTATGAAGAGGAACGCGAGATCGGCGGCCGGACATGCTGCGTTGTCCACACCATGCCTGGGGAGTTCGTTTTCGAAAAGGTCTTCAATCTATCCACCACAGGCTCTGACGGCCACCTGGTGTGCTATGCCGAAAGCCTGAGCGCATCCATCGCCGGGGTCATGGCGGCAAAATCGGCCATCGCCGCCATCGATGGTGTATCCCCCATGGGGTACGGCCTCGAGCAGGTTTTCCGCGAGCATGATTTTGTACCCGCACTGAAAGACCAGATCGAAGACAGCAAAGTGCCCGAGGGCGCCAATTCTATCCTCAACCTGCTGATGTTCTGCTCGGATACCAGCTTGATGAAGAAAGCCATCCCCCTGGCTTACCGTGCTGCCGCGCAGGTGCCAGGTGTGTTTTTGCTGGGTGCGATGAACTTTGGAGGTGAGTTTGGCAAGTATGAATATCACCTCTATGAATTGTTAGAGGCCTAGCCTGATTTAATCAAATAAATCGGCTTTTCTTCTATCTCCTTGTTCCCAGGAACCCATCGAATGATGGGTTCCTGGTGAGGATGGGGACTAATATGAGAATATTCCGGAAAAAGGGTGTGCGGCTAAGCAGTTACGCTTAGTAAGAGAACAAGGTAATTACAATGACCAAAAAGATTGTCGTAATTGGCGCTGGGAGCGCCATGTTCACCCAGGGTGTTGTTGCAGATTTGATCCTCAATCCTGACCTCGGACCTTGGGAGCTTGGTCTGGTCGACATCGATGAGAAAGCGTTGCGCACTGCCCAAGGCCTTGCTGATCAGATGGTTGCAATGAAGAATGCAGATATATCGGTACAAGCTTCCTTGGATCGGACTGAACTCTTACCAGGGGCAGACTACGTTGTTTGTACGATTGGAGTCGGCGGACGACGGGCTTGGGAACAGGATGTCTTCATCCCACGCAAATATGGCATATACCAGCCAACGGGGGACTCAGTCATGCCTGGAGGTATCTCCCGCGCCATGCGCATGATCCCTGTTATGGTAGATGTCGCAAAGGATATTCAGGAACTATGCCCGAACGCGTGGTTCTTCAATTACGCAAATCCAATGACTGCTATTTGTTGGGCGATTCGTGAAGCTACGGGAATGTCAGTGATCGGATTGTGCCACGGCCTTCCATTCGTTATCAAGCAATTAGCACAATATATCGACGCCCCCCCAGAAGAAGTTACCGCCTTGTATGCCGGTCTCAACCATCTGACATTCATTTTTGATCTTCGTTGGAAGGGTAAAGATTGCTGGGAGCTGGTGCGAGAAAAATTAGCGAGAGTCCAGCGCATTCCCTTGCCTCATGAAGATCGCTGGGGTAAATTCCTCGAATTAGGCGATGAGCTGGTCTCTTTTGAAGCAGCAGATAATCCCCTCTCCTGGTCGTTTTTTGATGAGTATGGGGCTTATCCTTCCTGCAATGACCGCCATGTAACCGAGTTCTTTCCAGAACGTTTCCCCAACGGAGAATATTACGGCAAGACCCTTGGCGTAGACGCGTTTACCTTTGAAGGCACAGTAGCTCAGGGTGATAAAATCTACGCGGATATGCAAGCCCAAGCCCTTGGTAAACAACCCATTGAAGATAAGATCTTCCAGCCTACTGCGGGTGAACACGAATATCTGTTGGATATCATTCGGGCGATAGAATTCGACTCCCAAACGATTTACGCCGCGAATTTACCGAATCTGGGTGCAGTTCCAAATGTTTCCGAGGATGCTATCCTCGAAATACCAGCCGTAGTTACTGCGAGTGGATTACGCCCAATACAGATCACTGACTTCCCAGACCCATTGGCCGAGATCACAGAGCGGAAATTTGCCTCTGCCCGCCTGACGGCTCAGGCCGCCCTTGCTGGGGATCGAGGACTCTTTGTCGATGCATTGCTGGCAGATGGCTCCGTTGTAGATCGAAAGATTGCCGGGCAGCTTGGCGATGAGCTTTTAAAAGCACAAAGAGAATATCTGCCGAATTTCTTTTCAGATTAATTGCTTGATCACGAATGATACGAATTTGCCAAATTTCACGAATAAAGATTAAAGTCGTGCTATAAAAAAACTGTCGAATAAAGGTTCTTTGCTGATATTGAAACTGAGGTCTTTGTGAAATCCAAAATCTACGACATCATCACTATCGGGGATATGTGTGTCGACATTATCTTGTCCGGGGATGATGTGGTCCCAGAATTCGGACAGGTTGAAAAATTAGTCGATGACTATTATCTCGAAATGGGTGGTTCGGCAAACATATTTGCCTGTCAGGCTGCAAAGCTTGGCATGCGCGTGGGCATTTTGGGCAAAGTAGGCGATGATTTATTTGGCCAAATCATAATTCAAAAACTAGAAGAGAGCGGTGTAGATGTCCAGCATGTTATCGTTGACCCCACGATTAAGACTGGCATGGGGGTCGCACTATGTCCTCCGAATGACCGGGCGATCCTCACATTTATGGGTTCGATCTGCGCCGTCCAACCGGACGATGTCAAAGACGATTTCCTGGCATCAGCCAGGCATTTTCATCACGCCAGTTTCTTTCTTCATACAGGATTGATCGATCAAATGCCAGATATCTTCACTCGGGCAAAAACTTTGGGACTGACAACGTCGTTAGATACAAATTGGGATCCCGCCGAGCGTTGGAATTCGACCCTCGAAAGCGTACTCGCCCTTACTGATATATTCATGCCCAATGACCAGGAAGCCCTCCATATTTCGGGCTGCGAAGATTTCGAGTCAGCTGCAAACTGGATTCGTCAGAAAGGAGTCTCTCTCTTTACGCTAAAGTTGGGCTCCCAAGGTGCCCGTCTTTACTCACAAGAGGAGCAAATCGAGTGCATACCAGAAGAAGCTCCATTGGGAGGCGACAGTATTGGCGCTGGAGACAGCTTTGATGCAGGTTTTCTGGCTGGCTGGTTGAGAGGCTTATCGTTTTCTGACTCTATGAAGATTGCCTGTGAGTGTGGTCGTTCCGTCGCCAGTGCAAAGGGGGGAATTCTAGGACAACCATATTGGGATCAAGTATCCCGTCTAATACGAGGTGATAATGACAAGTGAAATGACCCCACGGGAACGCTGGGAGGCGGTAATCAATGGGCGCAAACCTGACCGAGTGCCCATGGATTATTGGAGTACCCCCGAAGCTTCGGAAAAACTGATCGCGCACTTGCAAGTCAACTCCTACTGGGAGATGATCCAGGCTCTGGATATCGACCTGCTTCTCTTGCCAAAACCTGAATACATTGGGCCCAACCTGAAGCCAGGATACGACTACTATCAGTGTGGGCATAAGCTGGTCGATTATGGAACTGGGGCATACGACGAAGTTGTTGACCATCCTTTGGCTGAATTCTCTGATATTAATGAGTTGGAAGAGAATTACGCCTGGCCTTCTCCAGATTGGTTTGACTATGGCGTCATCCCCGAGCAAATCAAAGGCAAAGAAACCTATCCTGTTGGCATCGGCGGAACTGAGGTCTTTTACACCTATTCTCGCTTGCGCGGGATCGAGCAAGCGTATATGGACATGATCGACAATCCCGAATTCTTGCGATACTGTCTCGATAAGATCACAGCTTTCGATTATGAACGCACTCGCCGAATGTTCGAGCAGATCCCTGACCAGGTTATGATCACTTTCATTGGCGAGGACCTTGGATCGCAAGAGGGATTACTCTTTTCCCCCGATATGATTGAGTCCTTCATCTTTCCAGGAATGCGAAAAATGATTGGACTCGCGAGGGAGGCAGGCGTCACCGTTTTCACTCACAGCGATGGAGCGATACGCGATATTATCCCATCCCTGATAGAGATTGGGACAGAGATATTGAACCCCATCCAATGGCGCTGCAAGAACATGGATCGGAAAGCGCTCAAGCGCGATTTTGGAGATCAGCTCGTTTTTCACGGTGGGATGGACAATCAGGAAACGCTGCCCTTTGGATCTGTAGAGGATGTACGCCAAGAAGTGATCGATAACCTGGAGATATTTAGCGAGGGGGGTGGGTATATCCTGGCACCTTGCCACAACATCCAGGCAGTCAGTCCCCCCGAGAATATTGTGGCCTTATATCAGACAGGGCTCGAATACGGAAAGTACTAAAAAGAGGCCTGTGCGCTGCACAGGCCTCTTTTTGTTGTTTATTCTATCAGCCTTTTAAGCCAGTTAGGGTAATGCCCTCGATGAAGAAGCGTTGGGCAAAGAAGAAGAGCAAGACCATCGGTAGCAGTGCCAACACTGAAGCCGCCATCATCAGGTTGAATGTTCCCGAATACTGCCCCTGGAAGAAATTCAACCCCAACGTGACCGTGAAGTTCGACGCTGAATCCAGGTAAATCAGGGGTTCCAGAAAATCGTTCCAGATCCACATGAATGTGAAGATCACGACGCTTGCCAGGGCTGGTTTTAGCAGCGGCAAGAAAACATAGCGCAGCATCTGGACCCTATTTGCACCATCAATACGGGCAGCATCTTCCAATTCCACTGGGATGGTCATAAAGAATTGGCGCATCAGGAAAATCAGGAAAGCATTCCCAAAGAAAGAACGGATGAAGAGCGGCCAGAGCGTGTCTTGTCCAATTGGGAACATTCCTAGATTCCTGGTGAATTCGCCAAGCCTGACAAACAATTCATACACTGGCACCATCGTGACCGGGAAAGGCAGCATCATGGTCGCCAGCAATACAATGAAGAGGAAATCCTTGCCGGGCGCACGCAACCGGGCAAAACCGTAAGCAACAACTGTACAGGAAATCACCTGCCCAATAATGTTGAGCACGACGAGGATAATCGAATTCTTGAAGAAGGTGAAATTGTTGGCTTCACCAACTTTTAGCGCCATTGCTTTGGCATAGTTCCCGAAATTGAGTTTCGACGAAGATGAGCGTACCAGCGTACCCGTAGCAATCTGAGATGCATGTTGGAGGGTCTCGGCAGGGAGGATGGTTGCCATATATGTGCCTTCATCTAATATGAAGACAGGATACTGGTTGGCACCCTGTTCATCAAATTCATCCATAACTCGCAATTGACCATTGGGAAAGAAGTTTTCAACACGTGGCTCGGAAAGTATGTCAGAACATCCGTAACGAGCATTCGAGAAAGCAGCCGGCTCACCGATTAACGCATTCTCATCATCTCTGAGCAATAAAACGAATTCTTCGCCGGTATCTTTGACTTTAGCGACGTCCAACTCGACTTCACCAAAAGGTTGCGTTGTCACGCCGCGGCGCAAGGTATCGGATGGAACCACCTCCATGCTCTCAATCGTGTCGTAATCGACGATCGAGAAACATCGCTCTTCGCCCAAGTTGATAAATTCTCGTGTCTCTCCATTGTGAGTGTATTCAAAAATCTTTTCCTGGAAATCCCCAAAATCTCTCATGCCCGCAGGCCAGAGTTTTCCGGCAAGCACAAGCAACCCATCGGCCAATTGTTCTGCAGGGATGATGGTGCTATAAGGAAGCTCGCCACCTATGGCGACAACGTTTAACTCCCTTCCATCAATGGATACCGTTTTGGCATCTAATATATGTCCACCAATGTCGGCTTCAAATATGGGTGCCTTACGAAGATCAGGTTTAGAGATAAACTCAAAAGACTCCAAATCCGCGAGTTTGAGGAGGAGGAGGTTATCACCATCACGTTGGACCGCGACAACCCTACTTTCTTCCCCGTTTACATCTGCAGTACGAACATTTAATTGGATACCTTCAACTACTTCTTGTACCGGGTCACTAACTTGATCGGCAGGGAGAGAATATACTTGCTCGATGATATCGAGATCAATAATCGTCGAATAATTTAGTGTTCCGATCTTGACTACATTGACAGTCTCGCCATCAATTTGAGTATTCCAGAGATTGAACATCCTGCCAGTGTTTCCCGCTTCCTGCTGATGCCACTCCTGTGGAACCCAAATGATTGGCCGGGTAAAAACTTGCCATTCTGGTTTAAGACTGGCTGACAGCATCCAGATTATGGGAAAGATCATAAAAAGTGCGCCTGCTGTCAGCAGAATGTAGACAAGCGTCATTCGAATAAAATTTCCCCCCCGTTTGCCGCTAAGTAATTGAAATACGTTCGTGAATATTTGATTTATGATAGCCACATCTATCTCCGCTGCGATTCGTAGTAGACCCAGGCCGTAGATGAGCGTAAAAACAAAAGGCTGATCACGACAACAATAATGAACAAGATCCATGCTAAGGCACTGGCGTATCCCATACGCAGCCATTGGAATGCGTTGCGGTAGAGATAAAGGACATAGACAAATGTAGCATTAGCCGGACCCCCATCCGTCATCACGAGTGCGGGGGTAAATACTTGGAAAGAAAAAATAAGCGCCATGACAACATTAAACAAGATGGTTGGGCTCAGCATGGGGATAGTGATGTTTATAAATTTTCTCCAAGCACCGGCGCCGTCAATTTCTGCCGCTTCATATAGAGACTTGGAAATGCCTTTTAATCCTGCTAGGTAGATAACCATTGCCTGCCCAATTTGCCACCAACTCATAATGATCAGGGAGGGAAGCGCCCACTTAGTGCTGGTAAGCCAACCAGGGCCATCAATGCCTATCCAGGCAAGGAAAGTATTGAAAAGACCAAAGTCTGGATTGAAGACAAAACTCCACAAAACGGCTACCGAAACACCACTAGCAATCGAGGGTAAAAAATAGATCGTGCGCCAGTAGTTAACCCCCCTGACCTTCTGTGCAAGCAGCATGGCGATCCCGATGCCAATGATCGTGTTCCCGGGCACGCTGATGGCGGTATAGATGAAGGTGATCTTAAGCGAATGCCAGAACATGTCGTCATCGATCATCGTACTGTAGTTGCCCATTCCAATCCATTTGGGATCTGTAAAGAGATCGTAGCTGGTAAAACTCAAATACAGCGAGCGCAGCATTGGATAGAGCATAAAGACCAGGAAACCGATAAGCCACGGGGATATCGCAATATAAAATGCCAAGGCTTCGCGACGCGCAGAAGGGCTCCAACGGCGCTTACGATGTAAAGGTGTAGCAGCGGTCATTCACTTCCTTCCTTTGCTATAGAATTCAAAAATGTGTGAGCAATTGGAAAATTACGAATGCGTGTTGCTGTGATTATATAACATTTAAAGACAGGGCTGTGCCTCTTGGCACAGCCCTGTACCTACCCCTATTAGTTAAATGGGTTATTCTCCTGCGAGGCAGGCATCAGCCTCTACGGCCAAATCGGCGAGAACCGGAGCAGGATCAAAGTCACCACCGACATCCGAAACGATAATGTCGGAAACTTGAGCAGTGAAAGGCTCCATGATGCAGACTGCAAACTTATCAGTGCGCATACCTTCAGGAGCTAAGGCATATTCTGCTTCGGCCAAGAATGGGCTCCAGTATGGATCATCCAATCTGCCGAGATCTTCGTTGACAGAAACGATTGACGACAAGGCGCGTGTGGCCAGAATTTTGCCGGCGCTCTCGCTGGCAGCAATGGCTTTCACAACCTGGAAAGCTTCAAAAGGATTCTCGGTGCCTTCCCAGATACCATAGCCCTGCCAGGCAGTGAAGTTAGCTCGATGTCCATCGGGGCCAGCCGGGTTCGAGACAACCTGGAAATTCAGGTCCGGGTTGGCCTGATAAGTTTCCAGGTTCCAAGGACCGTAGTTGAACTTGATGGCTGTGACACCCAGGTTGAACATATCAACGGTGCCGCTTGCTTCGGTGGCCGCGGCAGTTGGTGCGCAGTGATACTTGTGGACTAGGTCACGGTACCACTCAACAGCAGCGAGTAACTCTGGGCTGTCCATGTAACCGGTCGCCTGTGTCCCATCCGGGCTGATTGTGGATGTTTCAAAAGCAAACCAGGTATTGGAAAGGAAGTCGTACCAGGTATTCCAGGGCGAACCCATGTCAGCGCCCCACTGCACGATGTCATCAGGATCAAAGTCTGGGCTGAGGGCATTGTTACCATTGCTATCCAGGGTCAATTCCTGACAAGCTTCGGCCAGGTCATCGAGTGTCCAGCCATCTTCGAAGTAGGGCAAACCAGCAGCGTCAAACATATCGGTGTTGATGAATGCTACCAGTGGTGTCCAGTCTGGAGACATCAGGTAAACGCCACCTTCATATTGACCGATATCGTAAATTGAGGGATAGAAGATACTGGTATCAATGCCGGTGTCGGGATCAGCGATATAAGGGCCCATATCGAGTAGCGCTTCGCGGGCGTAGAATGCTGGGGCATGTGTCGAGCTGATGTACAGCACGTCAGCTGATGTGCCAGCAGCGATCTGAGTCAGCATTTTCTCATACCATTCTGCCCACGGAATCGCCTGAACCTCAACCGTAACATAAGGATACTGCTCGGTGACAGTCTCGGTGATGTTATAGATGTTTTCAACGAGGGCATCATCGGCATACATGGTTATGGTAATAGTCACTGGATCTTTTTCTTCTTCAGCCGAAACTGGTCCAGCTATCCCCAGTACAAAGGCGAACAGCAGAAAAACAGAGACTAGTCTAAACATTGGTTTCATTATTCATCCTCCTCGAGAATATATCTTTCATATTGAACTTCTTCATCCGTTGGTAAAAATTTTTAGCTTTCTATATGTTTCTCCTTTCATAAATCGTCAATGAATCTTTGAATGCATTACCCCCCATATTTTTGTGGATTTGGAAATTCGCATAATCGACTGGCAACATTATGATGTTATATTGTTATAACAATATAGTACACTTTTTCGATGTGCTTGTCAAGAGATTGACCATAGAGGGGCTTATTTCAGTTTGGGGGTGAGTTGTAAGCATAACGCCACATATTGTCGAAGCGATTACTCAAAATAGCAGAACAAATGGGCAAGAGACGTTCAGCGCCTCTGCGGCTCCGGGAGTGGTGAATTTCATGGAGTAGCGAAGCTCATCAGAGAAGGGTAGTAGTTAGGAAAACGGTACTTGTACAACTGGCGCTGATTGTAGGCATAGACAAAGAGCTTGACCGCATTGTGCAAAGCTTCTTTCTTGCGTGAAAAGCAGCGAGATCGCCTGCGCAAGCGAGCCGGGTAGTGGCGAATATCAGCATAGGTGCTTCAGGCAGTTGAGATGCATAGGCCTTGACCCAATTCATCACCGAGACATGATCTACCTGCAGGTGACGTCCGATTTGACGAAAACCATGCCGTCTACGTACATGCGCACTGCTTGCAATCGTAATTCATCACTATATCCATGCTGCTTTGGTTCCGGTGTATATCGAATCTTGCATTGGGTACATAGATAGCGTTGGCTACCAGCTTCGGTGAAGCCAGATTTGCTCTGTTTTTCAGTGCTTTTACATTTTGGACATCGCATACTATGATTTTAGTGCACTTATCCAGCAGATTCACCACTCCCCAAAATTGTCTGGGGGCTCTGCAGGCCAAGTTCTTGATATAATTTCAGTATGAAGAAAAAAATCTTCCATGGCGATATCAAACCCAGCGCATTTGCAAAGGCACTGATCGCCGAATTCAATCATGGCAATTTACAAGCTGGCTACACGAAGACCCCAGATGGCTTGATCGTTCAGATCGCCACTCGCTCGTACCGCCAATCGGGAGGGCAAACGGGGCTGACTGTGGCAATCGAGCGCGTCGAAGATGGAGTCGCCATCCAGATGGGCGACCAATCCATGTTCGGTGTTGCTGCCAGCCTGGGGACAACGGCTTTGGCTGCCATTCGCAATCCCTTCAGCTTGCTTGGTCGTCTGGACGATATCGCACAAGACATCGAGAGCCTGCAACTGGATGACCGCGCCTGGGTAGTGATCGAAAAAATCGCCCGCGCTGCGGGGGCTTCCTTGGAACTATCCGAGCGTCTTCGGCGTCTGGTCTGTGATTATTGCGACACTGCCAATCCCACCGGGGAGCCAAGCTGTTTAGCCTGTGGCGCGCCGCTGGGCGATGTGCAACCTACGACTTGCTTAAACTGTGGCTTCGTAGTTCGTCGCACAGAGACAATTTGCCCGGACTGTAAGAAACCACTCTAAGTGGATTTTCTTATCTACAACTTTAATCAAAAAAATAGCCCCAGATGCTTCGCATCCAGGGCTATTTTTTTTCTAGTAGAGTTTATGGCTCTTGCAACAATGTCAGGGCTGTCTGCACTCCAGTCAACAAGGTAGATTCATCTGGTTCGCTGGGAGGCGCGAAAGACATGCGCTTTTGGCCATTTGTTCGAGAAATCAAACGGTCGGCCAGACGCTCGAGATGGGGGATCGCTTCCACAAAGCCAACCCGGCCAATGAATTGAATCGCCTGCTGTCGCAGGAGCACAGAAACACGCCGATCAACCATGAGTTCAGTCAAGATCGCCCCAGAATGCGAACACAAATTGAAAATAGCTGCAATTTGGGATTCCACAGAAGGATCGACGTTAGCAACTTCAAGCATGGCCATTACGGTTCCACGGCCGATCACCGTACAATGACCTTTTAAATGCCGCCTGACCTCTAGGGGCAATTTGTCCCCATTTCCATTCGATATGATATCCCCAAGGACTTCGATGACCCGCTTTCTAAATTTCATGTTGGGGTCAACCAGTCGAGTCGCCAACATATAGGCAACCAACGGGGATAGTCTTGGCGCATCCATCGCCAGCAATTCGTCAAGGCTACGATTGCGGTCCGATGCCTCTGGTGAGGCTAATCCCTCCAATGCGCGCCAAACCGCAGGGAAGAGCTCTGCGGTTCCGGTGACAGTTTTCTCAAATTCAAACAATCCAAGCTGGGGAAAATACATCTCGGACATAGGCGTAAGAGTATACCGTACACCTTACAGTTTAGCAAAGAGGTTGATGGTACTATTGTGAAAACTTTAATGATCGCGTATAGTAATCGTCAGTTTTGATAAGCCCGCACCTGATATTCATTCG
>CAYTKR010000027.1:0-46560 GCA_964438295.1 uncultured Anaerolineales bacterium
GGGTGGGGCCATGATCGGGGGACAGGGTCCACCCTTTGATGGTCAGTGCCAGAGGGAGCAGGAGAACCAGCGGGAGCAGGATCTGGTTAACTCGGGCGCGCCAGCCTGGGGTCCCCACGTGATCAGCCCCACTTTGGATGCTGGTCTTTAAAATGCTCTCCATCCCCATAAAAATGAAAAAGATGAACGAGGGTAAGGGGGGTGTCATATACCAGCGGAAGATCAACGGATTGGCAGCTGCAAATGCAGCGAAGTACAACCATGGATAAGCTACCCACGGCCAGAGCTGGCGATTTTCTTTGATGGCTGCGCGCGCTCCTATGGCGAAGAAGAATGGATAGATGACCAGTCCGACGCCGATCCAAGAGACGCCAAAGGTCAGATGGCCGAGAAAAGGTGTGGCATAATGCTGCAGCAGGCGGACCAGGGCGGCGTTTTGTGGAAGTTGGTAGGCCAGGGATTTAGCCAAGATGGAGTGAGGAATGGGGCTGCCAAAGTAGAGCGCGGCGAAGGTGAACCAGGCGGAAGTGGGGATGACGAACACAAGCAATTCGGGGATCAAATCGCGCACACGTGAAAGCAGAGTTCGATGGATGGAGTGTGGCGTGCGATGTGTGATGTGCGTTAGTAGACGTGCCAACCCCAGCGGAATGAGTAACAACAATGCATCGGGGCGGGTTAATAGGCTCAGGGCGGCCAGGAGCGCAGTGAGCTTGTGATAGCCACGCACATAGGCATAAACGGTGCCGGTTAGCAGCAATATGTAGAGACTGGTTTCCAGGCCTCCAATGGCAAATGTTACACTGAAAGGGGTCACAGCCCATACCAGCGCGGCTGCAGTTCCAGCGAGTTTATAGCCCAGATGCATGCCCAACTTCCACAGCAGCAGAGCGGTGAGGGCATCGGACAGGGCGTTGAAGAGCATGGCAATCACGGGAAAGTTTGCTTGTGTGCCACCTGTGAGTCCACCCAAAACTACCATGGTCAGTGTGTAAAGCGGTGTCGTTGTGCCGAGTACGCGCTCGCCAGGATTGTAGACAAAGCCATCGCCAGCGAGGATGTTGCGAGCGTAGCGGTAGGTGATGTACGAATCATCGATGGTGCGCGGGCCGGGGATCAGGCGGGCGGCGATTGCGAGCAGAACGATTATTGCCGTGATGGTGAAGGTAGGGACGAAAAAACTCTTTAGTTTCGATTGCATGATTAAGATTTGAACCTGTAAGATTTCGCTGAATAATCCAGCGGGATCATTCTCTCAGGGCAAGTACTCGAAAATTAGTGCAGCTTCATTTTTGAATATCAACTCGTAAGAGGTTGATGTCTCGATCGATTCTTGGAATTTTGTAAATGGTATCTCATTTTCGCGCAGGGGTTTCTTGGCGATGTAGATGTGTGAGAATGTCAGCTGATTTTTCTTGGTCCAGGTTTCGAAATTTTCAATGTCGCCGTTGGCAAAAGTTTGGAGTTCGATATGCAGGCTGACTCGACGGGAAAATTCCTCATCCGGAAGCCATTCATGTCCTTGGGGGGTAGTCAGGCTGTGCCGTTGGCTGAGAGTCGGGAACCATTCGCTGGTGTAATCGTCGCCGTAGCTTTCATGGCCTGTGAGGACAATGAAATGCGAGTCATGTGAAGTGTGCTCGTCGACCCATTCCAGTGAATTGACCTGTGCGGGAGATAGACTCTGATATCGTGGTGCCAGATAGGCCGAAATTAAAACGTACAGCAATAGAAATCCCAAGCTTAATTGGGGAAGCCTTCCTTGAAGTCGTGTTTTTGTTCCCGGTGATTCCACCAGTGGAAGAATGGCTTTGTCGATCCCAATGCCGACGAAGAGTGCCATTGGGACCGCCGCATAAACCGCGCTCAGCCTGGGTTCGAAGATAAATATGGCTACCAACCAGAGGGGTAGGACAAATTTCCGCTCTTTCAGACTGACCAAAAACCCCAGGAAGCCGATCACAACAAGAATATCCACGAGAGGTTCATTTGTGAAAAGAAGCGAGAAGGGCGTCACCAGGGCAGTGATCGAGAAGGATTCGGTCTGGTATGGGTAAAGCAGTGTTTCCAGTCCATGTCGCAGGATCAAAATCCCCCACCATGGCAAAGTCAAGATGGCTGTTCCGGCGACAATCAGGCTTGATTTGGCGAGGGAGTGGCGCAGGATATTCCAGGGAACCTTCAATTTGGGGATATTCTTGAATAGTGGTCCCCACCCGAGGTTACAAATAAATAGGGCAGCGCCGCTATAAAAGGCAAACCAGGCGGTGCCCGGGTGACTCAAGATTGTCAGGCTGGCAAACAAGGTAGCCAGGAGAATGTGCCGTTTTCTCTCGGAAGTATACAGAGATTGAAGCTGGACCAGCGTTAGAATGGCGAAGATAATGCCCAAGGAACGGGTTAGCCCTGCACCAACGATCAGCCAGTCGAAAGCCGTCGGTAACAAGCTATAGGCAATTGTCCCCGCAATCACCTGGATCGGCGTAGAGAGCATCTTGCGAGCCAGCCAGTAAAACGCAGGGATTGTGAGGCAGCTCAGCAAGGGGGGCAGAATTCGGATGAGATCGAATAATGAATATCCCAAATATTGATGCAAAAGGTTTGTTAAGTAGAAAGCCAGTGGTGGGTAGGCGTAAGGGATCTCACTCTGGTTATAGCTCGTGAAGGAAGGGAGCAGTGGACTGGAGCTTTGAAGGTCTTGGATCAAATGGAAGAAGAAACCCCCATCATTGAGAGGGTAATCCAAGGGAAGCACATGTACGAAGCGAACAAAGGCTCCAAGGAGAATTGAAACGACTAGCCCGAAAAGGAGGGCGGGGTTTTCGATTCGACGGGAATCGTGATCTGGTGAAGCGATCATGGAAAATAGTGTACAATGCAGCAGGTCTACAATTTTTCAACTCACATCGGGTTTTCGTGTGGGCTGGAGCACAATGATCAAATTATATGCTCGAAAGATACCAACAGGCAAGTCGAAAACATCATTATTCCATTTTCATCGTTAGCGCGGTCATTATTACGGCGATTTTGAAAGCCTACTTACTATTCATCGAGGCAGTACCTTTCAACAGTGACGAAGCCGTAGTGGCCTTGATGGCGCGACACATCCTTGAGGGAGAGTTCCCAATCTTTTTCTATGGCCAGGCATATATGGGCAGCCTGGATGCCTGGCTGGTTGCCGTCGGATTTGCACTCTTGGGCGAGAGTGTTTGGGTGATTCGATTGGTGCAAGTGTTGCTCTATTTGGGTGTTCTTTTGACCACGGTCAAGCTTGGAGAAGTTTTCCTTGGTTCAAAGAAAATTGGGATTTTGGCAGCCTGGTTTCTGGCAATTCCGCCTGTCGTCGTGACCCTCTACACCACAGTTTCGTTGGGGGGGTATGGTGAGGCCTTGTTGTTGGGAAATCTAATTTTACTACTAGGCTCATACTTACTCACCGGGCTGCGCGATGATCGATTGATTTCGGGCTGGTATTGGACTCTTTGGGGGGCATTGGTTGGCCTGGGAATTTGGGCTTTTGGTCTCACTTTAGTGTATGCCATTCCAATGGGGATCGCCATTTCAATCCAATTGGGGATTGGAAAAAAGCTTACAGATACGCTGCGCTCATCCCGCACTTGGCGGCCGATCTTCTTGATCCTGGTGGGTTTTGTGTTTGGTTCTGCTCCCTGGTGGGTATACGCTCTTCAAAATGGCTTTGGCAATCTGCTCTGGGAACTGAGCGGGGGCGCAATCGCAGGGGTGGAACAAACCAATTGGCTGCTCTCTACCTGGAATCATTTTTGGACCTTTATCCTCTTCGGAGGCACAGTGATCTTTGGGCTGCGACCTTCCTGGGAGATCCGTTGGCTCGCAATGCCGCTGCTTCCGATTGCGCTAACATTCTGGACCGGAGTGGTCGTCCACGCCTTTGCCCGCCTAAGAGCAGGGCGTTCGCATCGCAGTGAGGCTGGTTTGTTGATCGCGGTGATGGGGGTTCTCGCCCTGGGATTTATCTTTACTCCCTTTGGCGCTGACCCATCGGGTCGATATTTTTTGCCTTTAGTAGTACCGCTATCTCTCTTTGCCGCTGAAATGACCTTTACTTGGGCAAGAGAGTTCGGGCATTGGGTTTGGGGGTGGGTGGCATTGATCCTGGTCTTCAATCTGTGGGGGACACTCCAGAGTGCGGCCGAGTTTCCGCCGGGGATCACCACACAATTCGACCAGGTTGCCCAGGTCGATCACCGCTTCATGGATGAGTTGATGTCTTTCCTCGAGGAGCACGATATCCGGCGAGGCTATACCAATTATTGGGTGGCATACCCGCTGGCATTTCAGTCGAGCGAAGAACTGATCTTCCTGCCGCGACTGCCATATCATGAAGATTTCCGCTACACCATCCGTGATGATCGCTACGAGCCGTATCGCAATATCGTCGAGAGCAGCGATCGAATCGGATATATTACAACCAATCACCCGGCTCTAAATGATTGTCTGCGAGACCATTTTGGGAATTTAGGCGTGGCTTTTACGGAGCAATCCATTGGTGATTATCAGATCTTCTATGACCTTTCCAGAGGTGTACGGCCTGAAGAGATGGGTTTTGATGGTGATCTGAAAGGTATCGATTGTTCGGGTTGGGGTAAGATAGACGATGAAGCTGAAGGGTAATCCCTGGACACCTGCGCTGGTCACATTTCTAGTGTTATGCTTGGTTGTCGCCGGGGTGATTGCAAACGCCAATGGAGATCCGCTCGCCCTCGCCCGACTGGGTACACGCTTTAGCCAGAACGATCCAATGGGCACAGCGGGATACGATGGCCAATTCGTTTTCTACATCGCCCGCGATTGGGAACCAGCTGAAGTAGCCTCGCATCTCGATGTGCCGGCTTATCGTTATCAACGCATCTTGATGCCTTTGCTGGCCCGAGTGCTCAGCTTCGGAAATCTAGATGTGTTGCCGTGGGTCCTTCCATGGATCGGCATCGTCGCACATACTTTGGGGACTTGGGGGGTAGCCTCATTATTGAAGGAATGGGGCATCCGCCCTGGTTATGCACTAGTATATGGGCTATATGCTGGATTCGTCCTGGCGGTACGACTTGATTTGCCAGAACCTCTGGCCTACGGCTTGATTGTTGGAGCGATATACGCAGTCTCGAAAGAAAGACAAGGCCTGTCCTGGCTGCTCTACGGCCTGGCCTTGTTTGCTAAAGAAGTTACGCTGCTGTTTGTGGCTGCGCAGGGATTGGTTTATCTCTGGCGTCGCCAATGGCGGAGCGCGTTTGGATTAGGGCTGGCGACCCTGCTCCCTTATGGATTGTTCCAGGTATGGCTTTGGGACACGTTTGGGGCTTTGGGCCTCGGTTCAGGTGGGGATATGGCGACTCCCTTCGAGTGGATCCCGCTAATGGGACTCTGGCGCATAGGTGCTTACAGCCCTTCCTACTTGATCGCAAGCCTGGTGGTATTTGGTCCCTTTGTGCTGGTGCCAGCTTTTTGGGGAGTTTGGGTGGTTGTAAAGAACGTTTTGCATCGTCAAATTGACTTGATCAGCTTTGGTTTTGGCTTGAATGCCATCGTCATCTTGTTCTTACCGTTCTCGACCTTTCGTGAGCCAGGCGGTTTGCTTCGTTTTGCTTGTGGGTTAGCACTTTCTCTGCTACTCTTCGCTTGCTATTTTCGGTATTCCAAAGTATTGCGTTATTTACCGTTGATGTTAGTGTTGAATGTCTTTCTTCTGAAATAATGGGCGGGTTCATTCAGGCGAAATTTCAATCTTTGAGAGGGTAAGAAATTTTCCTGATTGGGTATTAGATTGGCATTGGGGTAGGTAAACATGGATTTGATTCAAGTCATAGGCTTTGATTGGTACTTAGCCTTTTATCCCGCAATACGAGATTTTTTGATGGGGGAAAGCCCATATCAAAATACAGGGATGGTGGTAGCAAATCCCCCCTGGACCTTTTTGCTACTTGCACCATTAGGATTGTTAGAAGCGTCGTGGGGTTTTGTTGTTTTGGGACTAATCAACATAACAGGCTTGTTGGCACTTTTTTATAAGTTCCGTCAGCCGAGGTTGGTATTGCCAATGGCAATATCCTTTCCGTTTATTGCGTTGATATTATGGGGAAATATTGATGGATTAAATTTGTGGGGATTGGCAATAGGAGGTCCATTGGGATTAATCCTTTTATCCACGAAACCACAGGTGGCGTTCTTGGTAAGTGTGATTTGGATAAAGCAAGCGTGGGAGCAAGGGAAAGTAAAAGCGGTTGTACAATTAGTAGCGCCACTTCTCATCATAGCTATTGTAATGATTTATAAGTATCCAGAATGGATTCGCATAGCATTTATGTCGAGTGCAAGGATAGATGGTCAATTGACAAATGGCTATCCTTGGTTTATCCCAGCCGGGCTCGGAATATTAGTGGCTGCGGTGCGCTCGGAACGCGAGGACTTGGCTGCGGTTGCGACAGTTCTCCTCTCACCCTATGTGCGAGTTCAATCGTGGGTGGCTGCTTTGAGTCTGCTGATAATTCGATATCCGTTAGAGGGAACGATTATTGCTCTTTCTTCGTGGGCAATTTTGCTAGTTCTTCAAGCACAATGATGAATTTGATGGAATTGGCTCGACTTAGTCCCACCCTTTGTACTGCCTAAGAATGCTATCGTTCTTTACAAAGAAAAAATCACCACCGGTCAATGCGTTGTCGTATGGCCTATAGTGACAATCGACAATGTCATACAAACAGTAATCGTTGGAATACATTATTTCCATTAGATCGCGAGGAGTGGTTCTTTCTATATATGCCTCCAAACATCCAAATTCAACAAATACAAACTCTGCGTGCTCCAATACATTCGTTGAACCTCTCAGTGCTGCAAGTTCGCTTCCCTGTAGATCCAGTTTCACTAAGTCCGGGACCATGGCAATCTGCTCTGATATGTTGTCAATCGTTTCGACATCAACCTCAATTACGGTAGCTGCATTGCTTGCAACATGATTAAGCAGAGACGCGCTGGTGTCAGACTCCACGTCTCTCCAGATGTTAAGCTTGGCTTTTCCTTTCGATGCACCTAAAGCGGCATTAATGACTGTGGGAGTTGGTTGAATATGGGAGATGTTTTTGTTGATGTTCTCGAGTACGTATGAATTCGGTTCAACAAGAACTATCTTTGCACCTGGGAATATTCGTGCCACTTCTTGAGTCCATACCCCCTTAAAAGCGCCTCCATCTAAAATGAAGCGAGGCGCGAAACCAAGTCTTTTTGCCAATTCCATCCTTTCTGTCCATGTTGGCATACGGTATTTTAGACTTTGAGCTCTTCGTACTATTGCGTGGAGGATCCTGTTATTAGGGATGTTTAACTTTCTGCCGAACCGATTTAGAATTGAATTCTTCATCTATGTAATTCCTCTTCAATGTTGCTAAAGCCTATGTTGGACTTCACTTTCCGAGCGCTTTCTGATCCCAACAATGTTGCCCACCGCCAACCCTGGTTTTTTGCGCTGAGTACCCACAGGCAAAGCCCGGTCTTGTGCATGCAGTTTAGCCTGCTACCCGCCATCAAACGATTCCATTCTCTGAGCATCGTGCCCGGCAGCGTTAGCTGGACCCAATGTTTTGCATTTGGCTTGCCGCTGGATGCGTGGTGGCGCTTAAAAAATGATAATAACAAAGGATTCCTGCCATGACAATGAAGCGTTTGGTTATGTGGTTGACTTTCCTTGGGGTATTTGCTATGGCAGCACGCATCTCAGTAGATACCGATACCTGGTGGCATCTGCGTGCGGGCCAGTGGATTGTCGAGAATCGCGCGGTACCACTGCAGGATCCCTTTTCGTATACTCGTTTTGGCGAGCTGTGGCAATATCCTGGATGGCTCGTGGAAGTTCCCATGTACGTGATTTATCAGGCCTTTGGCCCCGGTGGCCTGAATATGTGGACTGCGGCGATGGTCACACTGACCTTTTGGTTTGTCTGGAAGACTCTCTCAGGAGGAGTATTCCTGCGGGCATTCGTGATCATCCTGGCTACAGCTACTTCGGGGGTCTACTGGGCAGCCAGGCCCTATTTGATGACCTTTTTGTTGACGGCCGTATTCCTGTGGATTCTCGAAGATGAGCGTAAGCAGAAAGCTGCGCATAGCCAAATAGTAGTGGGGGAAACCTCTGCTCAAAAAGAAGTTCGTAAAGCCATTGTTAGCAGCAGAAATCTAATTGGAGATATCTTGAACACCAAATTATGGATATTGCCGCTGCTTATGGTGGTATGGGCCAACAGTCATGGTGGTTTTGCGGTGGGGTTTATTCTATGGGGAGTATATTTTGTGGGCGAGTTATGGCTGTTGTTTTGGGATAGACTCGACAATCGATGGCAGATGGCCAACGATGGTCTGCGGCCGGCCGCCGACTTTCGGCGACTAATATCGCTGTTTATCATTGGACTTCTCATGATAGTTGCGGTCTGCTTCAACCCCTCCGGCCCGATGATGCTTTTGTATCCCTTCAAGACGGTCGGAATCGATGTATTGCGACAATTCATTCAGGAATGGCAATCCCCCAATTTCCATAACAGGCAGGTGATGCCGTTTTTGGTGCTACTGTTCCTGACGATCAGTGCCCTGGGGGTTTCGAAGAAACGCATCTCTCTGGTTGATTTCCTGTTGCTTTCGGGATTTACATATCTAAGTCTTGTGGCAGGACGAAATATCGCCTTATTTGCCGTTGTGGCTCCCATGGTGTTGGCAAGGCACGCGACCCCATTTCTCCAGGAGACGGGCACCCGCTTGGGGGTTCGACGATCACCTCAAACTCCCGCCCGAACATCTCAATGGCAATCCAGGTTGAATTGGATCTTCTTGGGGATTTTATTCATTGCTGTTGCCCTCAAATCCAGCCTGGTCATTCCTAGAGAGGCCAGTGATGAGCATTTTAGTGAGACCTTGCCAGTAGCAGCAGTTGACTTTATGAAGAAAGCACAGCCCCAGGGAAACCTGTTCAACTCTTATAATTGGGGGGCTTATTTGCTCTGGGCGCTGCCTGAATATCCGGTGTTTGTAGATGGGCGTACGGACTTGTATGGCGATGAGCTAATTGGCCAGTGGATCCAGGTGGTGCAGGCCGAAGAGGGCTGGCAGGATGTGCTGGAAGAATGGGACATGGACGTGATCCTGTTAGAGCCGTTCCGTCCGGTAGTTTCCCAACTGGAGGGTCAGGGCTGGCAGTTGCTATATGAGGATGAGATCGCGGTCGTTTATGGGAAAAAATAGAGGTGGAAAAATCGAGCGGGAAAAAACATTGCTAGCTGGTTGGTTTCGACGAATCAGTACAATTATTATCATCATAATCATTACACTCTTGCTGGGCGAGGGGATATTACACATTATCAAAATGCCTTTGCCAGACCGCTTTTTTGAGCCGAATGACGATTTTGGCTGGTTTCATATCCCAGGACGCAGCGGTTGGCATCGCACACCTGAGTTGCAAGTTCCTGTGACGATCAATAGCTTGGGTTTGCGCGATATTGAGCGAGATTATCAGAAGCTAGAGGGAGTATTTCGGATTCTGCTGTTAGGTGATTCATTCACAGAGGGTTTACAGGTACCTTGGGAACAGACATTCGGGGTGCAATTGGAGCGAGTTCTCAATGAGCAATCTCTCAAAACGGTTGAAGTGATCAATGCCGGTGTCTCGAAATTTGGCACCGATAATGAGTTGCTTTTCTACCAGTACGAGGGCATGAAGTATCAGCCCGATTTGGTGATATTGCTGTTCTTCTATAATGATGTTCACGATAATGTTGAAGATCCATACTTTGCTCTCGAGGATGGCAGGTTGATACCGGTAGAACCCAAGCCACTTCAACCGCTCGGGCCTATGGGTCAGCTAAGCGGTTGGCTGTGGGATCATTTCGAGTTCTTTCGACTTTTGAAAATTGTCGGTAGCGTGCTGCAGGTAGCAATGCAAACAGGTGGAAAGATTGGAGATCCTATCGAAGCCATATTTTTGGCGGAGGCAACGGCTGAAATGGAGTATGCCTGGTCGTTGACTTCGGCATTAATGGGTAAGATCGAACATGAAACTGCATTGCACGGTGCGCAGTTCCTTTTGGTAGGAATTGCTGATCGGAATGCTCTTTCATCCCGCAATGATCCCCTAGGCGAGCAATTGGCCTCAGTTAACCAGCGGTTGGCAGAAATCTCTCGGGATAACAGTTTGGATTATGTTGATTTGCTACCGGGTTTCCAAGACTCTTTTCTTCTGAATGGTGAGCTGCTTTTTTGGCCTGGTGATGGGCATTGGAACGCTACCGGCCATCGGCTAGCTGCTGAAATCGTCTCCACATATTTGTTGGAATCGGGATTTTCAGAAGCATCTTATGATGAAGAACCATAAGGGTGGACGAATTCTCTCCCCACCTATGCAAGCAAAAATAATCCTGATAGGTATCTGGATTGTGTAGTTATTTGGTGATCGGCCAATGCGCAAATTAATATGCTGATGAATTTGGATCATGATATTTGGTAAATATGTGAAGCTTCTTAAGGATAACGTTGGGAGTGATGTACTTCCCATTCTCAATAATATCGGCTGGTTGACGGTTTTCAAGGTCCTGCAAATAATATTGGGGGTAGTATTGAGTGGGAAGATTGGGCAGTATTTAGGTGCAGTTGAGTTTGGTATTTTTAACTATGCTCTGGCCTATGTCGCCCTTTTCAATTTGTTTGCATCATTGGGGCTGCAAGGGATTGTTGTTCGAGAAGTGGTTCAAAAAGGCAAGAGTAAAGATGAGATATTAGGAACAACTTTTATTCTGAAAATGGTCGGGGGAATAGTTGGGGTGGCAATAATTGTGCTGTCACTTGTCCTGTTCAAGCAGGATTCTCTAGAAAATAATCAATATATACTGATTGCTGCGGCAGCGTTGTTGTTCCATTCGTTTAGCACAATCGATTTGTGGTTTCAATCGCAAACTCTATCGAAATATGTGGTTTATTCGAGAGGGTTGGCATTATTGTTTTCCTTTATTGTTTATATTTTGCTGATTATTACAAGGCAAAGATTGGTAACATTCGTTGTTGTGGCAGTGGCAGAGATTGTTGTTAGCTCTTTAGGATTAGTGATAGCTTATCAGAAAACTACACCTGGGATTACAAATTGGACGTTTAGTTTCGCTCAAGCAAAGAGCTTGTTAAGCCAATCATGGTTGTTGATCTTATCTGGGATCGGAGCAATGATAAATCTGAAAATTGATCAAATTATGATCGGGGAAATACGCGGACTAGGTGAGCTTGGTCTTTACTCGGCTGCTGTACGAGTCTCTGAGGCTGCATATTTCATCCCTGCTTTTATCGCACTGTCAATGTTCCCGGCTATGCTAAAAATCAAAGCCACTGATACGAATCGCTATCAGCTCCGTTTGCTCGAATTGCTGAAAATTGTCGTTTGGCTGGGTATTGGTGTCGCCATTTCTGGTACGATTTTTTCGAGCAGTATTATAAATATCCTATACGGAGAAACGTATCAAAAAGCTAGTAGTATGCTGGCGATTCATGTTTGGGCCAGTATATTTATTTTCATGGGGGAAATTTTGAGCAAGTGGCTTATCGCGGAAGGCTACCTTGAATTTTCGCCGATAAGGCATGGGTTAGGAGCAATCGTGAATGTTTGTTTGAATTTGATTATGGTGCCAACACTTGGTGGAATTGGTGCTGCAATTTCTACCGTAATATCATATACATTCTCGTCTTATATTGCCTGTTTTCTTTATCCTAAAACAAGGCCTTTTGCGAAAAAGATGACGTTAGCTCTAGTTCACCCATTTATGTCAGTTTTTCGATTATTTGCCAGGTAGTGGTATTTGGGTAGCTTCAGGAGAACGCATGATGAAAAGAATAAAAGCGCGTTTGCCGTTTCGTTGGCTGCATAGCCTAAGAAAATTTAGGGATAACGCAAGTATCGTTGTTTTGTCTGTCTTTGCAAGGAAGCCCTTGCTAAGTTCGATCTACTATACTTTTTTTTCGAAGGAATTTCGAAGGGAACATCAGGCAGTCCTTAATGGCCGATTGAAATATCTTGTAGATATTCAATTTAATAGAAATCAGCGGTATTTGCTACGGAGAAACATACATCGACTTGAAAAAGGGTTGCTGATGAGACCCCGGCGCGATTTATTTGGGCAAAGTTATATTCTTGAGACAGTTGAGAGTTTTGTGCTGGCAATGAGTCAGCAAAATATCGAACCTCAAGAGCTTGAATGGATAGAGTCTGTGTTATCGCAGTATTTTTCTGAAGTAAAGGTGCATCCTGTTATTGATGAGGCAAAGCAGAAATTCATGTCTTTGGATATTCAAAAACAATTTATTGGGCAGCGTATTCCCTATAAAAAAGGTTTTACATCCCACCATGCTGTTTCTTATGATGATTTATTTAGCTTGGCGTTCAGCCGCAAATCGGTTAGGTGGTATTTGCAGAAACCGGTTCCACATGAACTAATCGATAAGGCGATTGCTTTGGCTGGGTTGTCACCGAGCGCGTGTAATCGCCAACCTTTTGGATTTCGAATATTTAGTAATCCTGATATTACCCGCCAGATTGCAGAACTCCCCATGGGGACTTATGGCTTTAGTCACAATATTCCTGCTATTGCAGTTATCGTTGGAGATCTAAGTGCGTTCTTTAGTGAGAGAGACAGGCATCTTATTTATATCGACAGCTCGCTTGCGTGTATGTCGTTTGTTTTGGCATTAGAAACTCTCGGTATGAGTTCGTGTATCTTGAATTGGCCTGATATATCGGGACGAGAAGAAAATATGACTAGGTTGCTCAACTTGGGTGCGGAGGAACGACCTATTATGCTTGTCGCAATTGGCTATCCAGATCCAGACGGCATGGTTGCTTATTCCCAAAGAAAAAGCCTGGATGAAATCAGGAGGTATGGTCTAGATGATCATTGAAGTTCGCGGATGGAACTTCGTAAATAAAGGCTCAGAATTGATGGCCCAATCGATCATTCAGCAAATTTCTAATTGGGATGAAGAGTGCATCCTGGCTGCAAATCTAAGGATTGGAAATTTCCAGCAAAGGAGAAATCTCGGGTTTCATCATTTAACGTGGATCGATTTAATTCGGTTTCCGCAAATCGCAAAAGTTATCAGCCAGTTTGTTGATAGATTTGCACAAAGAATCCCTAGAATAGTGCGGGAAAAGGGACGGGTTGTCACTTCGCCTGAGATTAGTGCAGTATTTGATATGTCTGGTTTCGCTTTTAGCGATCAATGGGGGATTGCTCACGCGCAAGCATTAGCGGGTAATAGTGAGCGATGGAAAGGTGAAGGTAAAAAGCTCATTCTGCTTCCACAAGCCTTTGGCCCATTTACCAGCTCCCCAATAAAAAATGCAATGAAGACTGTGCTCAAGAATGCCGACTTAATATTTGCCAGGGATCAGATTTCCTATGATCATTTAATTCGTATTGATGGGCAAAAATCAAACATAGAAATTTCTCCTGACTTCACAAGTATTTCGAAGGGATGTATTTCTGATGATACCCATGATTATTTGGGGAAGCCTTGCATTATCCCAAACGCGCGTATGTTGGATAAAACTGATACCGCGGTGGGTAATTGGTATACAGAATTTTTGATTACATGTATTGACTATTTATGGCAACGAGGATTGGAACCATTCATATTGCTTCACGAAAATAATGATTATGGATTGACACAGTATCTTCAGATAAGGTTAGAAAGAGAAATCCAGATTGTATTCGAGTCTAATCCACTATATCTAAAAGGCCTTATTGGCGCTTGCCCAATGGTCATATCATCGCGCTATCACGGATTGGTGAGCGCACTTTCTCAAAGCATCCCTTGTATGGGCGCGGGTTGGAGTCATAAATATGAGATGTTGTTCCGCGATTATCGAAATGTAGAGTTTCTCGTAGAAGTTGATTCTACAAAAGAAATGATACGATCCAAAATTGATAAGCTAATCAATGAAAAAAGTCGCGAAGAGATTATCTCCCGTTTAGATGCAGCTTCTGTTGTGCAGAATGACCTTGTGTTACAAATGTGGGCTCGCATCAAAGCTGTCTTATTCGGCTAAATGTTCTGGAAGCGACTAAGCGCTATTACTCTCTTTATGTTATAGTCGGGGTGGACCCCTAATTCTGGAAGGTTCTACGGCGTTTCCCAGAGATCTAGATTGGAGAACTTATCCAAATCAGGAATATGTTTGGTGAGCAACACGAATTGCGATCTTGACATGAATGGAGAAAGTGGCTTGAAAGTATTGTTCGTTACCCATCTCTGCGCTCACTACCGGGTGAAGACCTTCGAACTGCTAGCAAGTAAGTTTTCCATTCGAATCGTTTTCTATTCTCAGGGCGGAGAACGCTATTGGTCGCCAAAGCTGCATGGAGCCATGACAGGAGATTTTTCTCACGAATATCTATCTGGCTTTAACCTTGGATCTTTGCGTGTTACACCTGTGCTAATCAAGAGGTTATTGCAAACCGATGCGGATGTAATCCTAAAGTGCATCAATGGAAGATTTGCTGTACCGACAACCTTTTTCCTTGCACGCATGCGAAAGAAGCCTTTTGTGTTATGGACCGGCATCTGGAGTAATCCGACTACTCTCTTTCATCGAATTACATTTCCTTTCACCCGCTATCTGTATCGCCACGCAGACGCAATTGCGGTCTATGGTGAGCACGTTAAAAAATATTTGGTCGATTTGGACGTACAACCCGACAAAATCTTCCTTGCACCGCATGCACTGGACAACGAAGTGTACAATCGTCCAGTCAGCCCCGAAGAACGCGCTGGGTTGCGCAAGCAGTACGATCTCGCAGATCGTCCCGTAATACTTTTCTCAGGAAGGTTAGAGAAATCAAAAGGGCTGGATTATCTTGTTGAGGCAGTGGGCGCACTTGGCTCCATAAGCCCAGTGTTGGTTTTTGTGGGAGATGGTTCAGATCGCGAAAGTCTGCAAGCTAGTTGCGCCGCTCATAATGTAGCAGTACGCTTCACCGGTATTATACCTACTCACGAACTCTATCGTTACTATGCAATTGCATCTGTGTTTGTTCTACCCTCGATTACTACTGAATATGGCCGTGAAGAAACTTGGGGTTTGGTGATCAATGAAGCCATGAATCAGCAAATACCGGTGGTCGCTTCAGAAGCTGTTGGAGCGGCAGCCGGGGGCTTGGTGCGCGATGGAGAGACAGGGTTGGTAGTTCCCGAACGTGATGCTGGAGCCTTATCACACGCTATTGGGCGTCTGCTGACTGATCAGACACTTGCAAAGCGTTTGGCAAAAGCGGGGCATGCTGAAATTGCGCAGCGAACGAATGAGCGTATGGTAGATGGATTTGTGAAAGCCATTCACTACGCGGCTAAGGTTCGAACGGGCACTGGAAATAGGGGGAAGGGGTGAAGCCCCTTCCCCCTATTTCCAGCATTTTCTCGCCGTACTGGATAAGTTTTTGAATTTATTATGCTTCAGCGTGAAAACATCCTTGGTGTGAATGTCAGTGCTATCAATATGGATCAGGCCCTAGGTGAGATCAAGGGGTGGATCGCCGGCCGTGAGCAGCACTACGTTTGTGTGACGCCAGCCCATGGGATCATGGAGTGTCAGAAGGACCTGGAGTTGCGGGGGATCTTTAATAATAGCGGTTTGACTACTCCCGATGGCATGTCTATCGTTTGGCTTTTGAGGCTATACGGTCATTCCCATGTCGATCGGGTTTACGGCCCTGATCTTCTGCAAGCCGTTTGTAAGATGTCTTTGACGAAGGGGTGGCGGCATTACTTCTATGGCAGCACACCTGAAGTGTTGTTGGATTTGGTGGCCAGATTGGAAGAACAGTTTCCAGGTTTGGAGATTGCTGGGAGTCATTCTCCCCCCTTTAGAGAATTAACTGCCGAAGAACACCAAGCGATTATTGAAGAGATCGCTGGCGCTAATCCAGACATCGTTTGGGTTGGTATCAGCACCCCCAAGCAAGAACGCTGGATGTCCACTCATCGGAAACAATTGTCCACGCCGGTTTTGATTGGCGTCGGCGCAGCATTTGATTTCCTCTCAGGAAAAAAACCACAAGCGCCCCGGTGGATCCAACGTAGTGGCCTGGAGTGGCTCTTTAGGCTGCTTTCTGAGCCTCGGCGTCTGTGGCGGCGGTATGCTGAATATCCCTATTTTGCTTTGTTTGCATTTGCACAAATGGTTGGAATCAAAAAATACGACTAATTTGTCAAGGCCGCATTCGCGTGGATATCCGAAAATATGGGGTGGCAGGAGTTCGGAGCCGCTCTGCGTGCTCCCCCATATTTTCGATCTCAACTCCTATATACATTAATATTCATGTTACGGCGATTTTCGGTAAATCTTGCCATACTTTATATCTTGATCGACGCGGCATTCGTGTTAATGGCGCTGGTGCTGGCTGTAAGAATTCGCCCGCTGTTAAACCCTTTGGAATTTGTTCAGGTATTGGAAACGCCTGTTCAATTGCCGGGGATGGTGTATGTGCTTTCCGTGGTAGTTTGGTCGGCTGTGATGGCATTGCTATCTGTATATGATGGCAGGCGCAATTTACAGGTTGTCGACGAGCTGACCAATCTCACGGTAGCCGTTGGCGTAGCCTTTGTCTCTCTCGCTGGTGTGCTGTACCTTTCGTACCGAGAAGTATCGCGCCTGCTTTATTTGCTGTTTGGTTTTCAAGCCTATCTCTACTTATTGATCTGGAGAGTGGTTGTACGGCTGCTTTATCATTGGCGTGGGCGGGTTGGTGCCCAGCCTCGGCGAGTGTTGATCATCGGGGCGGGAACTGTCGGTGGTCGGGTCAGAGACCAGTTGGAGCAGTATCCCTATTTTGGCCTGTCGTTTGTCGGATTTTTGGATGATGACTCTCGGAAACGCGCCACAGATGAAAGTATCCTTGGCCCTCTAGATCAGACTCGTTCAAAAATTATTAATCATGCAATCGACGATGTGGTTTTAGCATTGCCTCGCCACGCCCACGAACGCGTCAATCAACTGATCATCGAACTGCACGACCTGCCCATCAAAGTCTGGGTGGTGCCAGATTATTTTTCGCTGACTCTTTTCCAGGCGCAGGTAGAGGATTTCGCCGGGATCCCATTGCTGGATTTGCGCGCTCCTGCGCTGAACGATTATCAGCGCCTGACAAAACGTGCATTTGATCTGATCGTCGCGTCCATTTTGTTCCCTTTTGCTTTGATCTCAATGGGGTTGATCGCTCTGGCGATCTGGATCGACGATCCCGGTCCGGTTTTCTTCCGTCAAACGCGCCTGGGCGAGAATGGGCGCCTGTTCAAGATGTACAAATTCCGCACCATGGTTGTAGGAGCTGAGGAAATGCTGCACCTTGTCGAAAAGGAGGACCAACAAGGCAATCCACTTCACAAATTTCCTGACGACCCCCGTGTCACTCGAATAGGGAAATTCCTCCGGCGTACCAGCCTGGACGAACTGCCGCAGATCTTCAATGTATTCAAAGGAAATATGTCTCTAGTGGGACCTCGCCCAGAATTGCCGCACCTGGTGGCAAAATACCAACGCTGGCAGCGCAAACGTTTTACGGTGCCCCAAGGCATTACCGGTTGGTGGCAAGTCCATGGCCGCAGCGATAAGCCCATGCATTTGCATACAGAAGATGATCTGTATTATGTGCAAAACTACTCCCTTCGACTCGATTTGTATATCTTGTTTAAGACGATTTGGGTGGTCTTTCGGAGAGAGGGAGCGTATTAACCGTAGGAAAACAAATATCCACGTGAACACAAAATCACCTAGAATAAACTCTGAAAGAGGTTGTTCATAATGAATCAAACGAGTTTTAGGACATATCTGGGCGTTTTCCTTATTGCTTTGTCCATGTTGATGCTTGAAGTAACGCTAACGCGTATTTTTTCACTGATTTTGTTTTATCACTTTGCTGTGCTCTCTATTTCGCTGGCTCTATTCGGATCGGCGGCAGCCGGCGTGATGATCTATCTCTTCCCTGGATATTTCCAAAAGGAAAATTCAGGAACTATACTCACTTTTTTGTCGCTGGTTTATTCAGTTTCGGTCGTAGTTGCGTTTGTGATATTTCTACAAATCCCTACTGGTTATTGGGATATTTCCTTTGGCAATTTTGTTACTCTATCGTTGACTTATGCGGTTTTAGCGTTACCTTTCTTTTTTGGGGGACTTTGCCTATCGTTAGTTTTGAAGACATTCGCCTTCCAAATTAGCTTGGTGTACTTCGCGGACTTAATTGGAGCCGCTTTGGGTTGTCTTCTGGCGTTGTTGTTTCTGAACTTATTGGGTGGGCCAGGGACAGTCTTTGCGGTGGCAGTTGTGGCAGCACTCGCTTCGTTGACATTTAATTTTGGCCGTCAATCACACCTTTGGTATGGAAACCTGATTTGGCTGATTGTTAGCGTTGCCCTCTTAATCTTAAACGCGCAATTTAACCTATACAAAATAAAATTTGTGAAGGGAGAATTAGAGCCAGCTATGCTCTATGAGGGCTGGAACTCATATTCTCGAGTAGCTGTTTTTCCTGAGAACAAAGAAGCTGGGGATGTTTTTGGGTGGGGGCTGAGTCACAAAAATACTTATGGTAATCCAGGCTGGATGCGCTTGACAATTGATGCTATGGCCGAATCCCCAATTGTCCGCTTCGATGGAGATTGGGAAAGCGTCAGTTTCTTAAGATATGATGCGAGTGCTTTGGTATATTACCTTAGGGACAATTCGAAAGTTCTAGTGATTGGACCCGGTGGAGGCCGTGATGTGTTAACGGCGTTATTGTTTGGCGCTTATCGAATAGATGGAGTTGAACTCAATCCTTTGATTATCCAAGCAGTCCGCGACAATTTTGCCGACTATGCAGGCCACATTTATAACAACCCTCAGACGCACATCTACGCCGATGATGGCCGAAACTTTTTAGCCAAATCATCTGAACGATACGATGTATTACAAGCCTCTGCGGTAGATACCTGGGCTGCGACGGCTGCTGGCGCATTTGCGCTCTCAGAAAACACACTTTATACGCAAGAAGCTTTTCAAATGTATCGGCAACACCTTACTCCGGAAGGCATCCTGGCCTTCAGCCGTTTTGTTTATCCTGGAGATCATTATGGTGAAACTTTACGACTGACAAGTTTAGCTTTATCTGCTTGGGGAGCAGATGGTGTTCAAGAACCAAGCCAACATCTTATGCTGGTGGGCAATTTGAACGATACTGAGGATGAAGGGTATGTATCTCTGTTGCTGAAGAATTCACCCTTTACACTTGAAGAGGTTGAGAAAGTCGAGGCGGTTAGTCAACAAATGGGGTTTTCTGTTCTATATGCGCCTTTCGGTCGGGGATATGGAGTAATCCACGAATTGGTCACTGCACCAGATTATGATGCCTTTTGGGACAACTACCCTATTGATATTACGCCCCCTACAGATGACCGCCCATTTTTCTTTCAAATGTTGAAGCTGACCGATATCCCTCGCCTGGGCTTACGGACTATCTTTAGCAATGTAGAGAAACTTCGAGTTGTGCCGATCGCGACCTTAGGTGTGCTCCTCACCCTTGTAACTTTCCTCGTTTTGGTTTTTATACTGGGACCAATGTGGCTCTACAGGCGGCGTGATTTACAGAATATAAACGGAAATTTGCGCTTCATACTATATTTTGCTTGTCTTGGCATAGGATTTATGCTGATTGAGGTCGGACTGATCCAAAAATTTGTTTTGTTTTTAGGTCATCCGACGTACTCTTTGGCTGTGGTGTTGTCGTCATTGTTACTTTCAAGTGGGTTAGGAAGTTTTGCTACACGCAAGGTTGTTCCTGAACGTGCGGTCCATGTCGCCCGCCGGATTGGTTTGGGTTTGCTCTTTCTGATACCTCTCTATATCCTATTCCTGCCCAATCTCTATGGAAATTTCATGGGTTTAGATAAGCTATTGAAGGTTATTATCTCGATTGGCAGCTTGTTCCCAATCGGGTTTTTATTGGGCACTTTTTTCCCTCTGGGTATCAAGCTCGTAGTTCTACACCGAGCTGAGACTGCGATCCCCTGGTATTGGGCAGTTAACGGCGCAACTTCAGTCTTTGCATCTGTTTTTGCAATCGCGGTGGGTCTCCAATTTGGAATGACGGCCGAATTGGCTGGAGGATGGTTTGCCTACCTGATTGCTACAGGTATTTTATTTGCTTTTGCGCTAAAGCGACAACCCGCGTAACGCGGAATTCTTTCCGACTTTAAATAGAATCCTATCCATATGAACAAAACTGTGTCAGTAACGAAATCATCCATACATTGGCAATATCTAACCCGCGAAATGGGATTGATTTTGTTGTGGGTGTTTATCATCCTCGTTGCAGGCACAGTCACTGGCCTGATCAATTACCGAATTCAAGTTGCCTCTACCATCTTGGGCGTTGCTGTCTTGGGCTCTTGGCTCATTAGACTCATTATTCATCGAAGAAAGGTGCCTTTGACAGGAATCGAGTGGGGACTAGTTGCTTTCATGGTCGCCCAATTGATAACCGTACTCTACTCTCAGGATGTGCGCCGCGGTCTTCCGTCTTTGTTGATGTATGGGGTGTTTATTTTGGTTTATTATTTCATCTCAGATTTGGTTCATCGTAAATGGCCGATTGAACTGATCGAGAAGACACTGCTGATTGTTGGTGGGATCGTAGTGGGGTTAGCTTTATTCCAACTCTGGGGAGATTACTCTATTTGGAGAAACATAGTCGCAGATTTGCCCTATGCGCCGAGTTTTGAGTATCGTTTGTACGCTATCTTTGGTGACGCAAATTTGTTGGCAGCATTTGTGAATATCCTTATCCCCATTTCTATTGGGCGGATTTTGTCCTCTCGAAAGATAATTCCTGCAATTCCATTAAGCGGACTGCTGGTCGGAATATTGGTGATCGTTTATTTTTCATCTTCAAGGGGGGGCGTGCTTGGAGATTTAGCCGCTATTTCTGTTTTTATTATCGGCTGGGTTAAATTTGTGTCTGATCGAGCCCGTGAATTGGTTCTGAAGATCTGGAGTTTCTTGCGCTCCCATCCGATAATCTTAGGTCTGATTGCCTTGGCAGTTGCAGCACCGGTTGTATTTGTCCTAATGAAGGTCCTCCAATTTCAAGGTGATGCCACCCATGGACCGATTCTTAGTTCTCGCACAGCTTTTTGGGGAGCGGCCTGGGAAGCATTCAGCGCTTCGCCTTGGGTGGGAACGGGACCTGGGACATATCCTTCAGCATATATTCTCCACAACGCTGTGCCGCCAGACCGCCCTTATTTGCACGCCCACAGTGTGCCTTTTACTATCGCCTCTGAAAGCGGACTGCTTGGATTGGCAGGGTTGGCGATATTCCTTTTCGTTGTCGCCCGAGTAATCTGGGCATCTCGTCTTGACCTATCTTCTAAGGCCCAGATACGTTGGGTGTCGATTGCCGCCGCGCTGGTTGGGTTTTGTGTTCACTCTCTAGTAGACAACCATTTACCCTATTCTTCGGTAGGTATTACGATCACCGTACTGTTAGCCTTGTTGATTGCCCAAAAAGGTGCAGATACTCAGAGAGATGAGAGAGACCCCCCAATCACATTTTCTGTGCTCTGGCTGTTAGTCCCAGCTTTGCTAATCGCGGCATTCAGTATCTACTCTTTGCGCGCCTACTGGGATAATGAGGTAGCCATCGAAGCGGCTGTCGGCGGTGATTGGTTGGCTGCGACCACCTCCTTTGATCGAGCAATAGATAATGATCCATGGCTGGCGCATTACTGGCTGCAAGGGGGTTACGCTTACGGAGTTCTGGCGGCTGAGGGCAACCAAGTCGCCGTGCAAAAGGCTCTTGTTCTCACAGAAAAAGGGATTGTTCTGGAGCCGGGGTATGCATTGAATTATGGCAATCTCGCGGCGTTGTATTGGCAAGCTGGAAATGCTGACCTGGCGATCTTGAATATTTCCCGGGCAATCGAGCTTGAACCTCAGGTGCCAATATTTTGGTTGAATTTGGGCCTATATGCAGAGGCTCTAGCTCTCGATGAAGATTCTCGACATGCTTTCAATAAATTACTTGATCTTCAACCCAACCTTGCTGAGATGGATTTTTGGACTCGAACAACCTTGCGTTCAAAAGCATTATCATCCTGGCGCGAATCCCATCCTAAAGACAGTTCTTCTGAAACACTGGTTACCCGAGGGCGTACTGCAACAGCACAAAGTGATTTTTCTACTGCTGAGGAGTTATTCGTAGAAGCCTGGGGACAATCCGATCAAAAAGTGAGTTTGTATTTAGGCCTCTCTGAACTTGGATTAGCTCAGGGTAATATCGATCAAGCTGAAAAATATTTGCACGCCGCGTTGTGGATCCAGGGAATCTCGTCTAACGCAGAAAAGGTCGCACCACTGCTCGCGCTGGCAGAAATCAACCATCTGAGGGGGGATTCGGACGCTGCGTTACTCCGCTATCGCCAGGTCTACGAAGCTCTCACAGAATACACCATTTACGGGTGGGCCACGAAGGGCTGGAATCCGTATTCCTGGTTTGTATTCCAGCGTCGCAGCTTACCCATTGATATTCTGCCTCAAGTAGTCCGACCTCCTCTTCCACCTGATCTGGTGGAACGGCTTTTGCCACTGGTGGATTTGCATCGCGCCGCGGGTGAGGTCGATAGAGCGGATGAAGTCCATCGTCAACTCATGGGTTTGAGGGATTAAATCCATGAATGATATACTTAGTTGATTTGCTTCCAAAAAAATTCCATTGCTGGAGATTCTGTGTATCGATATCGTTCAATGTTCCTGACGACTGCCCTCATTTTGGCTATTTTGGTTGGCCTGGCTGGATTGACCTGGGCAAACTATCGCTTCGCGGTCCAAAACCCTGGCGGGAATGATTTTTTGGCCCGCTGGATGGGTGCTCGAAAGTGGTTGATGGAGGGGATCAGCCCCTACGACGAGCAGGTCAGCCTGGCCACACAAGAAATCATCTATGGTCACCCTGCGGATGTCTCTCAGGGGGAAGACAAGAACCACTTTGTATACCCACTGACCTCCATGATATTCTTTGGCCCCTTTGGATTGCTGGAATATCTGCCCGCGCGCGCAATTTGGATGACCGTTTTGGAGTTGAGCTTGGCTGCTTTGGCGATCATCGGTTTGCGTTTGATCCGTTGGTCAATATCTCCGGTGCGTGTAGCAGTGATGATCTTGTTTAGCGTGCTCTGGTATCATGGCGCTCGCACCATTATTATTGGCCAATTTGCAGGCATAGAAGCCTTGCTACTTGTGGGAGCCTTATTGCTGATCTATACGGAGCAGGATGGATTTGCTGGCTTGTTGTTAGCCCTCTCGACGACCAAACCCCAAATGGCCTATCTAATCATCCCCTTTGTGTTGATCTGGGGGTATTCAAACCGCCGCTTCACCATCTATTCGGGATTCTTCGGCAGTCTCCTAGTGATGTTCTTGGTATCCCTTTTCTTTATCCCCAACTGGCCAATGCAGATGATCTGGCAGTTGATGGAATATCCCAGTTACACCGAGCGCATCGGCTCGGTAATCTCCATCTTGGCTGGTTCTATTCCGGGGATCAGCCGGCAACTCTCAATCATTTTGAACGTATTCTTCTGGGGGTATTTGGTTGTAGAGTGGCTATTAGCCTGGGGCAAAGACCGAAATTGGTTCCTCTGGACAGCTTTGATGACGTTAGTGCTGACCAATTTCCTAGTTTTGCGCACGGCTACGACAAATTATGTGATGATGTTCCCCGCATTGTTACTAATTTTCAAGATGCTAGAAGATCGCTGGCCCAGGGCAGGAAAATGGATTGTTTGGGCTCTGATCGCTCTATTTTTGGTAGGGCTTTGGTTGTTGTTCTTTGATACCGTTCAAGGCAATCTCGAACAGCCAGCCATGTACTTGCCCCTGCCTCTGTTCTGTCTTTTGGGTTTGTGGTGGGTGCGTTGGTGGTCGATCCGCCCGCCGTTGAGACCCATTGAAGAGCTTGTCGAGTAGTTTGAGAAATCCAAAATTTCAAGTAGCAGCTCATCAAAAATGGTTGCTGGCCCTTATTCTGGTCAGTGCACTCATTTTGCGCCTTATCGCGATTTCCACTCGTCCACTCTGGTACGATGAGGCTTTTTCTGCTCTGTTTGCAGCTAGGGGGCCTGATACGATGCTCCAGGGCACTCTCGACGTAAATCAAGGTCAAGCCGCAGAGGAACACCCCCTTCTCTACTACACGCTGCTTTGGGGGTGGATGGGCGCCTTTGGAGATACCCCCCTGGTAGTGCGCTCCTTCTCGGTGATTTTTGGAATGGGGACCGTGTGCCTACTTTATATCTTGGGGAAATCTCTGATCGATGAGCGCTTCGGTCTGCTGATCGCCTCATTGGCTGCGATTGCACCTTTCCAGGTGCATTATTCTCAAGAAGTGCGCATGTATGCTCTGATGGCCTTTTTACTGATGGGGGCTACTTATTCTATCTGGAGGGGAATGCGCAGAGGGGGATTGGGGTGGTGGCTGCTCTTTGGGCTGTGTTCTGCTCTTGCACAATATACCCATAATCTGGCTGCTTTCTACCTGGTGCCACTGGCACTGACTCCGCTTTGGACCAAGGACAGGCGCGCTCTGCGAGCCGCACTGTTCAGCGGCCTGGGAGCCTTGCTGTTATACCTGCCCTGGCTGTTAAGAGTACCTGCTCAGTTCGCAAAGATCCAGGATAATTTTTGGATACAGCGTCCTTCACCAGCGCGGTTAGTGACGCTATTACTCAGCTTTGTGACCAATTTGCCCCTTCCAGACAATTGGCTTCCTTTCGCTTTGTTTCTCACCTTTTTTGTAGTTGCCTTAGCTCTCTGGCAAACCTTCAAAAGTTGGCGCAGTAGAGATGCAGGATTTCAAAAGGGATTGTGGTTATTCTATTTGGCTTTTGGGCCGCCAATCTTGCTGTTCATCTTCTCTCAATGGCAGCCAGTCTTCATCGAGCGCGCCCTGTTGCCATCAGGGGTGATCTTCTTGGCCTGGATTGGCTGGGCTCTTAGCCAGACAGGAGTGCTGAAAGGGATCCAGGTAGTGGCCTTTGGTCTTTTGGTGGCGGGGATGGTGTTGGGAATTTACAACCATGTCGAATACGCAGGATTCCCCTATGCCCCTTATGCTGAGCTGGATGCATTTCTCGCTGAGACTTCATCTGAGGGTGACGTGATCTTGCATTCCAATAAGCTCAGCATGCTGCCTATGGTGTATTACGACCAGGATCTTCCCCAGCGTTATCTCGCTGACCCTGAGGGTAGCGGAGCCGATACACTGGCACCGATAACCCAAACCGTGTTGGGCTTAATCACCGAAGCTGATATGAGCACCGCCGTAGGCAATGCTCGAGAGGTGCGGTTTGTAATTTTCCAGCGCGCCATTGAGGAGTATCAATCCCTCGGGCATGGCACTCACCCCCAATTACAGTGGCTGAACAACCACTTCAATATCAAGGAGATCTCAAACTGGGGCGATCTGCGGCTATATGAGTATAGCAAAGAATAGGTTCTTGTGAAGCAGCGCCAAAACATTCTTCTGGGACTTGTTTCCTTAGCCTGGGTGGCGATCATCGTCAGCTTGTATTATGTGAATCACAAGCCATTTACAGCAGCATTGGCGTTAAGCCTGGTTCGTGCTGGAGGGCAATTGCTTGTCGCCGTGGGCTTGGTTTCGTTGGCAGGCGGTTTAGGGAACTGGATTTTTTCCGCAGAAGATAGCCATCCACTTGAGCGGCTTGTTCTGCAAGTTGCACTTGGATTGGGAATATTGAGTGTTTTCGTGCTGCTGGTGGGCTGGACGTTAGGAGTCTCTCCTGTGGTAATGTGGCTGCTCTATTTCGGAACTGGAGTGCTCTTATGGCGGACTATACTCAGATGGTGGCGAAATTGGGGCATCTTCGCCTCTATGGGGCAGAATGCTGGCCGCTTGGAGAAGACCTTCGCCATCCTCGTGGTTCTTTCCGCATTATCGGCATTGATCACGGCGCTGGCACCGCCTCTAAAATTTGATGCCCTGGTATATCACCTCGCCATTCCTCGCGCCTATCTAGATGCGGGCAGGATTTCTTATTTGCCTTGGACGATGTTCTGGGGGATGCCCCAAACCGCAGAAATGCTTTTCACCTGGGTCATGTCATTGGCGGGGGCAGAGGCTGCTGCGGTGCTGGGTTGGTTGATTGGCGTGCTTGCCTTAGCAGGGATTTTTGGTTTTGTTTCTCAACGCTTGGATGCGCCTTCCGCCTGGATTGCTGTGGCTGCACTGATGGCCGGCTTTACCTCGGCATCGTCGCTAGCTTGGGGGTATGTGGATTGGATGAACGCCTTATTTGGCATTGGGTTCCTGATCTCGCTGGAAAATTGGTGTTCCCATCAAAGACGAAGCGATTTGATCTATTGTGGAGTTTTTGCCGGCTTGGCTTTGGGGACCAAATATACGGCTGGCGTATTGCTGCTTTGCGGACTGGTGATAATCGCCTGGCATGGACGCACGCAGCCAATGAGCCGACAATTCCGCACCATGATTCAGTTCGCAGTCGCTGCGCTGGCACTTTCCTCACCCTGGTGGGTAAAAAACTTGCTGGCAACGGGTAATCCATTCTATCCTTTGCTTTATCCTGCTGGTGCAATGGACCAATTTCGGTTGGATTTTTATCAGGATCAGCCCTTGTATGGTGGATGGCTCGATATGATCTTGCTGCCCATTGGGGCCACCCTGCGTGGGATAGAGGGCGCAATAGGATTTAATGCCTCCATCGGGCCGTTGCTCTTGGCACTAGGGGGATTGTCCTGGATGGGGTGGAAGCAGTGGTCCGATGATCAACGTAGCTCGATTGTGGTAGCAATGTTTGTCTCTGGGATTGGTCTCGTCACTTGGGCGGTCGCCAGCCGTTTCTCAGGATTACTGATCCAAACCCGATTGTATTTTTCACTTTTCCCGGCATTCGCCTTTCTGGCTGGGGCTGGATACCATGGGTTGCAGCAGATCAAGATCCCAAATGTGCGCATTGGCCGGGTGGTCGGGCTGTTGGTGGTATTGGTCATGGGATTGAACCTCCTCAAAATTGGCGATGCTGTTTTGCGCCAAAACGCGCCTCAATATCTGTTTTCGATCACAAGTAAGGAAGATTATCTACTCAACAACCTGGGTTGGTTTGCCTGGGTGATGGAGTCGATCGACGAACTACCCGAAGAGAGTCGGGTTCTGATGCTGTGGGAACCGCGCAGCTTTTACTGCACTCCGAAATGTATCCCTGATGAGGTCCTAGACCGTTGGATACGAGAGGCCCGCAGCGGAAATGATGTGGATGGCATCCTGGCAGGCTGGGGTGCGCGGGGTTTTACGCATCTGCTCTATTACCAGGAGGGAGCAGACTTCATCCAGGGTGAAGATGACCGTTACCAGGATGCAGATTGGCAGCTTCTCGATGAGTTGCTGGCAGAGATGCCTACGCCGCTTGATTTTGGGGATGTGTATGTATTGTATCCTTTGACTCAGCCATGAAGCGCAATCAATACCTGATTTTATTTTCCCTCAGTCTCATTGTTGCTCTGGTTGTGAGCACTTTTCAGTCTTCACCAGGGTATATGGATGCGGAGTATTATTTCGCCACAGGTCTTCAGTTGGCTCGTGGGGAGGGTTTTTCGGAGCCTTTCTTATGGAATTACATGGACGCGCCACATGGCATTCCGCATCCCTCGCACGGATACTGGCTCCCCATGGCCTCGCTCCTGGCTGCCTTGGGCATGGTGCTGACAGGAAATTTGGGATTTTCCAGTGCGAAAATTGGTTTTATCTTGTTCGCTAGCCTGATCCCTCCTCTGACTGCTGGGATCGCCTATTCTTTGACTGGAAAACGCCGTTCTGGGATCCTGGCTGGAATATTGGGAGTCTTCTCAGTTTTTTATTTGCCCTATCTCCCCACCAGCGATACATTTGGGCTATACATGGTCTTAGGGGGTTTATGTTTTCTCTTGCCATCGTTGAACAGAGGTCATCTCGGGGTAAACGTGCTCTATGGATCAATCGCTGGGTTGATGTACTTAACCCGAGCCGATGGTCTGATATGGCTTTTTGTGGCAATTGGGATGACATTCTATTCTTCCTCAAACCGAACTGGAGCTGGGCAAGCTGTTCAGCGTTTGACGAATAACAACTCACGTTTAATTCTGCTCGGATTCCGTTTCACGCTTGTCATTTCTGGCTTTCTCATCATTGTCACTCCCTGGCTTCTCCGCAATCAATTCGCATTTGGGACCCCATTATCGCCGGGCGGATCCAAGGCTCTTTGGTTCACGGATTACAATCAGTTGTTTGCATACCCCTCATCACAGATAAGTTTTGATCGCTGGTTAGCCTCAGGACTAATGGAAATTCTGCGGGTACGCCTTTGGGCATTGGGTCAGAATGTGCAAACAGCGATCGCAGTCCAAGGATCTATTTTTTTAGTACCGTTCATCTTGATTGGGGCATGGCAATGGAGGCGAGATTTTCGCGTGAAATTGGGCCTTGCTGCCTGGTTGGTCACTCTGCTTGCCATGACACTGGCCTTTCCTTTTGCGGGAGCCCGGGGTGGGTTTTTCCACTCAGGAGCTGCCCTGCAGCCACTTCTTTGGGCGCTGGCAGCAGTTGGATTAGATGGATTTGTTGGTTGGGGCAGTCGCGTCAGAGGTTGGAACACCAGGCACGCTCGCCAGTTGTATGCCACAGCCCTGATCTGCTTTGCAATCGTCCTCTCTGTTTTCATTTTCGGTCAACGAGTGCTTGGCTGGGGGGGGAGCGGACAATCATGGGATGGGGGCTTTGAATATCATCGTTCGTTGAACGGTGCGCTGGAAGCCTTCGGAGTCTCATCCCAAGATATCGTCATGGTGAATAATACGCCTGGTTTTTACCTCGCCAACGGGCTGCCATCCATTGTCATCCCAGATGGAGATGAGAGTACATTGCTGTCCGCAGCGGAAAACTATGGTGCGACCTATGTAATTCTTGAATCTAATCATCCCCAGGGCTTGAATGACCTTTACGAAAGTCCTGACAAGCATCCACATCTCCAACTTCTCTGGAGCGATGAAAATTCTCACATCTTCGCGATAAATTCGCAGCCATAGTAATCTACAGACAACAGACCACGAACCACTGAAAACTGAAATTATCTCATGTCCCGCCGCACTAAATTGATCCTAGCCCTTGCATCTGCGATTTCCTTGGGGGGATACCTGTTATTCAGCCATTCATATCTGCGCATAGGCTTTCCGTTGGATGATGCCTGGATCCATCAAACCTACGCTCGTAACCTGGCCCAATTGGGGGAGTGGTCCTTCCTCCCTGGTCAGCCCTCAGGCGGCTCTACAGGGCCTATGTGGGGTGTCCTATTATCCCTGGGGCATGCTTTAGGTCTGGGACCCTATGGTTGGACCTTTGTTTTGGGTTGGCTGATCCTGACCGCGTTGGGGGTTTTTGGAAATTGGATTTTCCAATATCTCTCCCCGCAGCACATAAAATGGTCAATTTTTGGGGGACTACTGTTGGTGCTCGAATGGCACCTGGTCTGGGCTGCGGGTTCAGGTATGGAAACATTGCTCTTTGCGTTGCTGGCCACAGTCGTGTTGGGTTGCCTGGTTGTCATTCATCAGCGTTTCATACGTACAGGAGACCTTCCCAGTGCCCAATTTTGGCTGAGACTTGGCGCATTGATTGGAATGAGTGTTTGGCTCAGGCCGGATGGCATTACATTGCTTGCTCCAGTGGGGCTATTGATATTGCTTTTCGGCTTCCACTGGCGGAAGTTGATCTCTACAATATTTCTGACAGGTTTGGGGTTTCTATCTCTTTTTGCGCCTTACCTGATCTTCAATCAACGACTTGCTGGATCGTGGTGGCCGACAACGTTCTTTGCTAAACAGGCCGAATATTCTTTTCTTTACCAGATTCCACTACTTGAGCGCTGGTTCGATCAGGCGCTGCTGCCTCTGGTGGGTGCAGGTGCGTTGTTGCTGCCTGGTTTTGTGAAAACCCTGACCGATGCGCTCAGAAGGAAATATTGGGGTGTGCTGCTTGCTTGCATATGGGTCGTTGGCTACACCGTTCTGTACGCCTGGAGACTTCCGGTGACCTATCAGCATGGGCGCTACATTATCCCTATGATGCCGCTCTATTTCTTGTTGGGATTTGCCGGGCTCGTACAGGTTGTGCAGCCTCAGTCAGGGAAACTGCTTGTGCGTGTGTTAAGTAAAGCCTGGATAGCCACGACGGCAACCGTTTTGGTGGCTTTTTGGTGGATCGGAGCTCGAGCCTATGCCAGGGATGTCGCCGTCATCGAAAGTGAAATGGTGGCCATCGCTCATTGGGTTAACGAGAACACATCTCCCGATGCAATCATCGCCACTCACGATATCGGTGCTCTGGGCTATTTCTCAGACCGCACATTGTTAGATCTAGCCGGATTGATTTCGCCCGAAGTGATCCCGTTCCTTTGGGATGGGGATCAACTTGGGGCTTACCTGAATGCTCAGGGCGCTGATTATTTGGTCACCTTTCCAGGATGGTACCCGACCATGACAGCGCCTCTCACCCCCATCTTCCAGACTGATTCGTCCTATAGCCGAGATCTAGGGGGTGAAAATATGGCCATATATCTTTGGAAGAATCCATAAAGAGGCATTTATTACATAATTCCTGTCGAAATTGAAATGCTCCCTTTAAACCCCGTTTGTTGCCTGTATAGTACTCCTGTGCTATACTGACAATATCTATCAGACAAATTCTAAGCAGGGATATTATGGACAAATATAAAGTTGCCATTGTCGACGACCATCCTCTCTTTCGACAGGGTGTATTAGATACGATCTCTCTTGAAGAAGAATTCGAAGTCGTGGGAGAAGCCTCTGATGGCGATGAGGCCCTTGCGATGATCAGAAATATTCAACCTCAGGTTGTAATTTTGGATGTTAACTTGCCAGGAATGAATGGTCTGCAGGTGACACGAGCGGTCCTGAATGAAAATCTTCCAACCAAGGTGCTACTGGTGACAGCCTATGACGATTTGGAGCAGATCGTTCATGCTATGCGCTCCGGTGCATCCGCGTATTGTCCGAAGGATATCCGTCCCGAAGAATTGGTGGAAGTTATCAAGCATATTAGCGTTGGAAAATATGTTGTCAGCGGGACTGTGCTAGGCGAGAGGGAATTGAATAGCTGGCTAGAAAAGCAATTTGAGGACGAATTAGGCGGTCACCGTGATCCTGGAGAACCCCTGCACCCATTATCGAATCGAGAGATGGAAGTGCTCTCGTATGTCACACAGGGGATGAGTAACAAAGAGATTGCCTCATTGCTAGGAATAAGTTATCAGACTGTAAAAAATCATGTGACTTCGATATTGCGCAAGTTGAGCGTTGATGATCGAACTCAAGCCGCGGTCTATGCACTGCGTCGAGGCTGGTTCCGTTTGTACGACCAGGAAATCGGTTCTGGAGATTAATACGCCCGGGAGTGAATTAGGATGGTATTTGTAGGTCAAGATTCTACCGACCCAGGCCCTTGGGATCAGTTGAGAGAAGATCTAGTACACGATCTCGAAGATGCTCATAGGCAGCTGAAAGATATCGATATCAAATTGCAGCAAAGCCAGGCCGAGGTCAGCAAATTAGCTGAACGTAACTCTGCTGTTGCTTCACAGTTGCAGAAAGTCCAGAATCAGTCGGATGCTCTCTTGCCTCTCGAAGTTCGTGAGGCATACGATGGGACTCTTGAAGCTCAACAGCGCCTATTTTTGATGCGTGGCCAGGTAGACAAGCTCAGTAGCGACAAAAAGAATATCGAATACTTAGTAGACACTATCGAGAAAGTGACGGACCTGTTAGGAGATAGCTCGGCGACTCCACAGGGGGCTGCAGATAAAGAAACCTTTAGTATGATCGAAGCCATCATCCAGGCCCAAGAGGCTGAGCGCCAGCGTTTGTCTCGTCAAATGCACGACGGCCCCGCTCAGGCTCTCTCGAACTTTATCTTGCAGACGGAAATTGCCATGCGGCTCTTCGATGTGGATCAAGATCAGGCCCGGGAGGAATTAGATGCCCTCAAATCGGCTGCCACCACTGCGTTCCAGCAAGTACGCAACTTTGTCTTTGAACTCCGCCCGATGATGTTGGACGATTTGGGCTTGATTCCAACGCTAAAGCGATACACTGAGTCATTTAAAGACCAGACAGAAGTTCAGGTTGATTTGAACATCACTGGCTTAGAGCGCAGGCTTGAATCCTATATTGAAGTGATCATCTTCCGTTCGCTGCAAGACCTATTGGGGTTTGCTCATCGCCAGGGTCAGGCCAATAAGATCAAGATCAGCATGAATATTGGCGAGCATAATGTCAAGGTAACTGTTGAGGACAATGGCAAGGGAATTAGCGGAGATGATGTCCTCAGGGGTGCAGGAATGTCGATCAAGGCAATCAAAGACCGCATAGAAATGCTTGGGGGTTTCATGGAAGTAGAAAGCTCTACAGGTACGGGTGGCTATTTTGTTTTCCAGATTCCTGTGAGCGCTACCAGTCAATCTGTATTTACAGAACTGTAAGGGTTTTCTATTGATCTCTGGTGTAGATTTGCTATAATGAAATCGGCTTTTCGTAGGCTAATCTTAAAAGGAAGGAGGATTGAGGCTATGTTGTTTGCACCCAAAGAAAAAGGTCAAGGTCTAGTAGAGTATGCGTTGATTCTTGTTTTAGTAGCCGTAGTTGTGATTGTTATTCTCGCTCTGCTTGGCCCCGCCATTGGTAATGTCTTCAGCAACGTGATTAGCAATATCTAGATTTGACTTTCAAGCCGGATATTTACATCAAATGAGGTCCTGCATATTGGGTCAGGACCTCATTTGGTTAAGGATTGTGAATTGATGCGGGTACAAATCTTGCACATGGTTTAAGAAACGAATAATAAGGAGGCAGGGGTGGAAATTATTCAAATAATCAGGTAGACTATAGGTATCATATCACCCTGCGTATGTCTGAATTGGAACATCATTTTTTCTTAGGATTGGGGAACGAAATGATGATAGCATCAAATTTACCTAATTAGCCAACGATCGGGAGGCTATCATGCGTCGTGGACGAATTTACTTCTACTTAGCTGCAATCTTGGTTTTAATTTTGGTGGGTGTTTATGTGATTTCCCAGCGGTTATCACAGCCTTCGGGTGCAGATATTGCTCAAGCACCCGCACCAACGCCGATCGTGGATCTGGTTGAGATTGTGGTAATAACTCAGCCAACTCCGCGTGGGACGGTATTGAACGAGACGATCCTCGGGGTCATCGAGTTACCCAGAGACAATGTGATCGAGGGCATGTTCACTGATCCTGCTTTGGTCGTCGGTCGGCAAGCAAAGTTTGACCTCGATTCGGGCATTCCAGTAACGGCGGGTATGCTTGTTGATATCGCAGACCAGCTTTCTGCCAGTGGATCCGTGGCCGCATTATCGATACCGAGAGGGAAGGTCGCGATATCGATTCCCATCTCTCGCAATTCGAGCATCTCATACGCTCCCAGGTCGGGTGACCATGTCTCTGTTATTGCCACGATGCTGTTCGTTGATTTGGATAGTGAATTCCAGACGATTTTGCCCAATCTCGTTGGGGGCGTCGCTGGACCTTCTGTCAATCCAGAGACAGGTGAAAGCCAAATTACCATCAGTGTGGAAGGTGGAGAAGGCTCAGGAATTCTTGGCCGCACTGAGCTAGATCCCATCTTGAACGAACTAGTTTACGTGGTTCCCTCAGAACAACAAAGGCCTCGATTGGTTAGCCAAATCGTACTTTACGATGTGGAAGTATTGAAAGTTGGCAATTTCAAATTCCCAGCTGAAGAGGAGGCCGAAGCAGAACAGGCCGAGCAAGCGCCCGCTGAAGATGAGCTCCAGCAGCCTGTGGATGGTGGTGAACAAGCACAAGTCCTGACTCCCCCCGATGTAATTACGCTTATTGTGAACCCTCAGGATGCGGTTACTTTGACCTATTTGATGTATAGCAATGTTGAACTTACCCTTGCCCTGAGGGCATCTGGTGATGATACGGCATTTTCTACTGAGGCGGCAACCTTGCAATATCTTTTGGATGTGTACAATATTCCTGCTCCTGCCAAGTTGCCTTACTCCATTGAGCCTCGCATCGACGACTTGGGTGAGGGCGATTCTTTTGAAAATGAATTGCCGTAATTAACTGTATGTTTATTATTGATCGGTATTCCGGAGAATTTCATGACTGAAGCTACCACGATCAAGGTGATTATCGTTGATGATGTTCGCGAAACTCGTGAGAATATCCGAAAATTATTACAATTCGAAAGCGATATCGAAGTTGCCGGAGTTGCAACGACAGGCCGAGAAGGCATTCAATTAGCTAGAGATGTTTCGCCTGATGTTGTCTTGATGGACATCAATATGCCTGATATGGACGGCATCGCGGCGACCGAGAATATTCTCAAAGAACTCCCCCATATACAAATCGTCATATTATCTGTTCAAGGAGACCCCAATTACATGCGTCGAGCCATGTTGGCTGGCGCACGTGATTTCTTGACCAAACCTCCTATGGTCGATGAGCTGATCGCAGCACTGCGGCGCGCGGGACACATGGCTCATGAAGAGAGAAGGAAAGCTGAAGTCCGAATGCCGGCTGGCGACTTGGCAGCTATGGCAGGGATGGCAGATTTTGGCGCTCAGATGGCGGCGTATGGGAAAGTCATTGTGGTTTACAGCCCCAAGGGCGGAGTTGGCTGCACAACGCTGGCCACAAATTTAGCAGTCTCTTTACATAATTCCGAAACTCCGGTTGTACTTGTCGATGGCAATTTACAATTCGGTGACCTGGCGATTGTTATGAATGAGCGTGGCAAGAATAGCATCGCCGATCTGGCACCCAGGGCAGATGAATTAGATGGCGAGATCGTCGATGATGTCTTGATCACTCATCGCACAACAGGTGTGAAGATTCTGGCTGCGCCGCTTCGCCCGGAACAAGCCGAAAATGTTACGGGGGAGCAGTTTAGCCAGGTATTAGCATATTTGCGCAGACTCTATTCTTATGTAATCATCGACGCCGAGTCGGCGCTGTCTGAAATCGTGTTGAGCGCTTTCGATGCCAGTTCCATGGTTATCTTAGTCGCCAATCAGGATATCCCATCAATCAATGATGCCCGCCTATTCCTGGAATTGACCGATGTGATTGGTATTGACCGCGAGCGGATATTATTTTTGATCAACAAATTTGACAAGCGCATAGGAATTACTCCTGAATCAGTAGGTGAAAACTTACGAATGGAAGTATCGGTTACCATTCCTTCAGACGAGCGCGTTGTATTGCCCTCCATAAATCGAGGGGTTCCATTTGTAATGGGAGATAAAAAACGACCAATCGCACGATCAGTATTATCCTTGGTAGAAACGGTCCGGCGTCAACTTGTGGAGATGGAGGTTGCGCACGAAGTGCAAAGTCCTTCAAACTAATTATTGTTATTGAGCGCAGCAAGGATGTGTGACTATGTCTTTATTGAGGCGAATTGAGAAAGGCCAAACGGGTCAGGGTGGTGAGGGGGAATCAGGGAGGCATAAATCTCTTCAGTCCCGACGAGTTGCTCCACCCGAGGGAGATGCTCAACGTGATACCTATCTAGATCTGAAAACTAGAGTTCAAAATCGCCTCCTCTCCGAGTTAGATCCGGCCACCGATGTAACCCAAGTTGGGGCGGTGCGCGGGACGATCCGAGATCTTTTCGAACAAGTACTCACTGAAGAAAATATTGTTCTCTCACGCCAGGAGAAACATCGTCTCTTCGAGCAAATTGCCGCGGAGATTTTGGGGTTCGGACCACTGCAAGGGTTGTTGGAAGAAGATGATATTACCGAAATCATGGTCAACGGCCCCAAGAATATCTACATTGAGAAACGCGGTAAGCTCCATCGAGTGCCGCTTTCTTTCGAGAGTGATGAACACGTAATGCGCATCATCGAGCGTATTGTGGCCCCTTTGGGCCGGCGTGTTGACGAATCTAGCCCCTATGTGGATGCTCGTTTGCCAGATGGCTCACGTGTTAATGCCGTAATCCCCCCAATCTCCTTGGTGGGGCCTACACTGACCATCCGCAAATTTTCTAAGAACCCTATCACAATCGAGCAGTTGATCAAATTTGGCAGCCTGACTCCTGAAGCGCTGCAATTCTTGAAAGCTTGTGTTGAGTCTCGTCTAAACGTCATCATCTCTGGAGGTACGGGTTCGGGGAAGACGACCCTCCTAAATATCCTGTCGCAATTCATCCCCACCGATGAACGCATTGTCACTATTGAGAATGCAGCCGAATTGCAATTGCGCCAGGAACATGTGGTTACTCTAGAATCCCGACCACCCAATATTGAGGGGACTGGCGAAATTACCATCCGTCAACTCGTAGTCAATTCTCTACGTATGCGGCCTGACCGTGTAATCGTGGGTGAGATCCGCGATGAAGAAGCCTTAGACATGTTGCAGGCGATGAATACCGGTCACGATGGCTCTATGACCACAGCGCACTCGAACAGTCCTCGAGATACCCTGGCGCGTATCGAAACTATGGCACTAATGGCTGGGATGGATTTGCCTGTGCGAGCCATCCGAGAACAAATCGCCTCAGCCATTGACCTTGTAGTTCACCAGGAGCGCCTGAGGGATGGGTCGCGCAAGGTGGTCAATGTCACTGAAATTAGTGGTATGGAGGGTGACGTGATCACAATGACAGATATATTCGCCTTCGAGCAACGTGGAATTGAGGAGGGTGAAGTTCTCGGAGAATTACGACCAACGGGATTACGTCCCAAGGCCATCAACCAAATCGAGGCTTCTGGTATTCACCTACCACCATCGATTTTTGGTGTTGGTGCACGTCGCGGTTATTAGCATGGAGTGAGGAAGAAGAGATCCAATGACCATTGTTCTGGTAGGCGGAGGGGTTGTGGTAATCGTTCTGATGATCGTAGGGATCGTTGTAACGGTTAGTAGCCAGCAATCCATAATCGAAGAACGGTTAATTGAATACATTGGCGACGATTATTACCAAGAGGCTGCCGGTGATGAATCGAGCTCGCCGATAGCTGATTGGGTCAATGTGCGGGTTGAGAGAACCCGCTGGGGAGGTGGGGTTGCAGATACTTTGGCTCAGGCAGATCTAAAATTCAAGCCTGGCGAATATTTTGCACTCATTGTCATTGCCATTGTTGGGGTGGGACTTATAGCCTGGTATTTTGGGGGTCAGTCGATCGTTTCGGGGATCATAGGGGGAATAATAGGTTTCTTCTTGCCTCGATTTTACGTAAACCGTCAAAAGAGAAAGCGCTTAGAGACCTTTGCAGAGCAATTGCCGGATATGCTTAGTTTGATGGTAAACGGGTTGCGAGCCGGTTTCTCTACAGCACAAGCTATGGAAGCAGTCAGTAGGGAGATGCCGTCTCCGCTCTCGGATGAATTCAAGCGCGTTGTCCAAGAGATGCAGTTAGGCATTTCGATGGAAGACGCTTTGTTTAATACGCTGCGCCGAATTCCCTCGGAAGATCTCGATCTGATCATCACCGCCATAAATGTCCAAAGAGAAGTTGGCGGCAATCTAGCTGAGATATTGGATACGATTGCTCACACCATCCGTGAGCGAATTCGAATTAAAGGTGAAATCCGCGTCTTGACGGCCCAAGTGATGTATTCGGGTCGCTTCTTGGCTCTTTTGCCCTTCATTCTCACAAGCATAATTTGGTTTGGCAACCAGGAATATGTCATGTCGGTATTTCAGCCGGATGTGATCCTTTGCGGATTTGCCATCTTTGGCACAGCATTGGTGTTGGTCGGATTAGGATACTTCACGATGACGCGCATTGCCAAGATCGAAGTGTAGAATGCAAATCGGGATATCTGTATGAATTTTACAGTTTTGTTTGTGCTATTAGGGATCATCCTTGTTGGGGCGATCATCCTTGTCGTAGTTGGGTTGCGAGACCGTGATGGCGGGGATGATCCGCTTCAGGACCGCCTAGCTGAATATGTCAGTAAGGGCGAGCAAATTGCCAGTCTCGAAGAAATTGAAATGTCCCAGTCCATCACAGACCGGGTCATTATCCCAATGGCGCGCAGGTTTGGCGAGATTGCGCTGCGATTTACGCCTCAGAACGCCCTCGAAGTGACTGCCCGAAAAATTGAGTTGGCCGGCAGCCCTCGCGGCCTTGACTCTACTCTTTTCTGGGCCGCAAGGTTCGCCGTAGCCATTGGCATCGCTGTACTCTTGTTATTTATTTTTTCTATTGGAACCATAGAATGGACTTGGGGACGGAAGTTAATCATTGTGATTGCCTTTACGCTTCTCGGATTCTATGTTCCTGAATTATTGCTTTCCAGCCGCATCCGCAGAAGGCAAGAAGATGTTCGCAAAGCGCTGCCCGACGCCTTGGATCTGTTGACGATCTGTGTCGAAGCTGGGTTGGGTTTTGATGGCGCTATGGCTAAAGTAAACGAGAAATGGGAAGACGAATTAGCGTTGGCATTCGGTAGAGTTCTAAGAGAGATCCAATTGGGCAAGTTGCGTCGGGTCGCGCTGAAGGATATGTCCGACCGCATCGACATTTCTGAAATGACCAGTTTTGTCGCTGCAATTATTCAAAGTGAGCAATTGGGTGTCAGCATGGCCAAGGTGTTGCGCATCCAGGCTGATCAGATGCGTATCAGACGCCGCCAAGCAGCGGAAGAAAAGGCTCAACAAGCGCCCATCAAGATGCTCTTCCCGATGGGTTTGTTGATCTTCCCATCTCTATTGATCATCCTGTTAGGCCCAGCGGCCGTGCAATTGATGCAATCTGCTCTGGGTGCGATGTTCTAACCTAATTATTTTGTTCTAGGAGTCCATTGATTCGATATTCATTGTATCGATGGAGTTGGGCGGCTCTAGATTTGTTGTTTCCGCCTATCTGTGGGGGATGTGATACGCCTGGCGCGCGCTGGTGCGGAAATTGTCAGCAGAATTCGATTCGGATTGAACCCCCTTATTGTGAGAGTTGCGGCCAGCCAACTTTGGGTGATGAGAAATGCCCAGGTTGTGTTGCTTCGTCTCCCAAATTGACTGCCATCCGTTCCTGGGCGGTATTCGATGGTCCTGTTAGGCAAGCCTTGCATCGGGTAAAATACCGGCGCGATATTGCTTTAGCAGATGCAATCACTCGGCCTGTCATATCTTTCGTTCGCGATCTTCATTGGGATTTGGATGTCGTTGTCCCCGTTCCCCTCAGCAAGAATCGCAGGAAAGAACGAGGCTATAACCAGGCCGACTTATTGGCAAAGCCTTTGGCACTGGGACTAGGTTTGAGGTATGAAAGGGAAGCCCTGAGGCGTGAGCGAGATACGCGCTCTCAGGTTGATCTCAATATTGATCAACGCCGAGATAATGTGAAAGACGCTTTCACTGCAGAGAAATCATCGTTTGCAGGAAAGACCGTTCTGGTTGTAGATGATGTCGCCACAAGCGGATCGACGCTAGATGCCTGCGGTAATGCTCTATGGCAGGCTGAGGCGAAGAACGTTTATGGAGTGACACTGGCTCGTGCAATTTTAACCTCGATCGAACTGTGATTGGTTCACCTGCCCAACATTTTTAGGATTTTTGGTGAGTATCACAAATGAGATGATTTTGGATTGGATAGGAGGTATCCGATGACACTAGATGTAAAACTGTTCGTACGTGACCTAAAGCTGACAGAGAGAATTGAGGAATATGTAGACAAGAAAGTTAGCAAGCTGGATCGATATATCAACAACATCAGTGAGGCGCGTGTAGATCTAGCTCACGTCAAGTCTGCTCGTGATGCTGGAGATCGGTATGTGGCTCAAATTACCATCCGCGGCAAGGGCTTCATTTTGCGCGCTGAAGAGCGATCTGATGATATATTCACGGCGCTGGATAAGGCTGTGCCCAAAATCCAGCGGCGTATCAAACGATATAAAGGCAAGCACTATATCCATCGGGGTGACGGTGTAACTGCAGCGGAAGCCTTACCCGATTTTGACCCTGATTCGGATTTCGATATAGATGTAGATGCAGATGAGGGCCCCGAGATCGTCCGTCGCAAACACTTTATTCTCACCCCCATGGATGAGATGGAAGCGATCGAACAAATGGAACTACTTGGTCATGAGGATTTCTTCCTATTCCTCAACGCGACTACTGGCCAGATCAATGTTTTGTACAAACGTCGCGATGGCAAATATGGTGTCATTGAGCCAGAGATCGCGTGACTCTTCTGTGCATTTTTTGGAATTTGAGTGGTAGCATTATCATGGCTACCACTCTTTTTGCGCAAGATATTTTTGTGGAAAGATCCCATTATCCTAGATGTGCTCCTCTTTCATCGTGTTAACAGAATGTAACAAAATATTCGTTTTTGTGTTTTCTATAAATATAAATGCCTGATGCGCGCGTAACAGAAGATGCTCGTCTTGTAAGACGAGCGAAAAATGGAGATATTGAAGCTTTCGCAGCGTTGCACGATCGCTATGCAAAAGCGATTTACCGTTTTCTTTTTGCTCGCCTAAATCATCAGATGGATGCTGAAGATTTAACCGGGGAAGTTTTTTTGCGTGCATGGAATTCACTGTCGAGTTATCGACAAAGAGGGTTCCCCTTTTCAGCTTATCTTTTCAGAATTGCTCGCAATCTCCTAGCAGATCATTACCGTAGATTAGATCGTGAAAGGCTTTTTGTCGATCAAGATGCAAGAGCATTATCTAAACGAGGTTCACTCGACGATCAAATCATGTCTAAGCAAGAACATCAGGAACTTTATGAGATTCTTAGCAAAATCAAGGATGATTATCGAGACGTACTGATATTAAGATTTATTAGTGGATTGACCCCGGATGAAATTGCGATTGTCATGCGGAGATCACCAGGCGCGGTACGTGTTTTACAGCACCGCGCCTTAGCTGCTCTAAGAAAGCAGTTTGACGAAAAATCTGTGTGAAGATATGAACCCGGTTGAAGAAAAGAAGTTGGCAAAAATTTTGCAGAACTGCTTAGATATGGTCATCGAAGAAGGCGAGGGAATTGATGCCGCTTTATTCCACTTTCCCAATTATGCAGAATCAATTCGTCCCGAACTTGAAGTTGCTCTCTGGCTTTTTGATCAAAAACAATTGATAGAACCACGTCGGGGTTTTGTCCAATCATCAAGAGAAGTCTGGGAAATATCCTAAGAGTCATTATGGCAGCTGAAACAGATCACGACAACACCACGATTATTGAGTTCTGTCTAAAATTAATCGTTGAAGAAGGTAAGAGTATCGACGAAGTTTTGGCTAAATACCCTGACCTAGCAGATCACTTGCGTTCCGAGTTAGAAATTGCACTTTGGTTGCGAGCTCAGCGACGAATCACGGAGCCGCGTCCGGGTTTCCTTGAATCATCTCGAAATCAGTTGAAGCGCCAAATTCAGGAAGAGAGAACATTACAGAAATCTAGGCCAAGGTTCAGAATACTCCAAAAACCAGTGCTTAGGTTTGCTTTTGCGATGATATTAGCATTGAGCCTTTTCCTGACGAGTACAGGGATTGCATCGGCTTCAGCATTGCCTGGAGATATCGTCTACCCGGTGAAATTAAGCTGGGAAAATACCCGCCTGGCGATTAATCGGGATTTGAAAATTGAGGTTCAACTGCATTTGAGATTTGCAGACAACCGCATCAGCGAAGTTGTGACCCTGCATGATCGCATAAATCTTACTCAAGGATTGCTGGCATTTGATAACTATCGACTTCATACGTTGGGTGCATACGAGATTCTGATAGCTATGGTTGATATGCAATCACCCCAAGGTTTGGTAGATGAATTCTCGGATACATTATCGAATCACCAATTGACCCTGTTGAGTATTCGCAATAACGTTTCACCGGATGTGGGTGAGTTGATCGACATTGTAGTAGAAACAATTGACGATGAGCTCGAGACATTCCGACAGCCAGAAATTGAATCAAGTCCAGACCAAAAATCTGTTCCTGAAAACAGTGAGCAACCCACCAATGATGTCTTTTCGAAAGATGACGCAAATAATGCTGCAGTCGATTCGCAATCGAATGACATAGAGAATGGTGATCAGAGCATCGAGGGTAATATCAATCCTGAAGAAGGAGCTGGGGATGAAATTCCTGGTGAAGAAGGAGAATTAGGTGACCAATCTGGAGACCAGGAAGTTGAGGGTAATGAGGGAGAAGGTGGTGATGACTCTGGCCAAGAGGATGTAAAAGATGGTGATCCGGATGATGGCAATCTAAGCAGTGGCGATGATGACAAAGAGGATAATCCCAACAAAGGCCCAGGTAACAATTCTGGTCAAGACGATGTAAAAGATGGCGATCCGGATGATGGCAATCAGGGCAGTGGCAATGATGACAAAGAGGATAATCCCAACAAAGGCCCCGGCAACAATTCTGGTCAAGACGATGTCAAAGACGATGATCCGGATGATGGAAATCAGGGGGGAGGCAATGATGGGGACGAGGATGACGAAGATGACGAAGATGACGACGATGGGGGCGACGACGATGATGATGATGACGATGACGACGATGGGGGCGACGACGATGATGATGACGATGACGACGATGATGATTAGTGAAGCCCATGCGCATGAATTTCCGAGCCTCCCCCATCGATATTTGGAGAGCTTGACTAATGTCTATCAATTCTGTTAGGAATTATGCTACCAGCGCCCTAGGGTGTAACATCTTCCTCCCTCATTCGTTCTCTAGTACTAGAGAACAAACTCGGCCGAAAAAATTGGTTGGCCAAAATATATTACGCGAACATGTTGGATTTTATTTGGCATCACAATTTTGGCTGTGGAATTAGAAGGAAATCAAGTATGTATAACCTGAATAGTAAAGAAAAAGCACAAGGATTGGTGGAGTTCGCCTTAGTATTACCAGTTCTGCTTTTAATTGTTTTGGGGATCGTAGAGGGGGGTCGTATGTTGTTCATCTCATCAGCAGCTACGATGGCAAGTCGTGAAGCAGCGCGTTACGGTTCAGCGGTTGGGGAGGGATCGGGCACTACCCAGTTTATGGATTGTGCAGGCATGCGTTTGGCTGCAACAAGATTAAGCGCAATTGCAGGAATTAGTGATGCAAATATCACGATTAGCTATGACAACGGGCCAGGAACCAGCGCATTTTCCAATTGTCCTCCATCTTCTCCTGATGATATAGTTGGCGGTGTGGACCGTGTGGTTGTTCAGTTGTCTGTTGATTATCAATCAGTTGTGCCGTTAGTAAACTTACCAAGTTTCCCAATTTCTTCAGTTGCAGCACGCACAATCATTAAGGATATCACGTTGGGTGTCCCTGGTAGCGGTGGCGAAGGCGCGGGAGGGGAAGGCGCGGGCGCAGAAGGGGCGGACGCAGAAGGGGCGGGCGCAGAGGGGGCGGGCGCAGAGGGGGCGGGCGCAGAGGGTGGAGGAATACCTACCGTGGTTTTCACTGCGGGTAATCAAACTGTTGCTGAAAGCGCTGGTTCGGCTACGATTTCAGTGCAGTTGAGTGAAATCTCTGGGGATAATGTTACCGTCCCCTATGTGATTTCAGGAACTGCAACAGAAGGCGGTGGAAATGATTTTTCGATTTCACCCAACCCAGTGATCATCAGTGCAGGAAATCTAACCTCTGCAATTACGGTGATCATCAACGATGATGCTGATGTCGAAGTCGATGAAACGGTCATTGTAACGATGGGAACCCCAGTAAATGCCACCAAAGGGTCCCCTGATGTGCATACATTAACAATAACTGATAACGATAACCCTGGTTTACCTACCGTTGCATTTACATCTGACTCCCAATCTATTGATGAAGGATCTGGTACTACGACGGTTACCTTGGAGTTAAGCGAAACTTCAGGAAGCGATGTCAGCGTGCCATATTCTATCGGAGGAACAGCAACCCAGGGAGCTGGTGGAGATTATACGATTTCCGCAAGCCCGGCCATCATTACGGCTGGGAATCTTTCCACGAATATCACCATATCTGTCAATGATGATGGCGATCAGGAGGCCTCAGAAGGCATAGTCATCACAATGGGTTCTCCCTCCAACGCGGTCAAAGGTTCTCCAGACGTTCATTCTGCTACTATCATTGATAATGACACAGATACTTGTGAAGATGTTACCGCAGGAACGATCAACAAGGACTCTGGGAACAAGGAGATCTGGTTCAACCTTACCAACAATTCGGGAATGACTTGTCGGCTCACCAATTTGACTGTCGTCAGTTGGCCGACGGGAAATAATGGCTCTCTAAAGGAGATCAAAGAGGGCAATGATGATAAGCAGATTTGCTGCGAAAATGGGGAGGAAGAAAATTCTCCCGCTGCTTTTGGTCCAGGAGATTGGAAGGATGATCCGGTTTATCGTGATTGGTCTGGTGGTGAATCCAACAAACTTCGATTTCTGTTCGATAATAATCCGAAGAACCCTGGCAACGGCTATTACTTTTGGACCATACGATTCGATGATGGCTCTTCGATTCAGGTGAGTGATTAGGGTATCGAGGGATTAATGGCGAGAAAAAAAATAATTGCGGACGAAGACGGTCAAAGCCTTGTTGAGCTTGCATTGACAATCACATTTCTCCTAATCTTACTGGCAGGTGTGATTGACTTAGGACGCCTGATGTTTGTGTTCATTGAACTGCGAGATGCTGCTGAAGAAGGAGCGATCTATGGTGCGCTCAGTCCTACAGATACTTCTGGGATTATTCAGCATGTGAGAGATTATGCGAATACGCCCGTTGATCTATCTGACACGGGATTAGTTTCCGTTAGCGTCAGCACCATCGGTGGTGCCTGCGCAGGAAACTCCGTCGAAGTTACTGTGACATACACGTTTACCTTGACCACTCCATTTCTGGGCACTATTATTGGCTCTCAAACTGTTCCGATTAGTTCGGAAGCCACTACGACAATCTTACGACCCCCCTGCTAAATTTCGAGGAGAATGTTGATGGTACCAAAAAATCGAGCTGAAAGTGGACAAGCTATCGTGTTATTAGTCTTTAGTGTCATCGCGTTGCTTGCTTTTGCAGCTTTAGCCATCGATGGGGGCATAATCTATGTTGAACGCCGTAATACCCAGAATGCTGCTGATAATGGGGCTTTGGCCTCGGTCCTGGCCCTCTGTAGTGGAGAAGCCGATGTTACCAGCCCTGCGTTCACAGTGGCTGCGCAAAATGGCTTCGATGACAACGGAACCACAAATGATGTGACTGTTAACTATCCACCCGTCAATGGTCCGCACGCTGGTGATAGCGATTATGTCGAGGTGATTGTCGATTCATTCCTTTCTGGGAATTTTTTGCATATTGTTTATAGCGGGCCCATACAGGTGCAAGGTCGCGCCGTTGCTCGTTGTGGAAATGCCTCTGCGGCTGGTGGAAGTCTCCCTCCTTTGCCGTTTGTTGCTTATGGTGGCGATCCAAACTGCGGCGAATCTCCTATAATGATCTCTGGGAATGCAAATGAACTCTTGGGTCCTGTGCACAGCAATAAAAATTGGAAATTGAGTGGTAACGCAAACACGTTCGGTGATGTTACTTACGAAGGTGTTAACGTGCAAACCCAAATGCCGAATTGGTTTGATTCTGGACCCACAGATAATGATACCGCGTATGATTGGCCATTGACGTACTTTAACATCGATGATTATAAGCCTGGCGGGGCGTATGCAAGCGATCCCAATTATCATTATTCAGCAGATAAGTGGGATTTTTCTAACAATAACTACACTATTCCCGATGGAATTTATTATGCTGAAAATGAAATTGCGCTCAGTGGCCAACATCAAACCTGCAATGCCTGTACATTTGTTGTTGGAAATCCTGATGGCAAGATCCTTTTTAACGGCAATCACCACACCTTGAGTCCGTACATCAACAATCTCCTTGTTTTTGCTTACGGAAAAGGGTGTACAGATGATGCTGTTTCTTACAGTGGCAATAATCATATTTGGGAGGGAATTGTATATTCGCCCTATGGTCAGCTCCAAATGAATGGCAATGCCAGTAATACAATGGATGGATGTTTGTGGGGCGCCCAAGTAAAATTTAGTGGGAATACGATGCTTGTTCAAAATTGCGATGATTGGATGCCTAGCCAAAAATCAATTGATTTAGTTGAATAGGTAGAGCAAGAACTTTTAGAATATCAATAGAATATACAAAAATATGAGTACAGGGGTGATGTTTCACATCACCCCTGTACTCATTTAAAACAAATTACACTTTTGTTAGCCGGTACTACAGTAGGGTTTGATGAGCTAGCAATTTCGTATAAACTAGTGCTAACGAGAAACAGGTATAATTGTTACAGTATCAAGAAATAACATGAGCTGGAAGTTAATGGGCGGTAGTTGAATATCAGAAAACTTCTACCTCGATTGTTAAATACATGAAATGTGGA
>CAYTKR010000028.1:0-45767 GCA_964438295.1 uncultured Anaerolineales bacterium
GGAGTTCCATTTGCGAAGAAATCGCGGGATCAAAGTCAGCCTTCGGCGCGCAACCGTAAAAAAGTTCAAAAGCTCCCAAGGCCAAGCAGCCGTGCCTGGCCCACGGAAAAGGAGCAACCTGTCCCTGGGAAGCTACGTTGGAAAAAACGGCCAACAACGATGCATCAGAAACCTGAAGCGAAAAAACCAGTTGATCAGATGATTGGATTAACTGCCTGGCGGTCGCAGGTGCTCCCTTCTATACAAGAACAAGAGAAAGCCGCTGATCTGCTGCGCCGCAAACGCGCCGAATTAGCTCAAGCTGAGAAACAATCCCGTGAACTCACTTCGAATGCAGAGGCCAGCGGCGGAAGGTTGGTGCTGCAATCGCAGAACGTTTTGAGTCAGGCGCAACGACAATCAAGAATCTATCAGCAACAGGCGCGTCAGCGTGGTGACAGAATAGTGGCACCTGCGCGCAGTGAATATGTCCAGGCCCAGAATAGGGCCAGGGTGATGATAAATCAGGCTCGTAGCCGTGGGATTGCATGGGTGCGAACTGCAAATCGAAAATTGGATCAAGCGCGCAGTACGGTGAGTTCATGGTTGAACTATGCGTTACGTCGCGGGCAGGGCTGGGTTCAATCGGCCAACAACAAATTGCGTAGCGCGCACAATACAGCCAGATCCTGGTTGAGCTATGCGATCCGCCGCGGGCAGGGTTGGATTCAAGCGGCCAACAACAAGTTGCGCGGCGCGCGCCATACTGCCAGATCCTGGTTGAGCTATGCGATCCGCCGCGGTTGGGGCTGGATTCAATCGGCCAATAACAAGTTGCGCGGCGCGCGCAGTACGGCTAGATCCTGGCTCAGCTATGCGATCCAGCGCGGGCAGGGCTGGGTCCAATCAGCCAACAACAAGTTGCGCGGCGCTCGCCATACGGCGAAGTCCTGGCTCAGCTATGCGATCCGTCGCGGACGAGGCTGGGTTCAATCGGCCAACAACAAATTGCGCGGCGCGCGCCATACGGCGAAGTCCTGGCTCAGCTATGCGATCCATTGCGGGCGGGGCTGGGTCCAATCGGCCAGCAACAAGTTGCTTGGGGCGCGCCACACCGCAAGATCTTGGCTCAGCTATGCGATCCGTCGCGGACGAGGCTGGGTTCAATCGGCCAACAACAAGTTGCATGGGGCACGCCATACGGCAAGGTCCTGGTTGAGTTATGCGATCCGTCGCGGGCGGGGCTGGATACAAGCGGCCAATAGCAAATTGCGCCGCGCGCGCCAAACAACGAGATCCTGGCAGAGCTATGCGATCCGCCGCGGGCGGGGCTGGATACAATCAGCAAATAACAAGTTGCGTGGGGCGCGCCAAACAACGAGGTCCTGGCAGAGCTATGCAATCCGTCGCGGGCGGGGTTGGATTCAATCAGCCAACCATCGGCTCAGATCGGCGTATAGAAGGGCCAGGAATTATGCGCGCTGGGCACGGCATCGCGGCGGCAGGTGGCGCAATTGGGCGAGAAATTATGGCCGCAGTCTGATTGCCGGTGCGCAACGGGATGTGCGCAGAGCGCATGCTCGGGCTAGAAATTATCGAGCTTACTGGCGAGGGCGTGGGAACCAGTTGGTGGCCGGTGCCCAGCGAGATGTGCGTAGAGCTCACGTTCGTGCTAGGAATTATCGAGCTTACTGGCGCGGCCGTGGCAACCGGCTAGTGGTCGGTGCCCAGCGGGATGTGCGCAGAGCACACGCTCGGGCCAGGAACTATAGGGCCCATTGGCAGGAGCGCGGCAATCGACTGGTAGCCGGTGCCCAACGAGATGTGCGCAGAGCGCACGCTCGGGCCAGAAATTATCGCGCCTATTGGCAGGGGAGAGGCGATCGGCTGGTGACCAGTGCCCAAAGAAACGTGCGTAGATCACACACTCGGGCCAGAAACTACCGCGCCTACTGGCAGGGAAGAGGCGATCGGCTGGTGGTTGGTGCGCAGAGAGATGTGCGCAGAGCACACGTTCGGGCCAGAAATTATCGGGTCTACTGGCAGGGGCGCGGCAACCGGTTGGTGGCAGGTGCACAGCGAGACGTGCGCAAAGCACACACTCGAGCCAGAAATTATCGGGTCTACTGGAAGGGGAGAGGAAACCGGTTGGTGGCCGGTGCCCGACGAAATGTTCACAGAGCGCACGCTCGGGCCAGAAACTACCGCGCCTACTGGCAGGGTAGAGGCGATCGGCTGGTGACCGGTGCGCAGCGAGGCGTGCGTAGAGCACACGCTCGAGCCAGAAATTATCACGCCTACTGGCAAGGGAGAGGTAATCGGCTGGTGGCTGGTGCCCAGCGGGATGTGCGTAGAGCACACACTCGGGCTAGAAACTATCGGATCTACTGGCAGGGACGCGGCAATCGGTTGGTTACCAGTGCCCAGCGGGTTTTACGCAGTGCTCATGGCAGGGCAAATCACTTAATGGTCACAACCCAGGCGCGCGCAAACCAGATTGTTAGCCAAGCGAGGAGTAAACTCAAACGAGCCCAAACCCAAGCAGCAAGTCTGCTGGAACAAGCTCGCAAGCGCGGGCGCGTGCTGGTTAGCAAGGCCAGCGGTGATCTGAAAGCTGCCCACCAACAGCAGGTGACTCTGGTCGAGAGGGCCAAAGAGCGAGGTACAGCTCTGGTCGCCGAGGCGCGCCGTGCAGTGCAATTGACACAAGCGCGAGTAGTTCAACCAGTTGTACATTGGCTGGCTTTGCGCAGGATGGCTATGCTGGAAGCGATCAAGATGCGCATTGCCATGATGGTGGGATTGATGCGCCGCTTTTTGGCAAATCCTAAACGTATGGGCATTGGCGGTCGATATATTAGAAGACGCGTGAGCAAACCGCGACGCACTGTACGAAAATCTTCACCACCGCGACGAGTGGTTCGTCCAGCACCTAGACCAGCACCACGTCGTACGCCTGCACCCAGACCTGCACCGCGTCCTGCGCCCAAACATAGACCTGTACCGCGCCCTATACCAGCTCCTAGAACTTCACCTAAACCCAAACCGGCGCCAAAGCCCGTGCAAAAATCTGTGAAACGTGTTTCGGATGCACAACTCAGGGCGACTGAGCGCCGGCAAGCAGAAGCCGCGTCAAGAGCCAGAGCACAGGCTGCACAGGCAGAAGTGCGTCGTAAAGCTGCTGCCGATGCACAACGCAAAGAGCAGATTGCGCGACAGGTTGCACAAATGAAGGCGAAGCAAGAAGCTGAGGCCAAGCAGAAAGCTGCAGCCCAGGCAAGTGTAGCTCGATGGAATGCTCGGGTAGAGACTCATCATAAAGAACAAGCAGCTCAGGCGCAAACGGCTTCAATCCATCAACTGAGACCTGCTTTGCCTGAGGTTCAGGGCCCAGCCCCAGCATCACAGCAGATCTTGAACATGTTGCCAGCCGAAGATAAAAAAGCTGTAGTAATAGGCAGCAATATGCAAGCGACTGCGAAGGTTCATGGTGTTCAATCGACAATGACATCCAGCAGTAAACCCGCCAAGGTTTCACCGAAACTCAGGGATCGTTTACCCGAGGATGATCGGCAGGCCATGGGAAAGGGCAATGGATCAAAATCTTCATCCAGCGCAACGAAAATTACAGCGAAGAGTACACCGAGTACAAAAACGTCCAATTCATCCAATAATCAACAACAACCCGCAGCGACCGTGAAAGTGCCATCTGCGACGAATAAAAACACGAGCGCTCCGACTGTTTTTGCTAGTGATCTGAGCGATGCTGAAGTACGCGCTCAAATTGCCTCAGCGGGTGGCAACCCCAACAGGGATATCAAACAGGCACGCGCCATCATCCACAATGCACGCAATGCCGCACGAGTGCGTGCTATGCAGGCAGAACAGGAACGCAAACTTCAGGCGGCCCAAAAAGAAGAGCAAGAGCGACTGCAACATGCTATCCAGAACCTATCGACGTTATTCTCCAAACTGCCTGAAAATGAGCTTCAAGCGGGATTGGGTTCCTCGGCACAACAGAAGCAATCAGGTGAATCTAAATCAATGTCAACTTTGTCAGGATTGTTGAGATGGTTGTTGCCTTCAGATTACCTGGCAGCCAAAGGACAGTATGACAAGCTCAAACCACCCAGTGCCGAAACAATGGAGAAGGTGGCACAGGTTCCGAAGTTTGTGCATAAGCCTCGATCAACATCTAGTGTTTATGTTCCTACGGATACAAGTTGGAAGCAACTGGACATGGCTGAGGTAAAGCGGGTTATAGAGATGAAAACCACTCAAACTCCAAGTACAACGTTACCTCAACGCATACCAACGTTCTTTGCAAAAATCACAGATTCACTGCAAAGCATTGCTGATCCAAGCCGTAATCCACGTGTAGCATCTTTCCATCACAGTTTTTGGAACGGGATCCAAGCATGGGGTGGAATTGTTGACATTTGGAAGGAAACTGTGCGGTTTACAGGCGGAGCCGTTGCAGAAAAACGTTGGTCTGATGTCAAGCGTGGAATTGGAGGATTAGTGAAAGAAAGTTTAGTTTTGGCTGGTGCTGGCTTCAAAGCTCTCGGGCAAGTTGTATTGGGGCTAACATTAGGGTTGATTTCAACTCCCTATCGCATTTTTGCACAGGATATTCCTGAATTTAGAGATGCAGTTCGTGAACGTGCAGAAGGAGAAGACCGTTTCTGGGATGTACTATTTACTGGAGCGAACCTGATGGGAGATGTAACAGCATTGTATGGTGGTTACCAACTAGCAAGTAGAACGGGTATAGTAAATAGAATTAATGCTGTTGGAGCGGATGATTTAGGCATTGGAAAAATTGAGAGAATTTACAGGTATGGGGATGTAGAATATGTTTACCAGTATAATCCTAACAAGAGATCCGCTTTGGGGTATGTGGAGGATTTAGATGATGTTGCAAGGAGTGAATTTAATAAACTTACTAATGTTCCTGATGAGATTTATCAAAATACAAATATTCAGAGAGATTATCTAAGAGATATAGCTCGGTCTAGAAATGAACCAAAACTATTAAGTAATCCTGAGCTATTTCCTCGACGCCAATTTTCGTTTGTTGAGAATCGTTATTTCGAGAGATTGCAAGGGCTGTATCCTGATTGGTGGGATTCCACGCTTGGTGCTCAATGGAATGCTATATTTGCAGGATTGCCATCAACGGAATTTAGACCATGAGGAGATAAGTAATGTTATTAACAGAATTATTTCAAGAAAAAGTTCCCGAAATTTTTGACTTTGTAAAAGAAAAATACGGATTCAGATTTGAGAAAATTAATGACCACTTGATAAGCGCAAAAAAGGGAGATATTTCTTTGGAGTTTAGGTTTGACCGAGGCACAATGTTTGGAGTAGAAATTGGATTGAGAGGCGAATTGGGAGAAGAAGCTACAACTGAAGCGAAGTATCGCAAAATCGGTACTACGGCGATAGCTAAATGTCTGGATAAAAAATACAATCCTTGGATAAAAAGCGTTAGAACTGATATTGATCTAATGCATCAAATGGAAGAGGGCGCAACAGAACTTCTCCAGTATTGCGGAAATATATTGGAAGGAGATGTAGCTGAGTGGGAGAAAATTGTAAATTGTTTGAGTAGTAAATAATGCCCATTCGTGTTCCCTTGACTACCCCGGACTGCCAAGCTTTTCCTGACTCCGCAGGTGGTCGAAGGGTCGCTCCTATGCAGATCCCTCGCTTTCTTCAGAATGGGGTTCTTGCTGCCAATCACAAAACCACTAATTGATTACCTACTGTATATAGAACGGTATTTCGGGATCGCGGACGCTGAAGATTGGAATGATTGCCCAGAAGCTTTCCAGTTAACTTCATCAGCCACTCCTTGTCAGTGAAATCAGCGATCCAAAATTATTGAAGCTAACCATGTCCCCCCGCTCCCCTCTCACCACCCCTGACTGGCAGGCCGCTGTCCGGCGGCGTACCCAATTCTACTTGCTGATAGCGTTCTTGTTAGCGGTGTTGTTCGGCGTGCTGGTCTTTCAGTTCTTCATGCAACAGCGCGCTGCCCAACCAGATGTGCTCACCAAGGCCGTCTTCGCCAACCAGGAGATCCCCATGGGGGAAGCCATCACCGCTGAGATGCTGGTGGAGCGCAGTGTGCCTGGAGAGGCCGTGCCGCCACTACATTACAGTTTCGTCGAGCAGGTCGTAGGACGGGTGACGCTTTACCCCCTGGTGGCTGGAGAAGTGATCTTGCCAGGCAAGTTGATGGGTGATACTGGTGGACCAATGGCGCAGCGCTGCCCGTCCGGTTATTGGTGTATCAGTATCCCTGAGGAATGGTTTGTGGCATCCCCTCCTGATCTGGCCGAAGGAGATAGCTTGGAGATTGCCGCCGTCCAGCCTGGTAACCCAGTCGATGATGCCGGTTACATTGCTACTGAAGTGCTGGTCGTATCCTTGCCCAATGGGAATGAGGGGGATGCTTACATACTTGCAGTCGATGATCAGGAGGCTTTATCCATCCTCTATGCCTTTGCTAATGAGTTTGAGTTACTGGTGCTGCTGCGCCCGGCGGGGAGTTAGGCATGGGCATTGTCCTGGGAGTCTTCTCAGCAAAGGGTGGTGTTGGTAAGAGTCTGGTGGCCAGCAATCTGGGGGCTGTCTTTGCAGGAGGCCGACAGCTTCCTACAGCGTTAATTGATCTGAGCGCAGGGTTGGGGTCGGCTGATCTGCTACTGGACTTGGAGCCCGAACGGAGCTGGTCAGATTTGCTGCCAGTGGTGGATGAGCTCACCCCGCAGCATCTCAACTTGGCCACTGCGAAACATGAGTCTGGGTTGCATCTTTTGGCCTGTCCTGGAATCCCTGATGATCAGGCGAAGATCACCAGAAATTCGCTTGAAGCCTTGTTGAGCGCCTTTCGCCAGGAATATGCCTTGACTCTCTTGGATGTCCCTACGGGAATGGGGGTGATCAATGTGTCTGCTTTCCATCTGGCTGATATTGCTCTGGTCTTGATCACACCCGACGCACCTGCGTTGCGGGCGACGCAAAGTTATCTGAACTCACTCTCCAAGCATGAAAAGCCACTCGGTTTAGTGCTCAACCAATATGGACGCGGCGCGCCAGTCAGCCCCAAGGAGATCGAGAACCATTTCGAAAGGAGGCTCTTCGCCATCCTACCGGTAGATCAGAGCGCGGTCTGGGCCAACGTCAGCTACGGGCAACCCTGCGCGCTCAGGCAAAGAAGGGGTTTGGGAAGAGCCTTGCGCGGACTGTCGAAAACTGTGCTCAATGTTGCTAAACGTTCGCGGCATTGGGAACATAGCGACCGTTTTAATGGTGTTTAGGTCAGGTTGTTATGAATAACGGAAACATCCCCGCTATAGAAGACCGTTTGCACCGTCTGACCAGTGAACGTATTCAGGCTCAAAGCAATGGCGCCAGCGCCTCTGTTGCGCAGACCGTGGAGCGTGATGCCTTAGCCCGTCTGGTGTGGAAACTGCTCCAGGATGAAGGCGAAATCCTGTCCCGTAAGTCCCAGGATGGCCTGGTTTCTTCGGTGGTCAACCGCATCCTTGGCCTGGGACCAATTGAGCCTTATTTGCACGATCCCGAAGTCACCGAGATCATGGTCAACGCGCCCGATGAGATCTTCGTCGAACGCAATGGCCGTTTAGAGCAGGTCGAGGCATCTTTTCGGGATGGTCAGCACATCCTGCACGTCATCGAGCGCATTGTAGCGCCCTTGGGCCGCCGGGTGGATGAGTCTGTTCCTTATGTGGATGCGCGTCTACCGGATGGCTCGCGCGTCAACGCTATCATCCCTCCACTGGCACTGCGGGCGCCCTCTCTGACCATCCGACGTTTTTCCGCCACCCCCTTCACGCTGAAACGCCTGGTTTCTCTGGAAACGCTGGACGACGCCATGGCGCGCTTTTTGCAGGCTTGTGTACAGGCTAGGTTGAATATGCTCATCTCGGGCGGCACCGGCTCTGGAAAGACATCCACCCTCAATGCCATGGCGCGCTGCATCCCTCATGGTGAGCGCCTCATAACCATCGAGGATACGGCTGAACTCCAGTTGGTTGCCAAGAACTTGGTTTCTCTGGAAGCGCGCCCGCCCAATATCGAAGGTAGTGGCGAAATCACTATCCGCACGCTGGTACGAAATGCCCTGCGCATGAGACCCGACCGCATCATCGTCGGCGAGGTGCGCGGCGCCGAGGCCTTTGACATGCTGCAAGCTATGAATACCGGCCATCCTGGCTCTCTGACCACAGTGCACGCTAATTCTCCCGACGACGCCATCCATCGCTTAGAGTCGATGATCTTGATGGCCAACCTGGAACTCCCCCAACCGGCGATCCGCGAGCAGATTGCCAGTGCTGTCGATGTGATTTTGCAGCAGGAACGTTTGCCGGGAGGCAGACGCAAAGTTGTTTCCATCGCGGAGGTGGTTCGTGAAGATGGTTCCAGTTGGGGAGAGCTTCAGGTCAAGGTTCAAGAGATCTTCCGTTTCGAGCGCCAAGGTGTCGATGCTGAGGGACGCGCTCTGGGTGTTTATCAGGCCGCTGGATATCAACCCCTAGGTCTGGAAACCATCCGTAAAGCAGGAGTCTCTCTCAAGTCTGAGCTGGATGAATAATCCATGTTACGCTGGTTAGGGCTGATGTTTTATCTGCTGTTACTGGCCTCGGCCTGGATATTCCGCCAGGCCCTGTTCGAGATGGTTCGCGAGCATTACCCTTTGATCGGCGGGCTTGTTGGAGGACTGGCGCTGTTCGTCTTGCTGATTCCGCTCATCGAATTGGCACAAACTCGTGGCTATGTCCGCTTCTGGCGTGAGAGACTGTCAAAGCGGGATGCTTTACCCAAGCGGAGCTCTTTTTGGCAGCGCTCAAACCGTCTTGAGAATAACCTGTTGAACCGCTTGCTTGCCCCTGTCTTCCGTACGCCGTTGGGAGGAGCCCTGATGAGTTATTGGAATGATGCTGGTTTTGGCACTCATCCCCTGATCTTGCTGACGGCAGTACTGTTCACAGTCTTAGGTGGTTATCTGGTGGGCTACTTTTCTACCCGCAGTATGCTTTTGGGAGACTTTGGGGCTTTCCTGGCGCTGATTGCTTTAGCAATGTTGACATACTCGCGTGCCAGAATCCAGCGGCGCCGTTTTGGTGATCAATTCCCCGATGTGCTCGACCGCCTGGCAGATTCCCTTCAGGCTGGTTTCTCGTTACCCCAAGGGATCAACTTCGTCGTACCAAATCTTTTCGAACCCAGTTCCTCGGAAATGGCCCAGGTGTCCGCTCATATCGCCCTAGGGTTTACGGTCGATGAGGCCCTGAACGAGTTATACCAACGCCGCCCCAGTGAAGATGTGCGCCTTTTAGTAGAAGGATTGACATTACAGCGTCAGGTTGGGGGGGATATGCCCTCGATGATGCGGGAAATGGCATCCTTTGTGCGCGGACGGGTGGAAATGGAGAAAGAAGTTCGCACATTGACTGCCCAAGGCCGTCTCTCAGCTATTGTGATAGCCCTCTTGGTGCCGGTATCCATTGGCGTGCTCTCGATGTTCCCGGGGTATATCGACGTGCTCTTCCAAACTACGGCTGGCAATTTGGTGTTGATCGTCGCCGGGATACTCGAATTGCTGGGTGCGGCTATTGTGGCGCGCCTGGTGCGGATCGAATATTAGAGTTGATATGTACATCACACTTGCTCTGGCTATCACATTAGGCGCATTCGTATTTGTGTTGCTCCTGTCGTTGGATGCTCTCTTCGACCATCCTGCCAGAATTCGAATGCAGGGGAATTTCGACTTGCGCCCTGAACAGGAATCTAAATCTTTGGTTCAAATCGCCCGCAATGTTTTGAGGGCAGTGCGATCACCTGCTTTCCTGGAAGCTTGGGTGAGTCAAAAAGAACTCTTTTGGGCAGGTATACAACTCGATGTCCAGGAATATCGCGCACTTTGGTGGCTGCTGACGCTCTTAGGGGTCGGGATGGGGATTGCGATCTTGGCCATGACAGGGTGGCAGGGCGTGGGTCTGGCAATTGCTTTGATGGTACTGCTAGGAGCGGCTGGGCTCCCCTATCTGTATTTACACTGGCGAGTCAGGCGGCGTGCCCGCGCCATCTCCAAGAGCTTGCCGGATTTCCTGGATTTGCTGACTTTTACCGTTCAGGCTGGTCTGGGGTTTACACCCGCCCTGCAGCGGGTTAGCGAGGGATATCCCGGCCCCATGGGAGATGAGCTCCGCCGGGTATTGGCCCAAATCGAGTTGGGTTTCTCACGTGCTGAAGCCCTAGATGAGTTTGTCAGCCGCTCTCCTTCATCTGAGATTCAGAACTTTGTTGAAGCTGTAAAACTGACCGAACAGTTGGGCACATCCCTGGCGCGCACGCTGCGCATTCAGGCCAATATCCTACGCCATACTCGTCGTCAGCAAGCCCAGGCCGCCGCCCAGACCGCACCGATCCGCATCGTGCCAGCATTAGTTTTCTTCTTTTTGCCAAGCTTGTTGCTGATCTATCTGGCCCCGCCGATCATCAATTTCTTCATGCGTCGATGAAACCAAAAACGGTTTCCATGAATCCCCGCGGAAGTAGTTATATTTGGGGATATGGGACGTGCGGAGCACGCCCCATATCCCCAACTCTGGAGATTGTCACACGAATCTCCAGAGTAATCTGCGACTATCTGCGTTCAAAAGAGTAGTACCTGCCCAGACCCTCGTCGAGTTCGCTTTAGTGCTGCCGATTTTGCTGCTGCTCATGGTTGCGCTGATCGATTTTGGTGTGATCATGCACGCTCAGATCGTGGTCACCAATGCGGCCTGGGAGGGTGCTCGCGCTGGGGCGACGATTGTGAATCCCCATGAAGGTGATGAGGAGATCATCGGCGCGATTCACCAGGCTTCCTACGGGTTGAACCTGGAAAACCTTGAAATCGATATTGATCCTGATCAGGATGAAGCACCCCGCAATCAACCCTTTCCTGCGCCGCGTGGAGAAACCCTATCTGTGATTGTTTCTTATCAACTTCAACTGGCTTTCCCCAATATCTCCTTCCCCGTGTCAGGTAAAGCTGTAACTATGATGGAGTACCAAAACCCATGAGGCCCAAGTCGCGTGGTCAGATCCTGATTGTGGTCGCCATCTTATTGTTAGTTGTCTTGTTTTTCCTGGCAGTGATCATTGATGGGGCGCGCTTGATGGTCGAAAAGCATGAATTAGACCGAGCTGCGGACGCCGCTGGCAGGGCCGGGTTAGTGGTGATTGGTGATCGCATGGTCACACAGGTGGTTGCCGCGCAAACCAAAGCGGCAATGAATCGATGTACACCTCTCCCAGAAAGCAACCCGATGACCCCTGAAGGGTATAACCCACCCCCTACCTGCACACCCACCCCCTTGCCCAGCGATTTTTACGCTTGGCTCAAAGATCACCACCGGGCTACGCTAGTGTCACCAGCCATGCAAACCTCGGTGGCGGGTCAGGTTCAAGCTTATGCAAACAACAACAATTTGGGAATATCCAATCCCAACATCCTCGAGTTAGAAGTGCTATACCCGTATGAGTATCTGGCAAATCATCGTGACCAGAATATCCTCGTTCGTATCCGCCGGCAGGTGTCGGTTTTGTTGGTTGGTTTATTGGGCATCGATCAGGCAGAGCTCTCCGGAGAGACACAGCAGAGCATCCCACAAAGGAAATGAAATGTCTTTCCGGAAATTCATCAGCCGCTGTGGGCCGCTTTTAGGAGTTTCAGCCTTGGTTGCGGCACTCGGCCATCAGCTGGGTAAATATATCCCCACGGAATTATGGCTGTTGCCCGCATTCATTGCCCTGATTCTGTTCCTGACATTGCAGATCTTCAAGCAGGTACCTCGCCTGAATGTTGTACTCCTGATAGGTTTAGCTTTAGTGGCAGGCGCAGTGCTCAATTGGCTCGAGCTTTCGGAAAGAAGCTGGTTCGCATGGATTGTATTAATTCTAGGATTGGCTCTATCGGTTGTGTGGAGTTATCTCGTGGGAATTCGTTTAGGGTGGTTTGGCATACTCTTATTCCCTCTAACGATTATCTATCTGATGGGCTGGTTTGTGATTTCACTATTCCCAGAATTTGCACAGTTATCCGTAGGTTGGGCAGTTGCAGGTTTATTTATGTTCTTGGCCTTGGCCATTCACACAGTAACGGAGGTGCGCTATTCCCCCGCAGGTGAAAACCCCATCCCATTGGTAAGTGATTTGTTCATTATTTTCTTCAATTTGTTTTGGATTGGCGCAATTATCGAAGGGATGATCTAAATTACAAACCACTATTTTGATAATCGAGGAGAAATTGATGTTTGATGTAATTGTCACAATTGTACTCATCTTGATTCCACTCTTGCTTTCTGTGAAAGTTTTCCAATCCTTCCGAGGATCAAAAAAGGTATGGAGCTTATTGCCCATACCTTTTTATCTGTTATCAGCATTGGCGTTTGTTTTTGATTGGATGAGTGGGCTTTTTACTCTCATTTTCGGTTTGATCGTTCGCGTTATTGTCGGTTGGATTCTCAGAGAGCGTGTTCATCAATAAAAGCGGCACCTGTTAGGAGTTTCCTGAATAAGTTGTGCTACAATACAACCGTTATGCAGGAACCAAAACCTTCTCGAAACCCAGTGACTCGACAAGCTCACCGCAAAGAAACTTTCCGGCAAATCGCCCTGCCGATGATTCTGGGTGTAATTGCCATTCTGGGTTTGGCTGTCTGGGTAGTGCTGGTTGCATCCGGTGGAGGGAACGTCAGCCAGGCCGCCGATGCCTCGTTGATCTTCTTGATCATCCCCACCATGGTGATGGCTTTCATCCTTTTGGCTGTGTTGGCCGGCTTGGTTTACGGGATGTACCGTTTCCTGAGGATCTTGCCCCCGAAATTCTTCACCCTGCAAGGCTTCTTCTACCGCGTTCAGGATCGCATGCAAAAGGCGGCGGATAAAGCTGTAGAACCGACTTTGCGGGCGAAAAGCGCCAGCGCAGGTTGGCAAACCATCAAATATGAACTCACGTCTCGAAAAGTGAGTGATGTTGTCCCTGACGAAGGATCACGTGAATTATGACAACTGCAAATGAACAATCTCCATCCAACGACAATTGGAAGACCAAAGTATTAGTCATTGGGGCCATCATTGGCGCTCTGACCGGATTAGGCACCGCCTACTTGCTCATCCAGCGAGCCGATGAAGCAGAAGGCATCAAGATGTCTGCCGGTGATGGAGCTAAGCTGGGTGTGTCGGTGTTTAGCTTCCTTCGGCAGATATCTCAAATGTAAGGGTTATCCGATGCGATCCCTGGTTGAACTAAATACCGAACCCTATCGAAAAGGGGAGCCGCCCTTATCAGATATTGAAGTCAAGGAGCTGCAATCCTTGATCCCTGCTTGGGACGTGAATGAAGTAGATGGCATTAAAAGACTAGAGCGTGTATTCAAGTTCAAGAATTTCGTCGAGGCTATAGCCTTTACCAACCGGGTGGGGGAGATCGCCGAAGTACAAGATCACCATCCTGCGCTGCTGACAGAGTGGGGGCGTGTCAAGGTCACTTGGTGGACGCATTTCGTCAAAGGCCTACACCGCAACGATTTCATCATGGCGGCAAAAACAGACCAGTTATACGAAGCATAAACCTTTAATTACTTTGTAGAATCAAACATCGGAAATCTCCAAGATTTCCGATGTTTTTTAACGCATTAAGGCATTCTTATTGTTTCGCTTTATGTGAGATTGCTTCGTCGCCACACCTTCGGTGAACGGCACCTCGCATTGGCAACAAATAGCTGTTCTCATTGACTTTCGGAACGCCGTGCACAGGAAACATTCCGCGCTTGACTCTGTGTGGTTTATTTGATATTATGGAAATGAACGAACGTTCGTTTTTATACAAGCCTAAGAATGTCACCTTGCCTTTTGATTACTCCGATACAGAGGTATCAGAGAAAGGAGATCAATGTCCCCCGCAGAACCGACCAAAGGAGAACTCACCCGCGCTGCCATCGTTCAAGCTGCCCACAACCTGATCATCACGCAGGGATATCACGGCACATCCATGCGGCAGATCGCCCAAAATGCAGGCATTGCCCTCGGAGGAATCTACAATCACTTCTCGAATAAGGAAGATATTTTCCAGGCCGTTTTCCTGGAGAATCACCCCTTTTTGGAGATGATCCCGGCTATCGAAGCAGCCCAAGGGGATACGATTGAAGAATTAGTGCACGATTCCGCTGTGCAAATGCTGGCGGCGATCAACCGTAAACCGGATTTCCTCAACCTGATGTTCATCGAGATCGTCGAGTTCAAGAGCGCGCATGCCCATCAACTCTTCGAAGTCGCTTTCCCACGCGGCTTGCAGATCGTGCAGCGGTTCGAAGAAGTCGAGGGCAACCTGCGCGCCATCCCCCCTCAAATGCTGATCCGCGCATTTATCGGCCTATTCTTTTCTTACTATTTAGCGGAGATTATCCTGGGGCCAGTGGCTCCTGCCGAATTTCTTGAAGGGGCAATGGATTACCAGGTCGATATTTTTCTTAACGGCATTCTGGCAAAGGAGTGAAATATGCTTCTGCGAATACTCTATACCGTACTTGCCATACCGCTTACGCTGATTGTGTTGCACACTATCATTCGGGTTGTGCGCCATTTCAACAAGTTCCCCATGCCCCAATGGATGGCGAATGCCATCGATAACCCCTTGCGCCGGCGCATTCAACCTCCCGATGATACAGCCCTTAGGCATGGGATCGAGCCGGGGATGCATATTCTGGAAGTAGGGCCAGGAAATGGTACCTATACATTGGCAACTGCCCGACGTCTTGGCCCGGAAGGTGAACTGGTAACCATCGATATTGAACCCAAGATGATTGAGCGTGTCCAACGCAGGATCGAAGCCGAGGGAGTCACCAACATCGATGCCCGGGTGGCGGATGCCTATGATCTGCCTTTTGGTGATGAAAGCTTCGATATGGTCTATATGATCACTGTGATTAATGAGATCCCCGATATCCCCCGGGCGCTGGCGGAGTTCCACCGGGTGCTGAAACCCTCAGGGACGCTGGTTTTCAGTGAATTGTTTATGGACCCAGATTACCTTTGGGCAGCTACGCTCACGCGCAAAGTACAGGCAAAGAATTTCCACTTGAAAGAGAAGATCGGCAATATCTTTTATTACACACTGATTTTTGAAAAGGGTGATTAGGTATTGGATATCAGATATTAGGGAATCCCAATATCTAATACCCAATATCTGATGTCTCTATATTGGTGAACTATGAACACACGCCTAATCTCAATCATCCGCAAAGAGTTCATTCAAATCTGGCGCGACCCGCGCACCTTGATCATCGCTTTGCTGATCCCGGTGATGCAGTTATTTATGTTGGGGTACGCCGCAACCAATGATGTGCGTAACTTGCCGATGGCAGTCTTCGACCAGGATCGCAGCGCGGCGGCGCGCGATCTGTTGGACGCGTACCGCGCCTCGGATTATTTCAGCATCGACTATGATGTCGACTCCGAGAATGAGATTCGCCAGTTGATCGATGACGGCGATGCCAGGGTGGGATTGATCATCCCGCCAGATTATGGTCGCAATGTGCGCGCCGAGAAACAAGCTGCAGTGGTCTTCGTCTTCGATGGCTCAGATGCCACAGCAACCCAGACCGCGCTTTCCGCCGCCCAACAAATCGGTAGCCAGCATAGCACAGAGATCCAATTACAACGCCTGGAAATGGCCGGTATGGCGGATGCCTTCGAGACGCCAGTCGAAATCCGCACCCAGGTCTGGTACAACCCTGATCTGGAGGATGCCTACTTCTTCGTGCCGGGTTTGATCGGACAGATCTTGTATATGATCACCGCAGTGTTGACGGCCTCGGCCGTGGTGCGGGAACGTGAGCGCGGCACCATCGAGCAATTGATCGTCACTCCCATCCGCTCCTGGGAGTTGGTTGTTGGCAAAATCTCGCCCTATGTGATGATTGCCCTGGTCAACACACTGGAAGCTCTCTTCATTGGTTCGTGGTGGTTTGGTGTGCCAGTGCGCAGCAGCCTGGGATTGCTATTGGCGCTATCTGGGCTGTTCTTATTAACCAGCCTGGGGATTGGTCTATTGGCCTCGACCATTGCCCAGACCCAGCAGGAAGCCATGATCACGGTTTTCGCGACGATGCTACCGGCGATCATGCTCTCGGGCTACCTGTTCCCGGTTGAGGCCATGCCCACCTGGCTGCAGTGGATTTCGGCTGGTATACCGCTGACTTATTATTTACGCATCATCCGGGCTTTGCTCGTCAAGGGGGTAGGGATAGGGTCGCTACAGACCGAGATCCTGGCTCTGATTGGATTTGGCGTGGTGCTGATGGGTGCGGCCTCACTGCGCTTTCGTAAACGGTTGGATTGACCACTGTATATTGATCACTGGAAACTTGTAACTGAAGATTGGAGAATTCCAAATGAAGAATATTTCAAGAATTTTTACTTTGATTGTTATCCTTGGAATTGTTGGAGCAACGGTGTATTACCTTAATTGGGTGGCCCGCGAAGAGGAAGGTCCGTTGTCAGCTTCAGGGACAGTTGAGGCCGTGGAGGTGATCATTGCCCCCGAGGTTGGGGGACGCATTGAAGATGTACTTGTTTCCGAGGGGGACCAGATCGTAGCTGGGGATGTGTTGATCCAGTTCGATGATGCTCTACTACGTGCCCAATATGAACAAGCCCAAGCTGCGCAGAAGCAAGCCCAAGCCCATTATGATCTGATCCAAACAGGACTTTCACCAGAGAAACGCCAGGCTGCCATCTCAGCGGCACGGCTGGAACTGGTCAACGCCCAGCTATCCTTAGATGATTTGTATGAGAACCTGGACATTGCTCGCGCGGCAGCATTACAGGCTATTGCTGATGCACGCGACGCAGTGCGAGACACGCAACGGCGGGTTGATAATCTGCAGACAGCCTCGAAACAAACGGATATCGAACAGGCGGAAGCCAATGTCATTCTGGCGAAGGATAATTTAGACAAGGCCATAGAAGATTACGAGCCCTATGAAAACAAACCCGAGGATGACCTCGAACGAGCGGCTTTCCTCAGTGTGAAAGCCCAGGCCCAAGCGGATTATGATAACGTGGTTCGCTATCTCAACAATCTGATTGGTGACACGGATGAGATCGACTTGGCCCAGGCAGAGGCGGATCTGGAAGCCGCCCAGGCGGCATTGGCGGATGCCCAGCGACAATATGATGCCATGGCGAATGGCCCTGATCCCGATGCACTGGCCCTGGCTGAAGCGCGCCTGGAGCATGCTCAATCGCAATTGGCCTTGGCCGAATCCGGGGCTAGCGCGGAAGAGCTGGCCGTTGCCCAGGCGCAGATCGACAGCGCCCAGGCTGCTGTAAACATCATTACCGTTCAGCTGGAGAAATTGGTGCTGTCTGCTCCGGCAGATGGCACCCTGTTATCCCGCGCCGTGGAGCCGGGAGAGGTAGTCAAACCAGGCGCGCCTCTACTAACCCTGGCTCGCTTGGATACCCTGACGATCACAGTCTATGTGCCTGAAGACCGCTATGGCGAGATTGTGTTGGGACAAGATGTGCAGGTCACCGCGGACTCTTTCCCCACCGACACCTTTCTCGCAACCGTCGTGCGCATTGCTGACGAAGCAGAGTTCACCCCCCGCAACGTTCAGACTGCTGAGGGCCGCCGCAGCACCGTGTTCGCAGTAGAACTTTCGGTTAGCGACCCCTCAGGCAGGCTCAAGCCTGGGATGCCGGCGGACGTGGTTTTTGGAGAGTAGATACTCGAGATTGGAAGATGGATTTTGGAGAATTCTCTACTCTCCAAATTCTAACCCCCAGGTGCTGATATGAATCTCATTCATGCTCAAAATATCTCCAAGCGATTTGGTGAATCAGTCGCTGTAGAGGACCTCAGCATACAGGTACGTGCTGGGGAGATATATGGTCTGGTCGGTCCAGATGGAGCGGGGAAGACCACCACCATGCGCTTGTTGTGTGGGGCGCTCAGGCCCGATGGCGGGAAGATCATGGTGGATGGACACTCGATGATCCACGATCCCGACCGCGCCCGTGAGCAGATCGGCTATCTCTCGCAGCGCTTTTCGCTCTATGAAGAATTGACCGTATTGGAAAACCTGCGCTTTTTCGCCGAAGTGCGCGGCATTCCCCGAGATCTATGGTACGCGCGGGCAATGGAGATTCTGGAATTCGTCGGCCTGGCGGAATTTGTCGATCGGCGCGCCGGGTTACTCTCAGGGGGCATGAAGCAAAAATTGGGTTTAGCGACAGCCTTAGTGCACCGTCCGCGTGTGTTGCTGTTGGATGAGCCTACTGGCGGTGTGGACCCGGTCACGCGGCAGGATTTCTGGCAGTTGATTATAAAATTGGTTACGCCCTCACCCCCAACCCCTCTCCCATTGGGAGAGGGGAGTCCAGAGCGGAGCGGAAGACGGGGTGAGGGCGTCGCAGTGCTGGTCAGTACACCCTACATGGACGAAGCCGTACGCTGCACATGTGTCGGCTTTATGCGCGATGGGCGGCTGGTGTTGAAAGATAAGCCCAAGGCGCTGCGACAGCGGTTGGAAGGCCGTATCGTCGAGCTGCGCGGGGAGCCTTTGACCAAACTTCGGGTCTTGGCGGGTGCAGACGAACACGTTGAGAGTGTGGGAACCTTTGGGGACAAGCTCCACCTGCGGATACAGGCAAGCAGCTCACGCGCGGTGATAGAGAATCTCAAAAAAGAAGCTCGAGCACAGGACTTGGTAATCCATAATATCGAGACCATTTCCCCAGGTCTAGAGGATGTCTTCATCGCCCTATTGGAAAATTCGGCGATTAGGAAACCAGGAATGCAGGAAAAATAGAAGCTTATTCTTGATTTCCTGTATTTCTCATAAAGATTAATGATTATGGAAGAAGTTATTCAGACTCAAAACCTGACCAAATGTTTCGGCGATTTCACCGCCGTGGACCGCGTGACCTTCGAAGTCCGCTCTGGGGAAGTGCTGGGCTATTTAGGCCCCAATGGTTCTGGCAAGACCACCACCATCCGCATGCTTTTGGGACTGCTGCAACCCACGGAGGGTTCGGGGCAGGTTCTGGGCTACGATATCCAACGGGATTCTGAAGCCATCCGGGAGCGGGTTGGCTATATGTCGCAGAAGTTTGCCTTGTATGATGAACTGACAGCCTGGGAGAACCTGGAGTTTTATGCTGGGGTGTACGGCGTGCGCGGGCGTGCACATATTGAAGGGTCTTTGGAACGCCTGGGTTTGGGAGAACTCAAGGGGGTATGGGCAGGAGATTTGCCAGTGGGCTGGCGGCAGCGTCTTGCGTTGGCGACCGCCATCGTGCATCGTCCCCAGTTACTGTTCTTGGATGAGCCCACCAGCGGCGTCGATCCCACTGCCCGACGTGATTTCTGGGATTTGATCTATGAATTTGTTGAGGAGGGGGTGACGGCTTTTGTGACCACCCACTATATGGATGAAGCTGAATACTGCGGCCGCGTGGGCATCATGAGCGCCGGGCGACTTCTGGCGATGGGCATGCCGTCAGAGCTAAAGGAAGAAGCCCTACCTGGTTTGACGTGGGACGTGATCGCTGAGCCGCTTTTGCCAGCTTTGGGAATCTTAGAAAAGACACCCGGCATACTGCGCGCCGGCTTGGCCGGAGACCACCTGCGGGCAGTCACCGAGTCTGGTATTCGAGAGGAAGATTTGCGGCGAGCTCTGGAAGTTTTGGAAAGTAATCAAGTTCAGATCGCGCGCGTTGAGCCGACACTTGAAGATGTATTTCTAGCACTCACTGGTACCCGCTAAAAGTTCGAACTTTGGCAAGTGGAACGTTTAGGTTCTCTTGGAATTGCTGGGATCACGGCGTTTCCCAGATACCCAACTTTTCAAGTTACCTCCTTGAACGAAAAACATGTAAAATATGGAGAGAACGTTCAAACAGCTTGCCCTGAACTCGGTGAAGGGTGCAACATTCAACGTTTTATGAAAGAGGAGAGATCATGGACTACGATGTCATCGTCATCGGTTCTGGCGCGGGTGGGTTAGCGGCTGCAGTGCCGCTGGCACAAGCGGGGATGAAAGTGTTGGTCTGCGAGCAGCATGAAGTACCCGGCGGTTGGACGCACTCGTTTACTCTGGAAGGCTATCGCTTTAGTCCTGGTGTGCACTATATGGGCGGGTTACATAAGGGTGGATCTTTGCGCAGGAAATATGAAGGTCTGGGAGTCTCCCAGGATCTGGCCTTTTGTGAGATCAATCCTAATGGTTACGATCACATGTTCATTGGAGATGAGCGTTTTGACATCCCCAAGGGACGCGATAATTATGCCAATCGGCTAAAAGAGCGTTTTCCCCATGAAGCGAAGGGCATTGATGGCTATATGGAAGCCGTAGACAACATGATCGAAAACCTGGAAAGCATCGCCCGTGGAAAACGAAACGAACAAGCCGTGGCGATTCCCTCGGTAATGCGCTGGGCGATGAAGTCGGGACGGGAGCTGATCGAACACCATGTTTCTGATCCGCTCCTCGTTGCCATCCTGTGTGGGCAGGCAGGGGATCATGGCATGCCGCCCTCGGAAGTTCTGTCTTTCCTGCATGCCGGGATTGCACATCACTATTTCGAAGGGGCATACTTCCCACTGGGGGGTGGCTTTGCCATCCCGCGTGCTTTCGTACGGGCCCTGAAACGGGCTGGCGGGGAAATTCGGTTGAACACCTCAATTGAAAGAATACTGTTGGAAGAGGGACGAGCAATCGGAGTGTGTCTAGCGGATGGGAGTGAGATCCGTTCAAAGTATGTTGTCAGCAACGCCGACCCTGAAGTCACTTTTGGGAAGTTGGTCGGAAGAGAGCATCTCAGCGACAAGCTGCGCCGCAGGATTGAGAAGACATCCTACTCCACCTCAGCCTTGAGCCTATTTTTCGCTGTGGATATGGATCTGCGTGCCGCAGGGTTGGATTCAGGTAATTTCTGGTTCTATGATCACAATGACATCGACGAACTCTATCGTTTGGGACGCACCGATAACGCTCTCACTGCTGATCATCCTCCTATGATGTTCATGACCGTTACCACGCTCAAGGACCCTTCCAAGATGCACAGCGGACACCACACCTGTGAGGCGTTCACCTTCGTTGGCTATGATGCCTTCAAAAAGTGGGCTCACGAGAAAACGGGCGACCGCTCTGTGGGCTACCAGGCATTGAAGGAAGACCTTTCCTGGCGCATGTTCAAGGCTATCGAGAGACGCGTTCCTGGGATCAGTGATCATATCGTTTTCTGGAACTTGGGTACTCCCCTGACCAATGAACACTATATCAATGTCACGCGCGGCAGCCTGTATGGAATCGAGAAGAACCGCCGTCAGGTGGGACCCAGGGCTTACCCTGCCCAAACTGAATTCGAAGGCCTGCTGATGTGCGGAGCCAGCACATCCAACTTCGGGGTTTCAGGTGTTACATCGACAGGATTGCAGGCAGCAAGTACGATACTTGATTGCAGCACTGACGATTTGCTTATTCAAAATGGACCTGAAGTGCAAATCTATCCGTCGGAGGATATCTCATCATGGCCAGAGAACCTTCGAAAGAGAATTGAGCGTGGCGAAGTTGATACTCGTTAAACGTTAACCTGTTTAATGTTGGTAGGTTGAAAGTTGAACGTTTTGCATTTAGAAAAGCTAATCGGGTGAGATATGGTAGCGATTACACGATTTGAGGAGATCCATGCTTGGCAAACTGCTCGACAATTGACAAATCTGGTTTATGAATTATCTGACAGGGGTGAATTTGCCAAGGATTTTGGATTGAAAGATCAAATTCGTAGAGCATCAGTCTCAGTTATGAGCAATATTGCAGAGGGATTTGAAAGCCATACGCAGCCACTTTTTATCAACTATCTGGGTAGAGCTAAAGCTTCTGCTGGAGAAGTTCGATCGCAGCTATATATTGCGCTTGACAAGGGATACATCACTCGAGAGCAGTTCGACAAGGCCTACGAGTTAGCTGACAAAGCTTCTCGCCAAATTTACCGCTTCATGGTTTATCTTGAATCTCAGCTGAATACTCGGCGAATTAGAGAAAACCATGTCGAGTACAATATTGAACGATAAACGTTCAACGTTTAACGTGAAACTATGACCACCGAAACACCACGTTTCATCTTTGCCGGGGAGCTATACCGCGATTTCTATATCACCGCCGATGACAAGCCCATGGTCGATGTGCTAGGGGGCAATGTGCCTTATGCCGCGGTGGGATTGAAGCTTTGGGAGGATGAGATGCATCCAGGGCTTATTGCCCGTGTGGGGGAAGATTACCCTCAGCTTTGGTTGGACGATCTCACCCAGAGAGGCTTCGATACTCGTGGGGTGCATATGCTCCCGGAGGCTGTCGATGTGAGGAATTTCTATGTCTATACCGATAAAGCCACCCGTGTCAAAGGCGATCCGGTGACCCACTTCGCCCGCTTAGGAGAACCTTTCCCAAAAACGTTATTAGGATATAAAGACACCAGCGATGCTCTCAATAGCCGCACGGAATTGACCCCGACCTCGTTGCGCCAGGGGGATATAACAGATGTTTACCAGGATGCGACGGCGGCCCATTTATGCCCGATTGACTATATGACTCACAGCCTGATCCCAGCGATCTTGCGCCAAGGGGGCACAACTACTGTGACGCTTGATCCTGCGCCAGGGTATATGAACCCCACGTTTTGGAACGATGTCCCAAGTTTGATCACCGGGTTGACGGCCTTCATCCCTGCCGAGGAAGATCTGCGGGCACTCTTCGAAGGCCGCTCCGATGACCTATGGGAAATGGCCGAAGCCCTGGCAGCTTATGGTTGCGATTTCATTGTCATCAAACGTGGCGAACGCGGCCAATATCTCTTTGATGCTTCCTCTGGCTCACGATGGGAAATTCCCGCTTACCCAGCGCGCCTGGCCAACCCGACAGGTGTGGGGGATGCGTTCTGCGGCGGGTTTTTGGCTGGTTACCGACGCGCCTATGACCCGCTCGAAGCTGCGCTGTATGGCAATGTTTCTGCCTCAATTGTCTCTGAAGGGACAGGCATCTTCTTTGCCTTGGAAGTATTACCCGGTTTAGCTCAGGCGCGGATTGACTCTCTTCGTCAATCAGCCCGAAAACTCTAATGGATCCTGATGAATCTAACAGAAAAAATCATCCAACTCGCCATTCAAATCCAGCAGATCCCTGCGCCGACCTTTCAGGAAGAACAGCGGGCAATTTTCATGCGCGATCTTTTCATCGAAGAAGGATTGCATGATGTCGAAGTCGATTCGCTGGGGAATGTCTATGCCCGACTTCCTAGCAAAGGCGATGGCCAACCGCTATTGGTTTCCGCGCACAGTGACACTGTATTCCCCATCGAGACTGATTTGACAGTACAACGTGATCTTGAAGCTGGCCGTATCGTGGCTCCAGGAATAGGAGATAATTGCCTGGGAATGGCAGGGATGCTGGGGTTGCTATGGGTTTTGCGAGAGCGGAAAATCAGCCTGCCTGGTGATCTTTGGCTTGTGGCCAATGTAGGAGAAGAAGGTCTCGGGGATTTGATTGGAATGCGCGCTGTGGTGGATCGATTTGAAGACAAACCTATCGCATATATCATTTTGGAGGGGATGGCTTTGGGGCAAATCTATCACCGTGGTCTGGGGGTGCAACGCTACCGCATTACTGCTCAGACCAAAGGAGGGCACTCTTGGGCAGATTATGGTAATCCATCGGCCATCCACGAATTAGCGGCCCTGATCCAAAAGTTGAGTGAACTTCCTTTGCCCATAGACCCTCGGACAACCCTCAATGTGGGTGTGATCTCTGGAGGTACATCCATCAATACCATCGCACCAATGGCCTCTTTGGAGCTTGATCTACGCTCCGAGGATCCAGAAGCACTCCATAGTTTAATCAAAAGCGTCCAGGACCTGGTCGAGGAGGCCAACCGGCCTGAAGTCCACATTCAAGCTGAAATCATTGGACAACGTCCGGCTGGGGAGATTCCTGTTGATCATCCCCTGGTGAAATTGGCAGATACTGCATTGGTCGAGCAAGGCATACAACCCCATTTGAGTATTGGTTCCACCGATGCCAATATTCCCCTCAGCCGCGGACTGCCGGCGGTATGCATTGGAGTGACTACCGGCAAGGGTGCGCATACTTCAAACGAATACATAGAGACTGCCCCATTGGCGAGTGGAATGGATCAATTAATAACAGTTGTACAAAGGATCTGGTCTGCGTAGTTTCGCCGTGTAAGGATGTTACAAAAATTTTGAGTGGGAGTTACACATATGTCCATATTCGAGCATTTACAGGGATATTTTCTCACTGGTATGTTGTTTGCACTGCCGGCCACTTTGCTGATTTCTTGGGGGTTGTTGGCCTTTTATCGCCGGGCGGTGATTCGCAATATGAGATCCCAAACTTCATCATCTCATTTGCCAGCAGAAGTAGACTTGGCGAGTAAAGCAGCTGCGCATCCCCCGACATCCGAGCTTTCCATAAATATCCTGTCTACCAGTTTGGCATTACAAGGGTCGTCGGATGGGGGAAGATTATTCAAAGATGCACTGCGCGGTCCGTGGCGCGCAGTCCTTGTTTATGGGTTGGCGGGCCTTTGTTATGCATTTCTGTTCTCGGTAGTGAAATTAAAGGCAGACAGGATAGAGTTGCTCCCTTTTCGATTGACAGTGATCACTTTGATTTATTATTGGCCGATAATTCCGGTTTTGTGGATTGTTGTAGGGAAGACATTCAGAATCCGCATACTGCTGGTAGGAATCTATGCTCTGCTCTTATTGGTGCTCGGGTTCATAGAATACTCCTTTTCGCCTTCATTTGACTGGATGACACCCTTTTTAATCTGGAATTGGTGCAATGCTTGGCCGACTATTGCACTGCTGTTCGTGCTAAACCGAAAAACCCGTACAGTGGGACCTTTGGTGCTGGTATTCCTGTTCTTTGGTATCACAGGAGCATTGGTGTTGTTCTCCTTCATAGCAAATCAACAGGATGTGCTTTCTTACGTGATTGCCTTGGGCAATGTGATAGGGTTGAGCTACAGTCAAAAGGTCGCGGCGATCTTCCTGGTAGGATTTCTGGCCGTTGGAGCGGTAGGCTGGTTGATCGCTAAATGGATTCAAAAGCGATATGAGGCCAGAAAGATCAGCGATCAATCTATACTCGTAGATACCATCTGGTTTTTCTTTGTTATATTTCACGTCATATATATTGGTATATCTCGAGTGGAATGGATTCCTTTTGGAATTCTTGTGTATCTCGTATACAGAATCCTTGTCTGGGCTGGCATGACGATACTCGTGCGGACATCAGTGAGGACAGAAACTCCGGTGGATCTACTGCTCTTACGCGTTTTCTCGTTAGGCAAGCGTAGTGAACAACTTTATGATGCCCTGAGTATGCATTGGCGATATGTGGGCAATCTGCGCATGATTTCTGGACCTGATCTCGCCACATCGACCGTGGACCCTCATGAATTTATCTACTTCTTGACAAGAAAGCTAAAGCAGCTTTTTACTCACACGGTTGAGGCTCTGGAGCACGGCCTCACTGCTTTAGACAATCGCTGCGATCCTGATGGACGCTTTCGAGCCGTAGAGTTTTTCTGTCATGCGGATGTGTGGAAAGAAGCGCTGGCGCGGCTCGCGAAGATCTCAGATGTGATTGTGATGGATTTGCGTAGATTCGGCCCACAACACAAAGGTTGCATTTTCGAGATCAATGCCTTGATGGATCTGATTCCATTAAAACGCGTTTTGTTATTAGTTGACGATACCACCGATACAACATTTCTCCACCAAACCCTTCAATCTGCCTGGGCGCATCTGGATCAAGATTCGCCAAACCGAGAGGGGGAGAAAGTTGCGCAGCTATACCGCTTTGAGGGCCCGAAAGATTTGACGGGCTTATTGCAAACGCTGAGTGTCTCTGCAGTTTCTTGAACATCAGGGAAATAGCAAAAATCATCAAGTGATTAGATTCTGTGCCTCTAGCATCAAGAAAACATAGCAACCGGCATCAAGTTTAATGGGGGACATCTTGTTATCCTTGGGGGAAATTCAGAACATTTTAAGGAGAGCAATCATGAAAAAACACTCGAAGAATTTCCAACTGAATCCCATTGGGTATGTACACGCATCGGAAAGTGAGGGCAGCTTTATCCTTAATATTGATGCAGCCTATCGATCTGCGCTCAAAGAGATGCGGCAATTCAGCCATGTGATGGTCTTTTGGTGGGCGCATCAAATGGACACCGAAACGCACCGGGGGATCACGACAACCGAACTTCCCTATGCTCCGGGAGTCGAGGCTGGCGTATTTGCCTGCCGCTCGGAATACCGTCCAAATCCCATTGCGGTGACGACAGTCCCCGTACTCGATGTAGATGAAGAGAACGGAGTTGTTATTTTGCCCTGGATCGATGCTTTCGATGGTTCCCCGGTGATTGATATCAAACCCTATATCCCCATCTCAGATCGCATCCGAGATATAAAAGTGGCTGAATGGCTTCAGGATTGGCCTGAGTGGGCAGAAGACGCCGCGGCCTACTTCGAAGAACATGCCACAGATTTTGGAGGGTGAACTATCTCCTCAGCTCAACTTCTTTCCCACTCGGAAGGAGTTGGGCTGAGGGATATAATTGTTCAACTCAAGGTCAGGAGTGCTTATGGAACCAGTCATCACACAAAAATCCGAGATAAAGATCGCAGGGATGTCGTTTTTTGGCGATCCATTTGATACGAGCGATGTCTGGACAGAAGAGAATCAAATCGGCCGTCTTTGGCAACGCTTTATGGGGTATTTTCAGCAGAACGCAGATGCCATCAAGCACAAAACCCCCGACAATGCATTGTATGAAGTTCATATTTACCATCCAGAAACAATGGAGAAGGGGCTTTTCGAGGTTTTTGTTGGGCTGGAAGTAGAACAATTGGAAGCGGTGCCCGTCGATCTGGTAGTCAAAATCTTGCCCGCGAGCGAATACGCCATTTTTACCCTGACAGGAAATCAGATCGCCTCTGACTGGGACATGGAGATCGAGGAATGGTTTTTTCGTAGTGAGTATCAGCGGAATCACCCATTTAGTGTTCAATATTACGATGAACGCTTCAAAGGAGTGGAAAATATTAGCACATCAATCCTCGATGTCTATATTCCTGTGGAGGAAATTGAAGATTGAGAATCTTTGATAATGAGAGACTCACTGATTGCCATTCACCGGGCTATCGAGTTTATTGAAGCTCACCTGCATGAGGAGATCAGTGTTGCTGATATGGCTTTGGCAGCAGGGTATTCCCTTTTTCACTTTGTGAGGGTATTTAATAAGATCGTTCAGCATACCCCCTACGACTATCTCATGCGAAGAAGGCTCTCCAATGCTGCGCAAGCACTGGTTAACTCGAATAGGAAAATCATTGATATTGCCCTGGATCACTGTTTCCATAGCCCAGAGGTGTTTTCACGGGCCTTCAAGAGGATGTTTGGCATGCAACCTAGCCAATACAGGGTTGAAAATGTGGTTGATTCTCGGTTTTTGCTATCTCAGAAATCGCTGAAATTTCTTCGACACATAAACCATGAAAAATTCTTTCGCCCCGTTCTGCAACAGCAGGCGGTTATGACCTTAGTTGGCCTGATGACGCGTGTTCCGGACTATAGACAAGGTATTCAACAAATATGGGACTCTCTCGGTGGAGAGATTCCTAACCTTTCTGAATTTCCCTGTTTTGGGGTTGTAACATACCCGAAAGACTGGTTTGAGAATGGGAAGTTTTATATGGCTGGTGTGGTCCAGGAAACGCCAGATCATGATCGCCACAGTTTGGTGACCCGAATTATCCCTGGGGGGGAGTATGCCACATTTAAACACGTTGGATCTTCAGAAAACATGGCACTGACCCGCGAATACGCCTACCAGACCTGGCTGCCTAAATCAGGTAGAAAATTAGCTAATCCACTGGAAATTGAGTACTATGGGATCGGGATGGAGATTGAGAGCACTGGGTTCAATCTGTTGATTCAAATTCGGTGATCAAATCTACAATTGGTTGGCGGCAAGCCAAACTTCATTCACGGTCAGCCTGGATACGAACATCCACTGCTACTACACCTTGACCTTGGGGTAATACTCGCAGGGGGTTGATTTCGATCTCGGTCAATTCAGGGTGATCTGCGGCCAATTGTGCCAGCCGGACGAGAGCATCCAGCGCCGCATCCCGGTCAGCGGGAGGCAGATTTCGAAAGCCTTTGAGCTTGCGTCCAGCCCAGGTGCTCTCGAGCATGCGTTCAGCCTCGATTTGGGTCAGCGGCGCTAACCCGAAGGCAATATCCTTGAGACCTTCGACCTCGGTGCCCCCAGAGCCAAACATCACCTGAGCGCCGAACTGGGGGTCCTGCACAGCCCCAATGATGACCTCTTGTCCCGAAGGGATCATATGTTGAACATGGACGCCCTGTATCTCTGCATTGGGGTGGGCTGAGCGAGCCCGTTTGAGAATTTCTTTGTATCCCAGGCGGATTGCTTCTTCGTCTCCCAGGTTGAGTAGAACTCCCCCTACGTCGGATTTGTGCGAAATCTCCGTCGAGGCAACTTTGAGTGCTACGGGCATTCCCAATTGCCCGGCGAACTCAACTGCTTCTTCTGCCGACTGGGCTAATCTCATCTCGGCTGTGGGAATGCCGTAGGCTTCTAGTAACGAGTCAGTATCTGTGACTTCAAAGGACTCCGAGACCTTTGGGGTCTTAATAGGAGTAACTGGTTCAGCCTGGGCATATTCGAGCAGCCTGGCGCGTTTTACAAGAGCGGCAAGACCAGCCGCGGCGCGTTCAGCGAAACGGTATTCAGGAACGTGCGCGGCACGCAGATGTTCCACGGCCTCTTGGATCAAGCGTTCGCCCATCACAGCCACAACCACAGGCTTTGCCGCGCTGTGAATTATGGGGATGATCGCTTTTGCGACAGCGCCTGCAGTGAACATGGGCGGCGTTGGAAAGATGATCATGACATTGTCGACATTGGGATCTGCCAACACAATGCGCAGACTCTCGGCGAACTGGTCAGGGTTCGCTGAGGCCAGCATATCCACTGGATTATGCAGACTGGCCGCTGGGGGCAGAATCCCAGCCAGGGCCGCGCGCGTAGTTCCACTAAATTCAGAGAGTTCCAACCCCAGGGATTCGAGGGCGTCTGCAGCTGTTACCCCAGGTCCGCCAGCGTTAGTCAGAACAGCTACACGCTGTCCCTTGGTCGGCGGACACCAGGCCAAGGCGCGCGCCTGGTCGAACATTTCTTCGCTGGTTTCAGCGCGCAGTACCCCTGCCCGGCGAAAGGCAGCGTTATAGGCGCTTTCTTGTCCGGCCAGCGCGCCAGTATGTGAGGCTACGGCCCGCTGCCCGCTTTCGAAGCGTCCCACCTTTAGGGCAATGATGGGTTTGTCATGCACGATCTGACGCGCTTGTTCGATGAATCTGCGTCCATCTTTTACACCCTCGAGGTACAGCGCCAGTACGCAAGTATAAGGGTCGTCAGCAACCGCAGCCAGCATATCCGTTTCGCTGACATCGGCTTGATTGCCCAGACTGACCAAGCGCGATAGGCCGTATCCCTGGCCGCGTGCCCAATCGATCACCGCTGCGCAGATGGCCCCAGAGTGGGATATGAAGGCCACATCACCTGGGGTAGGGCCCGGCGGCGGCAAAAAGGTTGTGTCGATGGGCAGATGTGTGTCCAGCAGGCCGATGCAATTTGGGCCGATCAAGCGAATGCGATACTGGAGAGCAACTTCTAAAATTTCTTCTTCAAGTTTTGCCCCCTCAGCGCCTACCTCGCGGAAACCACCGGAGCCGATGATGGCGGCTTGAATGCCGCGCTGGCCGCATTGGCGCAGGGCGTCGGCGATGAAAGGTGCTGGGATCAGTACTGCAGCCAGGTCAACGGGATTTGGCACTTCGAGAACATTGGTGTAGATAGGGCGTCCCAGCAATTCGCCGCCTTTTATATTGACGAAGTGCACCGCGCCCTGGTAATTGCTGCGTACCAAGTTGTTGGCCAGACCATATCCCAATTTGTTGGGATCGGGGGAGGCGCCGATCACGACGACGCCCTGAGGATTGAAGAAGGGGATGAGTGAGGAGTCGATTGGCATGATGAAATATATTACCACTAAGGATGCCGAGAGCACAAAGATTTCAGATTGGCTTTCTTTGTGCTCTTGGTAAGTACCTATATATAAAACTTCTCCTTATCTACTTCTTCTCGAAGAATATGCAACTCTTCCTCACTGGGCGGTGGATTTTCCTCTATATCTTCCGCAAAGAGTAACTCGAAGCCTGTACATTCAAGCACTTCCTCCACTTTGACTCCAGGTTGGGTCGCCAGCAACATCATGCGCTTTGACTCGGGATGAAAGCCCAACACAGCTAAATTGGTGACCACGCGGTACGGTCCGGTGTTGGGTGGCAGCCCAGCAGCTTCCCGCGTTCCAGGACCGGTAAGATAACCTGGCGTGGTAATGAAATCAACCTTGGGGATGAAGCGGCGTTTGTCGTGGCGCATGATGGCGATGGTCTGCCAACAGTGCGAACCGACATCGTTGCCGCCACCGCTGCCTGGCAGACGCACTTTAGGTCTATAGAAATCACCGATCACCGTGCTATTGAGATTGCCATACGGATCAATCTGCGCGCCACCGATGAAGCCATATTCGATGATGCCGCGCCCGGCTGCCTCGATGACATCCAGGATACCCAGGGCAGATAAGGCTTTGTGGAAAGTGCGCCGCCCCCCTACAGCCACGGGCAAATCGTCCAAGATGGCGCCCATGCCGCCAAACTCGAAGATAGTAGTCAGATTGGGGGCATGCATCTTCTGCGCCAGGGATGCCGCCAGCATAGGGATGCCAGTACCGATAAATGCCGTGCTGTTATCGGTCATCAAGCGCGAGGCGGTACAGATCAACATTTCGGTGGGGTTGTAGTTATTTTCTGTCATCGGCTTATCCTCGGCTCGGTACGATATCTTGGAGATGCTGCAGATGTTCTTCGCCGATCAACTCTAGATATTCTTGGTGATCCTTGAGATTGTAGATATATTTGTCCAGGTATTCCTGGGTGGTTTCTGGCTTTTTGGAAACCTCAGCCCAGTGCTGGATGTGCTCTTCATCCCGCTCGTACAGATAGCACATTTCCCCAGGATGTGACGCGAAAGGCGCGTGCACTACGGCATCTACCAGGTAGTAGGGGATGATAGTACGATCTGGCTGGCGTCGGATCTCATCGGTAGGGATGATCTCTTCTGCGCTGACGATCAGCGTTTTGCAAGCCCTTGACATCTCATAGGCGAAACCCGTGATGCCATCAATCTGGCAGTTGCCGTACTTATCCGCGCGGTGTACATGGATGATGCCTACGTCCAGGATCAAGGCTGGAACCAAAGCGATAGGATCACCGGTGAAGGGGCATTCTACTAACTTCCCGGCACTGTAATTGAAGGTATCTGTACCGAGCATAGACCGCACTGGGATAAAGGGCACGCCCATAGCCGCAGCTTTAAAGCGCCACACCAGCGCACCGTTGCTCCACTCGACGATCTTCTCAACCCTACCAGCATCGATCTCACGACGGATGACATGCGAGATGCCGTACAATTCCAGGCCGATATACGTGAAGTCGATCTCTCTGACTAAACCCGCGGCCAATAACACATCTGATTCATACACCCCCTGACCGACCAGCCGCAGGTTTTTGATATTCTGTCGGATAATCTCTTTGACGATAGACATCGGGCAGCGCACTGAGCCATAAAGCTCCGTACCGATGAAATCTCCCTCATGAATGAATTGGCTGACTGCCTCTGCATCCGTCATGCGTTTATCGGTGAGGCTCTTGGATTTTGCCCGATTCCAATCTCGAAATGCGTTGATGTCTGGCGGTTGAAGAATGTCTCCGATGCCCTCTTGAAGTATCTTCATGCAGGTCTCCTTTGGTATCTATTTAGCTCTCCATAGTTGAAAAACGCCAAGTCTATGACTTCATGACTTGGCGCAAAATTGGAATGGTTCATTTCATTCGCGGGTAGCGGCCCAACCTTGTTGGGCCACAATAGGATAAATATGTTTCGCAGCCAACGCGGTTGGCATGCTACCCGATTTGATATACGATCCATCATCTTAGCGCAATTTGACATTCCCAATCCGACATTCCCAATTACTCAGGGATAAATAAATCCCACAAACCGTCCTGGGGCAAGAGTTTCTATACCGCTGCCATCGTAGAGCACCTTTACCAGGGACGCGCTGCCCCAATCATCGCCGCGCACTTCAATGATCAAAGTTTCGTCATCCAGCCAGCCCATGGGCTGGACCATGTTTGCGCTGGGATCGCCGACAACGCTCCCTAGAAGATGATCTTCAATTTCCGTGATGAATTGCCCTTGAATATCGACAATCACCACCTTGGAATGGAAATCGGGCACCTCGGCCATCAACCAGCCTGCGCCTTCCATCCAGGCCACGTACTGATTGTCAGGCGAGAAGACCGCATAGCCAGCCCCACGGTTACTGGATGTGTTGATAGGGATGTCGATCCCAACAGTGGTATACAGGTTGTATAGTGTCAATTTTGGGTTTTCGCCGCGCACAAAGCCATTATCCGCCTCGGCGTATACCACCCATGTGAGATCGGGAGAAAGGCCCACAGGGTTGAAATCGTCCGCCAGATAGAGATTCTCACCACCACCGCTGGTCAGATCTAAATAATACAATCCTTTGTGCGGCGGAAAAACAATATCACCGCCAATGCCGAAAGGCATCAGCGAGTACCACACTCCCTGAGGCTCATTGTTGGCGGCTTGCACAGCCAGGGGCATAATGGCGAATATCTCTGGGTCACTTCGCTCCCAAACCCAGCTTGCTCCCCCACCTTGTATTGTGCGGGCATAAACATGGCTTACCAAGGCATCGTTGATCCAATCTGTGGTTACATAAGCGAAGGCAGACTGCCCGGGCGCGCCGCGCAGGTAGGTCACTTCGTCTCCGGTGATGAAATCGCTGACCTGCTCGTGGAGGTTTTGCTTGATCTTTGGTACATCATCGAAAGCATGGTAGATCACAGGCCCGTTGATTACCGCATTGGGTGCGCCTCCCGCAACGTGAGCAATTCCTCCAGGGAGGCCGCCAGGATTGAGCCCAGGGGTTTGCAGAACCGCGACCGATTGACCCTGGGCGTTGAAAATTGTCAGAGTGTTGGAATCGTCCGACATGGTGAAAAATCCGCTCGGTTGGTATGGGTTTACTGCTGTAGTTGGCGTTGGGGGTGGGCTGGTGTTGGTAGGTTGTTGGGTGGGATATTCAGTTGGTGGGGGTGCTAGAGGTTGTTCTTCAGGTTGAACAGGGGCTGCCGCAGGTTCCGATGGCTGAGTTATTTGCGATACCAAATTGCATGCCAGGCTTGCTGTCAACAGCATGGCCAGGATGATGGGCCAATATGATCGCTTCATGGGGTCCTCCTAAACAGGAACCTGGGTCAGACGTGTTTGAAACTATTTTATCATTCGATGTCTACCGTCGCGGTTTGCACGAATTGGACTGGAAAAGCGTAGCAATCCTGACCAGTTGAATGCCAGGCGATTTCCTTTTGGTTGATGAGTGCCCTTTTGGGGGGCTGCGGTAAGTAGAGTTCGATCTGGCCCTGAGATTTTCCAGGCCGTTCAAGCTGCAAATGGACTCCTTCGGAGTTGGTCACTGACCATTGAGCGACTTCTAATCCCTGAGAAATGTGCAAATCGCTGCCCAAATAAATAGGAACAGCTTTGGTCTTCGATCTCAAGGATAGCAATCTCACCCCGTGGGGCGGGATGCATCTCAAATCGATCACGTCCTCTGAAACTCGAGTTGACTTTCCATCCCAAAAAACGCGCGCCATGTATTCTTTGCCAGTTTCAAGGTCCAATTTCTCTAATAGCAAATTGACATCTTTTGAATGATTTTCCCAATTGAAGACTGCCAGCAGATGCCAGGGTCCGGTTTCATTCTCCAAATCCAAACGCAGCAGACGGGGCATGGGCACATCGAACCAGTCCATGACGCGTGGTGCTTGCCCTGTCCCCAAAGGGGATGTCGAAGGATCAATCAACGGCAGGAGTTGTTTGGCGATTTGCAAGCGATCTGGGGGCAGCTGGGGCAAATCATCAGAGAGTAGCAGTGTGCCGCCGGTCAAGGCAATGGCCGTGGCTAAAGATTGGATTTCGGGTAACGTGAGTTCCGAATCTGGCCGAATGAGCAGGCAGTCGGGGTCGTTGATCCACCAGCGTCGATGCAATGGAGCGCGAGTGAGCGTATTTAGCAAAGCATTGCGGGTGGATGGCAACGGTGTTTCGTCTTTTACTGGGGCCTCGAATCCCATCTCTCTTGGCATCCAGCGGGGGGCTACATCGGCCCCAATGCGCATGGCATCGACCAGGCCGATGGCTGAACCCAGTGGGCAGCCGCAGCCCAGTAGTTCTACGTCTGGGCCAGCCGTCTGGCGGATTGCTTCCAGTCCCATGTGCAGTACCTGGGCACGAGTCTTGGTGCGGTCGCGGAAGCGCCCCTTGAGGGCTGCAGCGTAGAGGAAATCTAGCTTCAAGTAAGGGTACCCCCATTCCTTCGTAGCTGTGCGTACAACATCACAAGCATATGCCATTGCATCGGGATGGGTCAGGTCGAGGGCTTTATTGAAATTACTCCATACAAACCCGGCATTGACAGGCAACCCCCAGCGATTGCGTAGCAACCAGTCACGATGGTTTTTCGCCAGCTTCGATTTCGAGTGCACGATAAAGGGCGCCAGCCATAGACCTGGAGTAAATCCTGCTTCACGAATTTCTTGCCCCAGGGGCGCGACTCCATTGGGGAAGCCAGGGTCGAAAGCGAACCAGTCGCCGATTTGGGCTTCGAAACCATCGTCGATTTGGATCAAATCTAAGGGAACGGAATCTTTAGTTTCAGTGGCCGCATTTATATTGGCGCGGATTTTCTCTTCAGAGATGTCTTGATAGAAGTGATACCAGGAGCACCAGCCCGTGGCGACCTGCGACGTGCGACGTGCGATGTCATTCTCTCGTGCTACAGCTTCCAAGAAGGTTGTTAGAGGGTCAGGCGCGTCGATATCAATAAATTGAATAACGGCCCAATCGGTAGCCATCATCGCGCCAGGATCTAACTGGGCCATATCGCCGTTGGCCCACATGCGCAGGGCAGGGTAAAGCGGCTCGTCGATGCGTGCCAGCAGCGAACCGAAGTGCTGTTTTTGGGAGAGAAAGCCTGCTAATATGCCACTGCGGTGATCGCGGTCACCGAGTATGCCGAACATATCGCTGGCAAAATAGCCGGGTTTTTTAGGGAGCGGTGTCCCAGGGTTGTGCCACATAGGCGCGGTCAAGAATCCCAGGCGAGTCCTTTGATAGGTATCCTGCGCTCCGAAGGTGCCGGTGTGCGACCAAGACTGCCAGCCGTTGGAGAAGAAAGCCAACTCTCCAGGGTCAGGGTGTGGACGGATGACACCACGGTCGCCAGGGGGCAGGGATGATTTCAAGATGATAGGCCCTGCTTGAGGCAGAATCTGTTTTTTGGGGAAAAATCCCGCTGAGAGCATTTCAATTTGCTCAATGCGCAGTGGTTTGGGCCCCTGGTTGCTGATTTCTGCCTTCCATATTAGCAATGGATGTTGCTCTGGGAGGGCGAACGTAATCGTGAGAGCCAGGCCGTTTTTGTCCGGTGGGAAAACCACGCTCAGTTGTTGGAGATATCCATGTGGGGATGAAACCCGTTCTGGGGTTGTGACTTGGCAATTTCGCCATATTCTCCCCGCGGACAGTTTTTTCTGTCTACGGCGATAGCGAACGCGCTGCGAAACACCATCTATAAAGGGGCCACCCTTATGGGAACTATATAAACTCCAGGATGCAGTGTCAGAGTTGACCGAAAATTGGAGATGCGATGTTTTTAGAGTGTAAATCATGAGCAGAAGAACGTTTGAACGTTAAACGTTTCTTGAGAATTGCATTGTATCGATGAGTTAGTAAGTAAACTTAACTATCCCTGCGACTGTAACAACCGCAACAGAGATTGTCTTGCTAGCAAGTCGGTATTGATCATACCTAAGACAGTTTTCCCTTCTACCACAGGCATGGCCGAAATCTCGAAATGCTCCAGCTTGCGCACTAACTCGAGGATGGTGTCGCTTGGATAGGCAGAGATGACCTCTCGAGTCATAATCTCAGCCAGGGGTTGGTCATCGGGATGTCCAAGCGCGGTAGCGCGAGTGATATCCCAGCGAGTCAGTACACCTTCAAGGGTTTCATTGACCCCAACCACGGCCAGTATTGAACTGGCATCTTCGATCATCTGTGAAGCAGCTTGCTGGACTGAGCAATCAATCTCGATGGTGGGCATTGGGGCCATGATGTCGGCGGCGGTACGGTCGCTCTCGCTGGCGGCGATGCGGCGCACGCTGATTACTTCGGCAGCCTCGCAGGGTAGCATATCAGCATCTGCAGACAAGAGATCGATCAATTCGACCATGTTATTCCGAATAACATCTTCGCGGTAGGCCTCCGCTGCGACCAGTCGTTTCTCTGCCAGTTCGGATAGCGCATCGGCATTTTCGGTGAGCCAACCATCAACAGCTTCGTCATCACCAAGCATGGCGTCTGGAATTCTGAGTTGGTCTGGCGTTTTGATCAGATGTTCCTGGGCAGCGAAGATCACTCCACCAGAGTTGACCAGGTAATCCGTAGCAATTAATACCCCACGCTCACGGTAGACGGCCCGCTCCATGCGCGCGCGGGCAGCTTTGCGCTCCGCTAACGGTGAGTACGTGTTGGCGCCCTCGATGCTGACCGACCACTGGCCCATACGGTCAACAGTCATGGAGGGGTTGGTGGAGGGGTCGGTATCGAGATAGTGTGCGATGGGCGCGGCCGGGATCAGGCAAAAGCTGGATTCTCTCAGCAAATCGTTGGGTTCAGTGGAGTACTTCACTGGCAACTGTCCCCTTGTCTCTGATGTTGTCAATTCGTTGTAATAGCGACGGGTTACCAGCCCATGTTCCTGCCACATCTGGAATAGTTTTTCGGTATCTAGGCCTTCAGGGTTGTAAAGGTATCCCAGGTAGTCGCTGATCCCAGTCACCCGCGCCGCAGGGAGACGTTCCTTCAGAATGCGCGCCGCGTGGGCCCCCACGGCTCCAAATCCTTGAATGAGCACAGTCAGTTGGTTCACAGGCGGAAGCTTGAAATTTGCGAATTGGGGAATCCCGCGCAGCCGAGGCATTTCTTCGAGTAGCGCTTGCAGGGCGATGATACAGCTTCCTGCTGCGGCCCCTAGTTCATCGATGCGGTTACCGCCCATATCGACCGGTTTGGAAAGTGCGTTATCGAGGCCGTTTTCAATGGCGATGGTCTTCATGTCGGCGTCGTTAGTGCCCACATCCGGCCCGGGCAAGTAGATATCGCGATACCGGTAAATCAGCCTCGCGAAGCCGCGCACGACAGCCGTATGATCCTCGGGGGTCAGCCGATCAGCCACAATCCCAGATTTGCCTCCTCCATAGGGGAGGTTGGCAGCCGCATTTTTGAGAGTCATGCCTCGGGCCAAATTGTGGATTGCTGCCGGTGTTACATCCGGCAGCATACGGATTCCACCCATAGAGGGTTGACCCATGGCCAGGTTATCCACCACCAGATAGCCACCTATTTCCATGGGTGCTTCTTCATCCCACATGCAGACCACCAGCCGCGGACCTAGAGCATCCACTTCGATATCCAGGCGCGCCAATCGATCCACATCCAAGGGGCCGAACTCAATGAAGCGTTTGCTGCCATCCCTGATCAGACGGTTTTCGAAGGTTTGCTCGGGGAGGCGTTCTTTTAGGAACGATTCCATTCGTTTTGGGATCATAGGGAACTCCAGAAATCGGTTGTTAATGAGGGGTGATCAGCAATCACTGATGATTATTGATTGCTGATCATAGTTCATTGCTTATTTGTGAAGATTTTTCGCCGCGATAAATGACAAACCCTTTTCCGTTAGCGCCTGGGCTGTCTTATTGGTGGCGTCAAATTTATCGATGAAATTCCCCTGGAGGGCATCCCAGTCACCGGACTCGATCACCTCATATTTGTCGCGGAAGTAGTCTAGAATGTCGGAAGGGTGGTCACGAGTTTTGTCGATCTCCGGATCACCGCCCTCATGCTTGGCCGAGATGTTGGCCACATGGTCTGCAATTTCGATCAATTCATCGCGTCGGTTGTATGGTTGAATGACGATGCTCTTGTAGGTTTCGACGATATGGTGCTCGAAACGTACCACATCCTCGAAGCCCCAATCCTTGCGGAATTGGGCGGTGATCTCCATGGTTTCGTTGTTCACCGAATTTGACCAGTTGAACCCGATCAATGGAGATGTGCCATCATCGCGGGCAAAGAGTTTGGCGCCTAGAAGAGTCCACAATCCAGCATAAGGATTGTCATTTCCCATAAAGACTGAGATCTTAAACTCGATATCAACACCCAGACGGTGTAGCAAATAGCCCAAGAATACGGTGCCCGGATTGATGTTGAGCACCTGATAGACGCCATACTCTGTGTAGTAGTATAAAAATTCATCCAACCATCGTAGTGCGTGAGCATTGGGTTGACCCACCCCACCAAAATAACCGGTGATGGTCTCAGGACCGCCAAGATGGACGTTCGAGCCATCGGTGCCCTTTGTATCGAGAGTCTCAACGTAGGATGCGCCGAAGATCTGCATCGCGGCAGCGACAGCCACCAGGTCGCCGTCTTCTTCCTGTTCTTTCATCTTGCGCACGCGTATAAAGCGTCCTGGCATGAGCATTCCCTGCTCGATGGCGCGCTCAGCAATTGCGCGCAACCAAGGAAAATATTGTAACGAGCTGATCTCAAGGGTTACAGCATAATCATCAGCGAAACCGGTCGTACTGGCTTTTTCTCCAAGCACTTTGCGTCGATAATCATCGACACGGATGAATGCGCCTTTGTCACGTTGCTCGATAAACCATTCGAGATCGGTGATGAATTCGGGCTTGGTGTCTTTCACCCGCGTCATCAAGTTATCGAGCTTGCGCGCTTCACGAGATTTGGCATTGATCTCTTCGGGAGTTCCATATTTGGCAACTACATCGAGGAAATCTTTCATCACGCGTGAATCGGGATTGAGTAGGACGTTATTAATTTCATCTAGTCGAGAGGCGGGAATTTTCAATCTTTCGAGTAATTCACTCATTCTTAGTTCCTTTTCTGATTTCTGGTCACTGACAACTGAATACTGTTTACTGATCACTTTAGTAGATCAAGCAATTCGTCGTACTCGTCATCCTTGATTGTGAACCAGTTCTCTGGTGCAGGGAAGGTCTTGTCGCCAACTTCGTCGACATATTGCTTCAGGCCATTGAGAAGGACTTCTCCGGCATTGCCGAATACCTTGGCCATACGGGGTTTAAACTTGGGGTAAAGGCCGAACATATCGTGGTAGATCAGCAGTTGGCCATGGGCATCGGGACCAGAGCCCAAGCTCATGATGATGCAATCCTCGGCGCGGTCGGTGATGATTTTGGTAACTCGGTCGGGAACCATCTCTAAGAGGATGGCGAACGCACCAGCATTTTCTAGCGCTTTGGCATCATCGATGATCTTCTTTGCTTGAGCAGCACCCTTTCCCTGGACGCGGAATCCTCCCAAAGCAGCTGCGCTCTGTGGGGTCAGACCTAAATGACCAATAGCAGGGATGCCGGCACTGACAATGCCTTCGATACGGTCTGCCATTTCTGCGCCACCTTCTAATTTGATCGAGTCGCACGAAGCCTCGGCCATAAAGCGGCCAGCGCTCCGGATGGCGGTTTCCACACTAGGCTGGTAACTCATATAGGGCATATCACCCACCAAGAAAGCCAGAGGGGCACCCCTGCGCACCGCTTGGGTGTGGCGGATCATATCATCCATTGTGACCGGGAGTGTAGAGTCGTATCCTAGCATGGTCATCCCCAGGCTATCCCCCACCAAGATCATATCTATTCCAGCCTGTTCTTGGAAATATGCCGTGGGGTAGTCGTAACAAGTCAGCCAAGAGACCGGTTCTCCATTGGCTACTTTGTTGAAAAGTGTGCGGATGGTGACTTTCTTGCGTTCAGACATCTTCTTTGCCTCCATAGTTGAATTGAAATAAAAACCGTCAGGGCATATTTCCTGACGGTTGGATTTGTAAATCTGTTTGCGGCATCAGCATCTCATGCATAATGAAAATTCCACTAAGGATTAGTGAACATGAGAAAAATGCGAAATTATTTAAGATGAAAACGCCCATTGATTTTATTTTACGTGAAAGCGAGTTGGAGCGCAATATATGCTACGTCATAATTTTGGAGGAGATAATGTCACGATCAGAGTTCATTCCAATGAAAGCGTCCCAGATCAGATATTGTGTTTTTCGTCAATATCGTGACAAAAATAACTTGTCGAATGTGTATAATTTAGTAATAATGGTGCTTGGTAATATACTACTTGTATACCTGTCCAAGTTGCTCGAATTCACGGATCGCAGCTTTTGGATAGTTTTGTTTGTGTTTCTGGGGCGGGGCAAATGGTTGTTGCGGCCGCCTCCTTTATTGAGGACAATAGCTTGTTAGGTGTAATCGCAACACTGTGAGCAAAAAGGTGTGATGCTCTCAACAAGCATGAAGAAAAAAACCCTAAAGAAAATACATTAATAGGAGAAAAATATGACGGCTAAACTCATTGATGGCAAAGCCATTGCTGCGAAAGTGCGCGCACAGGCTGCTGAAGATACTGCCGAGATAGTGGCAAAAGGATTTACCCCCCCAGGACTGGCTACCGTTCTGGTTGGCTCTGATCCAGCCTCGGAAGTATACGTAGGTATGAAACAACGAATGTGCAAGAAGTTGGGGATGGAATCTTTCAGCTACCCTCTTCCAGAGGATTCTTCTCAAGAAGAGGTTGAGAAGCTGGTCAAACAATTGAATGATGACCCCAAGGTGAATGGCATTTTGGTGCAGTTGCCGCTCCCTTGGCACCTTGATGACGAAGCTGTTCTCAGGACAATCAGTGTCGAGAAAGACGTCGATGGCTTCCACCCCATTAATATGGGACGCTTGGCTCAGAAGGGCCGAGAGCCCTTATTTGTGCCTTGCACCCCGGATGGCTGCATCTACCTCTTGGACGAAGTGGGAGTAGAACTGGAAGGCGCGAACGCAGTGGTTTTGGGCCGCTCGAATATCGTCGGGATGCCTGCCGCCCTACTGCTGGTCAAGCGCAATGCAACCGTGACGATCTGTCACTCCCGAACTAAGAACCTGGCTGACATTTGCGCTGAAGCTGATGTCCTTATCGCCGCCGTCGGCCGCGTTGAAATGGTCAAGAAGGATTGGGTCAAGCCTGGCGCTGCAGTGATCGATGTTGGTACACACCGTATTGACGACGATACCAAGGAAAAAGGTTACTACCTGACTGGCGATGTGGCTTATGATGAAGTCAAGGATGTCGCAGGTTGGATTTCGCCCTCTCCTGGTGGTGTTGGTCCGATGACCATCGCCATGCTGATGCGCAATACTGTGCGAGCGGCGAAAATTGCACACGGATTGATTGAGGTTTAGAAGAAATGAGCAAATGAGCAAAATGCAAATTTGCTCATTTGCTGTTATGGAATAATGCCCACCTGAAATTTTCTACGGAAAGGAAACTCCCCATGTCTAGATATAGAAACGCAAAGATTGATTTCACCCCCATTCCGCTTGAGCTGAAGCACCCTGTCCCCTCGGACATTGAGATTGCCCAGGCGCAGCAGCCTCTCTTGAAAACTGTAACCACTATTGCCGATGAGGTTGGTATTCTGCCCGAAGAACTCGAAATGTACGGCAATTTTAAGGCCAAGGTTCGCCTCGAAATCCTCGATCGCCTAAAGGATGTTCCCGATGGAAAGTACATCGATGTGACTGCCATTACGCCAACACCCTTGGGTGAAGGTAAAAGCACCACCATGGTTGGATTGAGTGAAGCATTGGGCGCTCACACTGGCAAGAATGTATTTACAGCCATTCGCCAACCATCGCAGGGTCCGACCTTTGGCATCAAGGGTGGCGCCGCTGGTGGTGGCTACAGCCAGGTTGTCCCCATGGAAGACTTCAACCTGCACCTGACCGGCGATATTCATGCCATTACTGCTGCCAACAACCTTTTGGCCGCGGCTATTGATACCCGCATGTACCATGAATCCCGCCAGAGTGACGAAGCCCTTTTCCGGCGCTTGTGCCCACCGGCCAAGGATGGCAGCCGAAAATTTGCTCTTCCCATGCTCAAGCGCCTCAAGAAACTGGGCATCGACAAGACCGATCCCAACGACTTGACTGAGGAAGAAATTTCCCGCTTCGTGCGCCTGGATATCGACCCCGAAACTCTGACTTGGCGCCGAGTGGTTGACATTAACGACCGCATGTTGCGTGGAATCACAATTGGTCGTGGGCCAAAAGAAATCGATGCCGAACGCGAAACCGGCTATGACATCACTGTGGCTAGTGAGATCATGGCTATCCTGGCCCTGACCACCGACCTGGCCGATATGCGCAAGAAGTTTGGAGATATCGTTGTGGCTACCAGCAAGGCCGGTGAAGCAGTCACCGCCGAAGATATCGGCTGCGCTGGTGCCATGACCGTCCTGATGAAGGACGCCATCATGCCCACACTGATGCAGACCCTTGAGGGCACTCCTGCCTTTGTCCACGCAGGACCTTTCGCCAATATCGCTCACGGTAACAGTTCCATCATTGCCGACCGCATTGCCCTGAAATTGGCCGATTATGTGGTCACAGAGTCTGGCTTTGGTGCCGACATCGGCATGGAAAAATTCTTCAATATCAAGTGCCGCTATTCCGGGCTAATCCCCAGTTGTGTGGTTTTAGTGGCAACCGTACGCGCCCTCAAGATGCACGGCGGTGGCCCTGCTGTAAAGGCAGGCGCTCCCCTAGCCCCCGAATACACCGAAGAAAATCTCGAATTACTCGAAGCTGGCGGCTCCAACCTGACAGCTCACATTGAAAATGCCAAACGCTTTGGCATCCCCGTAGTCGTGGCTGTCAATAGCTTCAAAGACGACACCCCAGCTGAGGTTGAATTGGTCCGCAAGATGGCTATCGAGGCTGGCGCTGAAGATGCGGTTGTCTCTCGCCACTGGATGGAAGGCGGCAAAGGCTCGGTTGATCTCGCAGAAGCCGTTGTAGCAGCCTGTGAGAAACCCAGCGACTTCAAATTCCTCTACCCCCTCAAGGGCACAACCATCAAAGAGAAGATTGAGATCATTTGCAAGGAAATCTACGGCGCTGATGGCGTCGAGTACTCCGAAGAAGCTGAGAAGTTGATCGAACTTTACACCAAACTTGGCTTCGACGAATTGCCCATGTGCATGGCTAAGACTCACCTGAGCATCAGCCACGATCCGCTGCTCAAGGGTCGCCCCACGGGTTTCACCGTACCGATCCGCGATATCCGCGCTTCGGTGGGTGCTGGCTTCCTGTACCCGCTGGTTGGCCAGATGTCCACCATGCCCGGCCTGCCCACTCGACCTGTTTACTACGATGTAGATCTGGACTTGGAGACCGGCCGCGTGGTTGGCTTGTTCTAAGTAATTCCGACTTGAAATTAGACCCTAAAGGTTTAGCTTCTGCGCTTCGCTTGAAGTGCTACGCAAAAACCTTTAGGGTCTTTTGTTTTTATCGATTATAATAAGACACATTTTGTGGGAATTCGATGAATCCCGCATGGAAATATGGAGCTTTGATGACCTCACAGCAGCTAAACCTAGGGGATCTAAAATCGGTACTCGAACAACACGCCCCTGGAGGGCGAAGTCAACTACTTCCGGCTCTTTGGTCCGCCCAAAATATTTATGGCCATTTGTCCGAACCCGTTGTGGTTGCCATCGGTAAGGCGCTCAAAGTTCCTCTGGCTGATATATATGGGGTCATTGAATTCTATACCATGTTCTATCAAGAACCCGTGGGAGAGACCATAGTGCGAATTTGTGTCAGCCCAGTTTGCACCCAGCGGGGGAGTAGAGAAATTCTCGAGAGCGTTTGTGAACATTTCGAGATACAGCCGGGTGGAACGACTGCGGATGGGAAATTTTCAGTTGAAGCAGTGGAATGTTTGGGATTATGTGATTTTGCACCTTCGGCCCTGGTGAGGGATGTTCCGGTTTCCGTTCAGGCTGGTTCAACCCCCCCAAGCTGGATCCTGTCTCCAAACCCGGCTCCCTTGGGCCATTTGGAGGGAGATCCCTACTGGTTGTTAGGCAGTTGCGGCCAAGTCGATCCTGCCGAAGTTGCTGCCTATGAAGGTTGCGGGGGCTTCATGGGCTTGAAGAGAGCGCTTCAGAATTCCCCTGAGTTTGTCATTGAAGAGATGACCAAATCTGGACTTCTAGGCCGGGGTGGGGCAGCTTTCCCCACCGGTCTGAAATGGAAGTTCGCCGCCCAGGCAGCCGGTGAACCGAAATACATGGTCTGTAACGCCGATGAATCCGAGCCAGGCACATTCAAGGACCGCGTGCTTATGGAAGGCTATCCCATGTCTATTATCGAGGGCATGATCATTGCCGCGTATGCGGTGGGTTCCCAGCAGGGTTATCTCTATATCCGTGGCGAATATATGCGGGCGCAGCGCATCATGCTGAAAGCCTTGGAAAATGCTCGGGCAACAGGATATCTCGGAAAGAACATATTGGATACAGGCTTCAACTTTGACATCGAAATGCGCTCGGGTGCGGGCGCCTATGTATGCGGTGAAGAGACCGCCTTGTTTGAATCCATCGAGGGCAAGAGAGGCTTCCCTCGGTTGAAACCACCCTACCCTACAGATCAAGGATTGTTTGGTAAACCCACCGATATCAATAATGTCGAAACCCTGTGCGCGGCCACCTGGATCATGGCCAATGGTGCGGAAGCCTTTCGATCCTTGGGGACCGAGGGCTCGACTGGCACGAAAGTATTCTGTCTCTCTGGGGATATCGCAAAACCCGGTGTCTATGAATTGCCCTTGGGCATCACCTTGGGAGAACTCATCCACAAAGCTGGCGGTGTAGAAGGCGAACTGCGCGGCGTACTGATCGGTGGAGCCGCAGGCACCTTCGCAGGACCTGATGACCTAGACTTGGAAATGAGTTTTGAAGGCCTGGCTGAGAACAAATATTTCCTGGGTTCCGGGGTGATCAATGTGATCAACACCGAACGCGATATGAAAGAGATCCTATATAGCCTGGCTCACTTCTTTGCGCATGAATCCTGTGGGAAGTGTTTTCCTTGTCAATTGGGTACCCAGCGACAGTTGGAGATTATGGAAAAAGTAGTTCAGGGGCAACTAACAAACGCTGATTTAGTTGCCTTGGAAGATGTCGGTTTTGCCATGGCCGAGACTTCGATCTGCGGCGTTGGTCAGATGGCATCCACAGCCATTCTCTCAGCTTGGGAAAAATGCCCTGATGTTTTTGGTCTGGAAGGTAGTTTCGATGGCTAACCACAACCCAGGAGCTGTACCTGCAGCGTGGCATGAATTCAAAGGTGGCTGGTATCAGTCTGACGGCGAAGTCATCGAAGAAGCCTTGATCACCATCTATGTCAATGGCACAGAGC
>CAYTKR010000029.1:0-9297 GCA_964438295.1 uncultured Anaerolineales bacterium
CCCCACCCCCTATTCCCAGCCCAATCCGCTTCATGTGCGTAACTCCTTATATTTTAATGTTTGGCTGTGACCGGTCTCCCGACCGAGTCACTCCGACACAGTCAGGAGACCGGCCAAAGCTCAAAAAGTTAATATTTAGACACTTTGCCTACAGCGTACTTAGCGACCCTCCTAAAAGGTCCTTGGGAAAATCTTACTCAGCGATGGGCAAGTACAAGTTGAATTCCATCTCCTCCCAAACGTCTGATGCGAATGTCTGTTCCTCCAGCCACTGATGCTGGGCATGACTATATTTGCTGCCCTCGCGCCATTTAGCCAACTGCTGCCAAACCTGGCCGATCTTATTAAGATCTTTGAAGTGCGTCATCCCATACAATCCCCCTTCGAATTGCACCACGCGCAGGTCGCCTTTGGGAATCACGTTTTCTTCTACAGGTAGCCAGAGCTCGTAACCATAATTCGGGCTGCCTTTGGATGGGTTAGGGTTGTTGAAGCCAAAGGTTTGCGGGAGCTCTTTTTCTTTCCTCAGGCCTTCCTCTAAGGCAAAAGCAAGGATTTTCTCCCATGCGATAGGCTCTGGCTGCTCGCCAAAACCGTACGCGGATATCACCCGCATTGGGGCTAATTCAACGATCTTGACATCAATTTCACTCATTTTCATTCTCCTATTAGGTTGAAACTTATATGTTGACCATAATTCTCAGTACCATGGATATCTTAACGCACCTACCCTGACATCTATTGTCAGGATTTCGATGGCTGCGGCGAGACTCCCATAACAGCACGACGAGTTCGGTAAAATTTCTTTCCCAAGGCGATCAAGAATGACCCAATCCGCTGACGGATAGTCATCCAGCTTCCTGCGCGCATAATTGGGGATGATATATTCTGATGGTGACTTTCTCGCTGACAGCGGAGAAGTCGATATCGGGCAATTGCAGTTCCTTCATATATGGGGTGCATATATACTCCTTTTCTATCTCTCTGTTTCGGGAATATCATAGCACGAATAGATGACAACCTATGTCAGTTATTTAGGGTAAAATCAGATCATATCTTTCTTCGTCTAACACCCGCCTTCAGCGTAGCGGGCGACAATTCAGCGTGACCCAACCAACCGAGGTATCCACATGCGTGCAGATAGATTGCTTTCCCTTCTGATGATCTTACAAGCCCGAGGGTGTGTAAAGGCTGAGGATCTTGCCAAGGAACTCGAAGTTTCGGTTCGAACGATTTACCGTGATGTGACTGCTCTTAGCATCGCGGGGGTTCCTGTCTATAGCGAACGCGGTCCCGGAGGAGGCATCGCGTTGATCGAGCGCTACCGAACCGACTTGACCGGTCTTCACAAGGACGAAGCGCGGGCGTTATTCATGCTCAGCATCCCTGCCCCGCTGGATGAACTGGGCTTTGGGGAAGAACTCAAGGCCGCAATGTACAAGCTTGCTGCCGCGTTGCCCACGGCGCGGCGAGAGGACGAAGAAAGCAGCCGCCAACGCATTCACCTGGACTGGGTACCCTGGTTCCACGAACAAGAGTCTCAACCTCACCTGCACACCATTCAGCAGGGGGTTTGGGGAGATAAGAAGCTTGCTTTACGATATCTTACAGAATCGGGAGGGTGGCTGGGCCCCCTAGAAGCCATCGTCGCCCCTTATGGATTGGTAGCGAAAGCCGGAGTCTGGTACCTGATCTGTGAGCGAGCAGCGCACATGGATGTGATTCGGATTTCTTGGGTTCAGGATGCGCGCATCCTGGAAGAAGAATTTGCGCGATCCGAAGAGTTTGATTTGACAACATTCTGGAAGAACTGGAGGGCAGTGTATGAATCACGCAGACCCACTTTCACAGTCAAGGCGCGCGTTGCCCCCATTGTGTTCAAAAACCTTCAGTTCCCAGTTGGAGAAAACGTACAGGGGGAAATTGATCAAAGCCAACCCGCAGACGAGCAGAGCTGGAAGGTTATGACGCTCACGTTTGGCACCTTCGAGAACGCCCGGGCGCGGCTCTTAGCCCTGGGAGGCGCGGTAGAGGTGCTTGAGCCCCTGGCATTAAGGATGAGCCTGGCAGATTTTGCCTATCAGATTGCCGAAAGGTATCAGTAAACCTTGGGAATGGTATATTCCCTATCTTTGGGGGTTCCGCCTTATACTTGCTCTGCTAACGCTTTTTGGTAAGCCTTCCAGCCTGGGCACCAACCAGTGTGCCACTTCCAAAGGCGCGACATAAAAGACTTAGGATTCGCTTCAGCTTTTTTTCGCATTGGGCAGGTTGCACAAGACATTTCTTCAGGGTTTTGTTTTTCGGGGGTCGACTCTGTCATTTTATTCTCCATCAATATTGGCCGATCAATTTCCAGATCACTTGGTGAAATTTGTGGAAGGAACCGACCGGCTCGGCGTACATCAAGATACATTTGCCGGAGACAAGATCGAGATTTAGTTCTTCTCCGACTTCGAGCAATTCGGGCGTGGAGGCACCCTGTTGCAACCAAACGTTTTTGAACCCAGCTTCGGCCGCCTGGCGTAAGAGGGCCTCGCCGCCTTCAGCAGGAATACAAATCCAAACGGCGTCGGCTTTGTCCTTGACGGCCGCCAGATCGCGATAGACTGGCTGCCCATCGATCTCTTTTGCGGTGGGATGCACATAGACAACGTCGTAGCCCCGCTCTGCCAACTCTTTGGCTGCAGAATTGCCAAATTTTTCCCTGACGCTGGACGCCCCCACAATCGCAATACGCTTACTAGCAACAAAGTCTTGAATTTTTTGATCCATGGTAGGTTTCCAATTTATTCCCTAAATTATAGCCAAACGCAGTAATATTCAAAAGTAATAAATCTCACTATCTCGTTTATACGTGGTTCTGAGCAAAAGGTTTCAGGAAAGTAATGGCTCAAAGATGTAGCTTCATTTATTCAGCAGAGAAACATCAAAAAATTTTACAACGCGACGAGCATATTCCTCCGTAGCGATAAGGGAGTTTTCTCCATGGTTAGCCTGGGGAACGACCCATAGGCTTTTGGGCTCTAGGGCTCCCTCGAACTGCTCGCGACCGCCACCTCGTTCGATCTCATATTCCCCATAGATCAGAAACACAGGGCGCGGGCTGATCTTGCCAATATCCTTGAGAGGGCTGACCTCCCAGGGGTTTATCCCGGTCTGGAGCCAGAAGATGCCTGCAACTGTGTATAAAAATATCCTACGTGGGAGCGAGTGTTCGGCTTCGGGCTGGATGATGTGTCTGCCAAGCTGGTCGTACCCGCCTTCGGCGATTACGGCCCTGATTTGGGGATGTTGGGCTGCGGCTCGGATGGCCGCCACACCCCCCATGGAGAATCCAAAAGCGCCAACATCAACGGGGCTAACTTCCGGTTGCGTGAGCAGAAAATCTAACCCGGCTGCAACATCCATGACTTCGTCCGCTCCCAGGGTGACCCGGGCGGATGGGTGCGCGCAGGCCCGGCTATCGATCTGCAAGACTCCATAGCCGGACTCGATCAATGTTCTCACTGGAGGCAGCGATTCCCCCAGAGAACCGCCGATGCCTCCCAGGGCCAAGATGGCTGCTCCATTCTTGGGGGGGTAGTACCATGCTCGGAGCGAGAGTCCATCTTCGGTAGCCAGCCAATGCTCTTGAGGTTGAGGCAGTCCATCCAACTGATTTGGCGTATTGCAGCCTGGATTCGTCAACGCTGATACATAGATCCAACCCAAGCTAAAATCCACTGCAATGAGGGTGGCGATCACTGAAACCAGGGTGAATACCCCCAGCCGGATGGGTTTGGATCGGGTCACGATGCTTTTCCAATATTCGAATTTTTTTATTGATTTGACAAAATAATGGCTCTCCAGGATACGACATGTTGACCCACGCCGTGTCCCAGAGACCCAAAAATATAATCACAGCGGAAATATGAAGGCTCGTCTTTTGTCGAATCGGTTCAGTCCTGCGTCTTGGGCCATTTTGACGGCGGCATCGAATTCTGCCTTACTAATGCGCCGGGAAATTTCTGGGTAATGATGCGCGCGATAAGATGGCCTATACTGATCCATCAGATTGAGGTACGTGCCTGTAGAGACCTGTTTTGCGAGAAATTGGACGATTTGATCGGTCCCAGCTAGATTGTCTGGTAGGATCAGATGCCTCACGAGCAAACCACGAGTAGCAATACCATGATTGTCGAGCAGCAAATCTCCAACCTGACGATGCATTTCTTTAACAGCGACCTGGTTGATTTCGGGGTAGTTCTTGATTTTCGAGAAACGCTCTGCCAAGCCAGAGTCAGCGTATTTCATATCGGGCATGTAGATATCAAAGATGCCCTCGAGCAGTTCAAGTGTTTCCAAGGAGTCATAACCGCCAGTGTTGTAAACCAATGGAACCGACAAACCCGCCTGAGCAGCGATAAGCACTCCGGCCATGATCTGAGGCACCACATGGCTGGGAGAAACAAAGTTTATGTTATGGCAGCCGCGTTTCTGTAGCTCGAGCATAATCGCGGCCAGATCCTCAGGTTCAACCTGATAACCAGTGTCTGATTGACTGATGTCATGATTCTGGCAATATTGACAACGCAAGTTGCAGCGCGTCATGAATATCGTGCCTGAACCGCGCTGACCCCTAAGCGGGTCTTCTTCACCCATATGGGGGCCATAACTGCTGATACGCGCGCGTTCTCCCGTAAGACACTTGCCCAGCTCCCCTGCTCTCCGATCAACTTTACACACATGTGCGCAAATATCGCAATCGGATAGGCGCGAATAGGCTAGGGCAACGCGCTCTTGTAGAACGCCTTGCTCCAACAATTTCACATAGGCAGGTTCAAACTTATCTGACATTTGCTCTGTTCTCTATTCATATCCTAACTGAAAATATCATCCAAAGCAAACCCTGCGCGGGCCCCGGTGGGGTTGGCATAAACCCAGGGAGTTGTTAAGATGAACCCCCATGAAGATTTTCTATGATCCTTGTGGCAAATCAGGGTACCAGAAAGGACCCAGATGCTTCCCTAACCCCAGAACATCTCCCCGCTCCCAAATCTGCCTTTGTGTCAAGGCCTGTTCGGCGCGGCCACTTTTATCTTCCTGCCAGGTTTGCCGAAGGTAAGTATAATCATATAGGATGGACCTCAGTTGGGTTTGATCCAGACTGTAACCGGGCCGCAAGCTCCAATAACACTGGACCTCACTCGACAGTAATAACGGCGGGAGTTGCAAGATCGAAAGCAGCGGCTTGACCGTCCCCAGATAGATTGACGCCGAGGGAATCTTTTCTCCATAAACTGCTTTTACCACAGCTGGATAGGAGTAAGACGAACTTGCCTGTGCTGCTTCAAATACCCATTCCCAAACTTTCTCGAAATCAGGGATGGCGAAACACCATAAGGTGCACTCAGCATCAGGGGGAGTGTTGGATTTCAAGATCTGAGATCCGGCTTGCAATTGAGGGATGAATTCTCCAAATGCAAGGCGCACTCGCCAGCCTTTGCGCTGGAAGAGATCCAGCGCTTCGGGCCCTGTCAGGCCGTCGACGTACCAGCGCCAGATATGTTCCTGGTAATCCGTGGTTGTCTCGCGAAACTGACCGGGTTCCAACAGAGGCACGCAGAGGTGCTTAATTCCATGCTGAAAGATAAGTTCTACACATCGAAATAGCTTTGCCTTGCTCCACCAGGCGTATTCATCTCCCGAGGACGGCATACCAGCCAAAACTGCAGCCCGCCGTGTCCCCGAGGCTGCATAAATAAATGTTTGCGGAACGGTTTCACGCACAGCTTCGATATCCATATTCAGGTAATCATCGAAGCTGGGTTGTAGCGGATGATTCATGATTCTGCCGATCGTCACTCCTCGATATTCGTTACAGGGATGTAGATCCTAAAGGTAGAACCTGAACCCAGTTCGCTCTGAAGTTCAATGCTACCACCATGCTTTTCAATAATCTCCCTCGTGATCGCGAGCCCCAGACCTGTCCCCGGAATCGTGGATTGACCCGCATGCGTTCCACGATAGAAACGATCGAAGATATGTTGTTGGTCTTCAAGGGCAATCCCAACTCCAGTATCGGCAACAGACAATATTATTTGGTTATTACCTGCATCAAATTTGGTACTGATGTCAACGCCCCCTTCAGGCGTGTAATTGATGGCATTGGCAATCAGGTTGTTCAAAGCCTGGGTCATTAGGTCTACTTCTACCAGGACCTTGGGCAATTCAGATCCTGGCATAAAAGCCATTTCTAGGCCCTTTGCCTCCGCACTTAGCTGGTTGGCCGTTAGAACCTTTTCAACGATGTCGTTGTAATTTGTCCACATGAACTTGGAGCTCGTGATGCCCTCTTCCATTCGAGACAAATCCAAAACATCGGCAACCATATTTTCCAGGCGTGAAGTTTCTTCTCGCAGAACAGCTAGATAACGCTCGCGCTTATCAGGACTGCCCTCCCTCAACATCTCCAGGTAAATGGCTAAATTGCTGATTGGCGTGCGAAGTTCGTGGGAAACATCCGCAACGAATTTGGATTTACGCCCATCAAGCTCCAGGAGTTGAATATTGGCTGCAGCCAATTCATTTGCCTGTTGTTCGAGGCGAACGTTAGCACCCGCCAACTCTTCTGTGCGATCCGCCACTCGCTGGTCCAATTCGAGATTGATAACCCGCAAGTCTTTGAGTGCATTTTCCAGGTTCCGAGAAGTCAACCAGGAAACAAATGCGATCGCGAATAACCCAAACGAAGTGAAATAATAATCGGGCTCGAAGTTTAGTTGAACCGCGGCAATAATGGTTACAACGCTTATGATCGCTGCAAACAGGAAACTCGCCAGTGGGCGAACTAGCACGCTGGCCATTAGAATTGGAATGACAAAATAGAAATTGGTATTCCCTAGTGCCATGGCTTCTACATCAGCAAAGGTAATTGCGAAAATGAGGACGATCAGGAATAACGTGCTTGCAACGAATACTTTGCCATGCCGACTGAGCCAGTAAAGGCCAAAAAGCGAAGGAACGAAAACAATGCCTGTCCAAAATGTTGAAGAGAATGCTGGCCACCGCTCGGCAGATATTGCAACCAATATCAGGATGGCAAATAGGAGCAAAATACCTAATAACCCCATACCGATAAGTACTATATTAAGCAATTGCCCACGCCGCTGATTTTCTGCATCTGATGTAGATACTGAAATAAATTTAGATAAGGTTGCTAGGGAATCGTTCATAAGCTATGCCTCTTGTGATCCCATAGTTAACGCGCTAATAATGGCACTCCGTACAATCGTTTCAGGCGAGTATAAACACTTGCAAATCCACATGGGGGAATAGGGTGGCTCCATATGTTCGCCCAACCAATCCAAACCTTTTCTCAAAGCATCTTTACTAACAGAGCCACCATATCGTTGATAGATTAGCAAGGCCTGCAAACAATAGGCTGTTTCCTCAGCGGTAGCGCCGTAATAGCCCCATGAACCATCTTGGTTTTGCGTTTCAACGATCCACCGAATGGAGTCAGGGACTTGGTCATCAAGAAAACCAGCACAAGCAATTATCGCATGTGCTGTTGCATAATAGGGCGATGCGTGCCATTTATCAAACCAAAATGATTCGCATTGCTTGGATTGCTCCAAAAATTGATTGATTTTCTTGATTGTTGGATGATCTGAGGGGTACCCATATTCTCGTAGAGCACATAAGGCGTGAATATTTGTTCCAACTGATGGGTCCGTTTCGAATTTATAACAACGAAATCGATCATCTATCTCATAGTCTAGAAGGGCTTGAATATCAACTGTACGACCAAATCTTGTCAGGATTTCAAATCCTACGGTTGTATTATCACCGTCGAACAGTGAATAATCGCTGGCATAACTCATTCCCCTCGAGTTCCAGGACTTTTCAAGCAGATCAATGCGGCTTTGGCATACTTGATTATAATCGTTCACAAAGTTGTTTATGAGAGATAAATTCCACAACGACCAGGCGATTTCGTAGGTGTTGAAGGGATACACCTGGGGGGCACTGCCATCACTAAATTTCTCGGTAACATTTTGGAGGTAATCAAGAGCTTCCTGGTTACCAGGAGAGGCCACCAAGGCATAATAGGCGGTTGCCGCGGGGCTGCCTCCCAAGGATCCATTTTGTTCCTGGATATTCGAGAGATTCAACATCTCAGGCTGATCATTGGCAAGCTCAGCAGAAAATGCCATCGAAACGTCGCGATTGATGACCTTGTCAGGTTGAGAAGATAACTTCTTTCTCAATCCACTCGCCATTTGATCAAAATTCAAATCACAGTTTCTCAGAAGGTCTCTTGAGCTCTTGGTCTGTGTTAGCATCGACGGGAGTAGCATTTCGAAGCCCACAGTTGCACCTGAAGCGTCAGCGCTTATCCCTTTTAAAGCAAAATCAAGTCCATGCCGTGCTCTTTGAATTCGCACATCATCTTCTTGAGTTCCAAATTTTTCCAAGCTAATCATGGCAGCCACAGTGCATATAACTCTGTCATGATGGTGAACGAAATGATTTGCGCCCCAGGTACCATCAGCAAGTTGATGTTCTCTGATCCATTCCAGCGCACGATAACCTAAACTATTGTCTATCCCAGCAAGTTGGGCTATCCAAGCAGTATCATATGCGGCACTGCTGATTTTGCTATTTCCGAGCTCTTGGATTATTTTTCGTAATTTGTTTTCCATAATTAAAATACCGAAGTGAACTTATTAAGGAGTTACGCACTTGAAGCGGATTAGACTGGGAATGGGGGGTGGGTCTACGCCTCACCCCCCATTCCCAGCCGTTTTCTCGCTGACCTGCGTAAGTCCTATCAATATTGTGATCGAACCATCTACCTCTGGCGATTTGGGTAACGCAAGAAAATTAAGAATCCTACAAGCATTAGCACACCAGCCACAACCCCGGTCATACGTACGCCCAAAGGTCCCATTGGGGCTTGGCTGCTGCGTCCGAGCAGCAAAATAACTGGCAAGATCACCAGCGCCACTCCAGAAAAGAGCTGATCGAGGACTTTCATGACAGCAAAATAAACTCCTTCACGACGCTGGCCTGTTGCACTTTCATCAACATCGGTAATCTCAGCGATAAATGCAGTAGAAAGAACGACAACGCCAGAAATCGCGATCGCCTGGAGTACTGCCCACGAAATACATTGCACTTTTAGAGATACCATCATCCACCCTCCAAGGATCATTGTCCCTGGAAAGATGATGGCTGAGAATAAAAGTGAACCCGAATATAGCTTCCATTTACCCCATCGATTGGCTAACATGGTCACGATCGGATAAC